>JAIRKZ010000088.1 GCA_031259845.1 Tannerellaceae bacterium | reverse complement strand
AAAATGTATTGAGATTTCCGGCTGTTCTCCGTGCCTACAATAATGAATTAAAGAACGCAAAAAGTAAGATCAACTAAAGGATTACTTATACATACGATGGGCAAAATTGCCATCGCATTCATTTATCTAATTTTTTAAATACTGATTCGCATTAATAATTAACGCATTGCAGTTTTATACTTCGCGCGGGGCGGGTTTATCCAATAATATGCATGTTGCAAATTCTTAAATCTTTTAATTAGGGTCTGCTGAAAAACGTCCAATCGATTGATATTTATTATATTCTATGTATATTTGTTGTGTTCTAATGCAAGGGAATATGAAAAAGAGCGCAAAAGTCGTGCATTTAATCCTCGTTACGAGAGTCCCCTTCAGGGTACGTTGTGCGGATTTGAGCATCCTTTCGACAGGGAGCTTGACCCATCAAACCGTTGGATAGTATTGGCCCACCTGATCCCTTGGGATGAAATCTGTGGTATCTACTACAAGCAGGTAGTTTGAAGAAACGAAGACTCAAGGCTGCTTACGACGTGGAGTATCTTAAAAATTGATTACTTAATTTTCGTGCGTTTGCCCTGATTTTTATTACATGTGCTTGGAAATACTTCGATTTTCATGTAATTTTGCAGGCATGGAAAATGTTTATAAATATTATAACGATACGATCGAGGCGTATACGCGGCGCGTAGACAATTTACGAAAAAGGATTCATCTGTTTGGCACCATCCGCTTGTTTATTGTCATTGCGGCCATTGGGCTGGGCTGGCTGGTATGGGCGCAGAGCTGGCTGATAATAGCTGGCGTTTTACTTCTTTGCGCTATTCCTTTCTTTGTGTTGATGTTTTACCACGCTGCCCTTTCTAATAAAAAATCCTATGCCGAAGCACTCATCCGGCTTTGTAACGACGAACTGAACGGATTGAATTACGATTTCAGCGCCTTCGACGGGGATCCGGAGAAGATAAGCAGCGGGCACTCTTTCAGCCTCGACTTGGATATTTTCGGGCAACATTCCGTCTTCCAGTCCATCAACCGGACGGTTACTTTCATCGGGAAGGAGTTGCTGGCAAGCTGGTTCATACATCCGTTAGCGGATAAAGAAAGCATCGTATACCGGCAGGAAGCCGTCAGGGAACTTTCTTCCCTGTCTTGGCTGCGACAGCATTTTTATGTAACGGGTATGCTTCAACCGGGTAACAGGAACGATGCAAACCTGCTGGTCCGCCTGGCGGATATGCCCGTTTATTTCAGTAAACATATTTTCTGGCGGTTATCCGTATGGATTGTTCCGGCGCTCTGGATACTGCTTTGCGGGGGACTTGCATATAATCTTATAGACACAACGCTGTTCGGTTCGTTATTTGTCTTGTCTTGTCTGGTTTCATACAGCAACTTAAAGAAGATAAACAAGATACACCATACGGTAGACAAAATGGAGAAAATACTGGCTACCTATGCGCAACTGATGAAAAGTATTGAAGGGGATACCTATAAGTCAAAACTGCTTACAGACATCGGTCACCAATTAGTGTCTAAAGATACAACCGCTTCAAAAGCGATTAAAAAGTTATCCTCTCGCATCGGTACGTTAGACCGGCGGGAAACGCTTACCGGCATTCTGCTAAATATCTTTACCTTTCAGGATATCCGCGTATCCATCGCCCTTGAAAAATGGAATACGGAATATGGCGCTTATATTGAACATTGGCTCAATGCCTTAGCCCAATTTGATGCGTTAAGCTCATTGGCAGGTTTCCACTTTAATCATCCCAACTCTGTTTTTCCCCAAATAGCCGGCAAGTATTTCCGTATGGAAGGAAAAGCGTTAGGACACCCTTTAATCCCGCGCCACGTATGTGTAAGAAATGATATTTCAATCCGTGAACACCCCTGGTTCCTGATTGTCACCGGAGCTAATATGGCAGGGAAAAGCACGTACTTGCGAACCGTCGGGCTTAATTTCCTCCTGTCTTGTATCGGCTCGCCTGTTTGTGCGGAAGAGCTGACCTTTTACCCGGCCAAATTAGTGACCAGCCTGCGTACGTCTGATTCATTGACGAGCAACGAATCGTATTTCTTTGCCGAACTGAAGCGGCTAAAAATGATAATAGACCGTTTGAAAGAAGGAGAAGAATTATTCATCATCTTAGACGAAATATTAAAAGGGACAAACTCCGCCGATAAGCAAAAAGGTTCCTTCGCCCTGATGAAGCAACTGATAACGTATAACACCTGCGGCATTATCGCTACTCACGATTTAGCCCTCGGCTCGCTGGAACAGGAATATCCCGCCCAAATCAAGAATTACCGTTTTGAGGCGGATATAACGGACGGTGAACTAACCTTCTCCTACAAGCTTCGCGAAGGTGTGGCCCAAAACATGAATGCAAGCTTCTTAATGAAGAAAATGGGTATCACGCTCTAATTGCTAATTGCTAAACGCTAACGACAATAAGGTTAAATCGCTGTACAAAATCTTCTATTATCGGAATCATCGTGTAGCCTTCATAATGAGAGCCGTTGAAAAGCGAATACGACAGCGGATAACCGCCCCGACTGACCAACAAGCCCAAAACAACCTGTGGCTGACTGTGTTTACCGTCTTTAGAATATCCTTTCTCGCGTAGTCCGTCCCCGTAATTGCTCTCAAAATACAGCGTGGTAACGTCGTAAAACACCAGTCCAATATGCCAGCCAAGTACCTTTCGAGTATGTTCAACACTGATTTGCTGCACTCTTTCCTGCTGTCTATTGTATAACTTGTCCATATAACGGTATATCTTGGATAGGTTCACGTCTTCATCAAAGTATGACTTCAGATACTCAACTGTCGCCAACTTGCTCATTGGCCGGCTCAAACGGGCAATAACCAAGTGACGCAAGATATTGTCCTTGATGCGGTCGAATCCAACCAGACGGAAAACGCGATCCAATATCTGCTCCGTGCCGTTGAGCAGAATATTTTCTATATTACCCAATACTTGCCGGATTGTCTCCTTTTCGCTGTCGGACTGCCGCTCTCTGTCCCCTTCGACAAACACATCCAACTGTCCGGTATATCTATCAATCCATTCTATAGCCGCTTTGCACAGTTCTTTTATCTTTTCCGGATCACTACTGACACCAATCGTTTTGACTTCTCGAAACTGTCCGCTACTCTTATCCGCTACAACAACGCTCGTGCTGCCAGACCTGTTTTTCTTCTTACGTACAAACATGACATAAAGGTAGCATAATTCTGCTTGCGTCACCCAAAACGGGTGACGCAAAATCTGTATAAATTTAATTATCAGGTATTTATAAAATCTTTAAACGCCTCTGAATGAAAAGTGACGAAGTCAGGAGATACGGCTTTTCTCGCGCAGGACACCCACTTTTGGCTTTTTATCATCATAACCAATTGATTGTCAATGGCGTTTTTTTTGAGATTTTTTAAGATGCGAAAAACAGGAGCGTCGGGTTGATCAGTTTGGTCTCACTCGGAAAAAACGGTAACTGGGTTTGCATAATATGTGTTTTTCTTTTTCAGGCAAATTTATGTCTTTCTTTGCTTTTTCTCCCTACGTTTCTTATTTCTTCTTGAAATATTTATCCCCACCAAATGAGACTTCTTTATTTATGGGTACACGTTCCCATAAGTCTCTTATAACTAAATGATTATTTTAATTCGGGTCAGGAGTTCTGGTAGTTCAAAGCAACTGATTTATAAACGTATCACTTTTTAGTAAAACCGGTAAGAACGATCTTCTGGCGTATTTCACCGACCGGATGTTCCGAACAGGTAAGTATATCGAAAATATATGTATCTCCGTAATTATGTATAACCTTTTCCATTTCTTTCTCGCCTGAAAAGAAATAACCCGTATCAGGCATGTCTGTTTCAAAGTTATGGAAGATGTTCTTCATATAGAAATTCAGCCCGTACAGGTTGAGATACTGTTTCAGGTTGTTCATCACATACGTATTGCCTTTATTTAACGGATATTCTTTCAATATCCGTTCGGCGAACGGGCGTGAAGAACTACCTTCCCTGATACCCCTCATAACAATGTTGTCGATTACCGAATTAATAGAAAATACCAGAAAAATAGTAGCATAAAGCATTTTGATATTTATTTTCCTCCGCATTTGATAATACACGGTAATCAACGCTGTCACGACAACCGACAGGATAGCTATTGTAAGCCAGTAAGGCGAATCAAAAGAAGATACCACAATCCGTACCGTATCCAACGTAGACGCCCTGTCCGTATAACGGCCTGCGATGGCAACCGGGTCTGTCATCCCTGCCATCGTGAAGGCTACAACAAGTAATACGGCTGTTATTATCAAGGCCAAAAAGCCGGCAAACAGACGGGTTACCAGTGTCCGGTATTCGGTTATGTAAATGGTATACTGCGCCAAGAATACGGCTATGAACGGGTAAGCAGGTATCAGGTATACGCTTTGTTTGCCGGAGGGTATGGAGTAGAAAAAGAGGATACACACCAAAGCCGTCAGACTGAAAAGCTTTATTTTGTCCATCGAACGGATACTTGCCCAAGAATCTTTCAACACCTGTACGAATGGCTTTCCGGGCCAGCGGAACTTCAGGCCGAACAGGGAAAAGAAAAAGAAGATTGTCCACGGGATAAAGCCGGCAAATAATGTTACGAAGTTATACCACATGCCATTCTCATGCCCTATGTCGTACACAATAGCAGGATTACTCAGATGGAAGAAACGTCCGAAATTCTCTGCCAATACGACGTCGAGGAACGCATCTCCCCCCTGTTTCCAAGCGGCGACATACCATATCAGAGGCATGAAACAAGAGGATACGCCAATATAAAGTAAGGCTTTAAGAATGGCAGGCAGCCTGTGTTTTCCCAGTATCAGCAGATATACGCCGAAAACAAATAAAGGCAGAATGATACCTACCGGCCCTTTAGTAAGTGCCGCACAGCCCAGCAGCAAGGGAATAACTACCGGTAGCCCTTTTAATTGCAACCGATTTTCCCATCGGTACAACATATAAAGTCCCAACACCATAAACATGGTAAGCAACATATATACCTGGGTAGTCATTCCGGCCCTGTGTATTTCAAAACAGGTAAGCAGTAATAAGGTGGCTATGAACGCTTCCTGAAACTTTATCCGTTCACCAAAGAAAAACAACGTGAACCCCAGCAGGATAATAAAAGCTAACGCCGACGGCAGGCGGACCGTAAACTCGGATACATATCCCTGCGGAAGAGAAAAGGCAGCCATCAACCAATGCGCCATAGGGGGGGTGTAGGCAAACTCGTTGGCGTATACTTCAGGCAAAACCCAATTGCCCGATTCAAGCATTGAAATAGCAACAGCCGCTTCACGGGGTTCGCCTTTGGTAGAAAAATCACCTGCCCCAATCCAGGGTAAAACAGAAAGAGCGCAGATAATAACCACCATAGTGACAGGTTTCTGCAAATATAAATATTGAAGTGACGGAGTTCGCATAGTATTATGTATTTACATCCCTAACGATTTTTTAATGGCCGTACGGATAACGGCTGTATCCGCCCCACCTTCTTTTAAAATCGAAAAAACCAGATTTAAATAACTTTCTTTATTACTGATACCGCATATCTTGCATAAATGGCTTTGCGGCAACATTCCTTTTTGATTGTAAACCAACAGTATTTTTTTGTAATTCTTTGTTTCGGCATACTGGATAAACTTATCTTTTATGCCGTTATATATATCGTGCACATGAATGGTTTCACGCAAACCATCTATGTGCTCGGCCAATTCTTCTATTGTTTCGATTTTCCGGTTTACGGCCGTTTCTAATTTCTTTCGCACGCGATACCGGGCGTGAAGTATTACCTGGGCCTCCAAATCTTTTTCAAATAATTTAATAACATTTTCCTTTACCTCGCCAAATACGGACTCGGGGTTTTTCATCAAACGCCGGGCCACTACTTTTATGATGGGTTCCAGCATCAATAGGTTTTCAACCTCGGCCACATCAGGCACAAAGATGCGTTGCTCGTGCAAATAGTCTATTTCGCCCTGTGTGCGCCTGTCGCGGTCTACTATTCCCATCGAATCCAGCAGGTGGAAATCATTCAGTTGGCGAAACGCTTTAGTCGTTTCAATTACTTTCTGGCATCCGCCCATCGGCTTCACCAGATAATCGGGGAAAACGAGCGGGTACAGGCGGTTGTCAATACTGTTCGTATCGGTTCCTTCAACAAACAGGATGGGCTTACGGCTGCCTAACAGTTCGATATACAGTTCTTCGGGGAAATTATCGTTATCCTCTATCAACACATAATCCCAAGCCGGGTTGTCGCCATCATACGAACGTATCCACAGGCATCTGCCTTCCGTTCGCGAAGCGGCAAAATGAATATCATGCGTAAGATACGCAAAGCTGCAGTCTGGACGCATGGCTTCTATTTCATCCCAAAGAACATTTTTGATGGAGTCGTGTAGCAACACTTCCGGTTCTTCAATAATTAAAAGGGCATTCGGACGGGAACAAAGCACGGCCCCAATCAGGTAGAAAACAATTTTCTCACCGTCGCTCATCCGTTCAGGCGTGTAAGCTCCACTTTTCCGGCTTGCCGAAGTTATTGCTATGAGTCCCGATTTACGTACCAACCGATTTTGGGGAAACATCTTTTCCCATACCGTTTGTATCCGGTCTATTTTGGTGATGGGGGGCGCCAGTTCCGGCTGTGTTTTGCAGGTTTCCTTATAACTGACTGCCGCATCAAATTCTTCATTTTGCAATTGTAACAGCATTCTTTCATAGGCAGAAAGGCGCGGCGTAAAAACACGTTTAGCGATAAGCTCCTGTAAATGATTAACGTCACGTGTCTCAACCAATGTGTCATTTTCTGTATTCAGAAACAAAGAGTGCATGCCGGAGATATATTCCACCTGTTCCCCGTAACGCTCCATCAAATCCTTGCCAAAGGAGCTTTTTCCCGCCCCATTCACGCCAATAACCACCATCACCCTGGTATCCAAAGTAATAAGGGTGCTCGTATTCAACCTTTTGGGAAGTATAAGTTCCATACAAACTAAACGACGGATTACAATTTCTGCGGTAAAGATAAGGGATTTCTACCAATTATGAAATGCTTGCGTATGAAATCAAACTACGTTATCCTGACTGGCGCGTATGAAAAAAAACGGATCAATAGGGTAAGGCGGCGAATAATCAGGGCTGACGCATCAAAATTTATTTGCATATTAATAGAGAAAGGAACGGTATGAAAATGTCATTAAAACGCTGGAAAAAATCGCCGGCATGGGTGATTATAAAGATTCGCCCACATTGACGCCCGATCTGCCGACCATCGAGACTGATCCAGATGATGGAAGCGGAAGTCAAAAACCTTTCCGTTACGGTTCACGCCCCAAATTCAGACACGAATAAAATCAAACGTACCCGCACCAGTATATACGAGTCAAGCCCCCAACCGTTCTAATTGTAATTAACGTACTCTTGGTACAAAGTTTAATTTAAAATCATTATTATGAGAACAGTATGTGGTCTTGACATTCACAAAGATAGCATATTTATGTGTATCTTGGATAGTCAGGGTAAAAAGTCCAGGGCAAACGCACGAAAATATTAGCTTTGCATTATGAAATCAATACAGGAATATATATCAGAGGTAGAAGATTTTCGGATAGAGAAAAAATGATTACACAAGTTGTCCGATATATTATTGACAGGCCTTTTTACATATTTGAGTAACGGAGAGGATTATGAGGACATGGTTTTATTTGCCAAAAGCCATAAAGAATTTCTAAAACCGTATACAGTATTATCCAATGGCATCCCCTCTCACGACACCTTTCGGCGAGTATTTTCGCTGTTGAATCCCGACATACTCCGGCGATGTCTGAACGATTACGGTAAAGACATTATCGGTTTACTGGCGGAAAAACAAA
>JAIRKZ010000071.1 GCA_031259845.1 Tannerellaceae bacterium | reverse complement strand
GGCTGCTAAAAATGCCATTTTGATTGTGGAATTTGCCAAGGTGCAGGTAGATAAAGGGATTGAGGTAACGGAGGCTGCCATTCATGCTGCAAAGATGCGTTTCCGCCCAATCCTGATGACGTCGCTGGCTTTCGTTCTCGGCATGTTGCCCATGGTATTGGCCGGCGGGCCTGGTTCGGCCTCGCGCCATAGCGTTGGTACGGGCGTATTCTTCGGTATGCTTACCTCTATTACCCTGGGAATCGTGTTGGCGCCTTTCTTTTTTGTCTTACTATATAAGGTAAAGAAAAAAATACGGCTGAAACGATACGCTACATTCATTCTGCTGGTAACGCTGGCAGGGCTGCCCTCGTGCAGAACAGGTAAGAAATACGCCCGCCCGGATACAGGAATAACGCAGTCTACGCAATGGGCCGAAGTAATGCAGGGAGGCGAATCCGTTCAAATGCCCGGTTCGACAGACTCGCTGAGTTGGAGAACCGTATATGGAGACACCGTGCTGCAGCGATTGATTGGCGCCGCTCTCGAAAACAATAACGACATGCTTATCGCAGCCGCCCGGATAAAAGAAATGGCAGCCGAAAGGCGTATCTCTTTCGCCAATATGTTTCCCGCCATGGAAGGACGCATGAATGCCCAGAAAGAAAAACTGAACTATGGCGGAGACGCACCCAGGACAGACCCCGAAATGTCGGCCAAAGTATTCCTCTCATGGGAACTGGATTTATGGGGAAACCTCCGCTGGGCTAATGAAGCGGCCATTGCCTCTTACATGCAAACCGTAGAAGCCCGGCGAGCTTTACAGCTGACAATCATTACCGAAGTAGCAACTGCCTACTATGAGCTGCTGGCTTTAGATAACGAATTTTCAATCCTCCGCCACACAGTAGACGCCCGGAGGGAGGCCGTAACACTGGCCAGGCTACGCTTTGAAGGAGGATTGACGTCCGAAACGTCTTACAGGCAGGCCGAAATAGAACTGACCCGCACCGAAACACTGGTTCCCGAACTTGAGCAGGACATCAAACTGAAAGAAAACGATCTGTCTTTCCTCATGGGGCGCTATACAGGCGAAATACCCCGCGGGGCTTCCATCCTCGAACAGCATTTGCCCAAAACGCTACCCGCCGGCTTGCCTTCCTCGCTTTTAGAACGCCGACCGGATATGCGCCAGGCCGAGCAAGCACTCCGTGAAGCCAACGCCCGCGTAGGAGTAGCCCAAACCGACCTGTTCCCCAAAATAAGGCTCACCGGAAACCTGGGCGCCGAAAGCGACGAGCTTGGGAGCCTCCTGAAAAGCCCCGCCTGGTTTGTGGCCGGAGACTTGATAGCCCCCCTCTTCATGATGGGTAAAAACAAAGCAAAAGTAAAAGCAGAACGCGCCCGGTACGAACAGGAAACATA
Organism: Tannerellaceae bacterium; assembly: GCA_031259845.1. Classification (GTDB taxonomy): domain Bacteria; phylum Bacteroidota; class Bacteroidia; order Bacteroidales; family Tannerellaceae; genus DFXE01. The sequence continues at coordinate 17,344 of JAIRKZ010000071.1, read as the reverse complement.
TCGCTACCGGAAAAGCGTGCTGGAAGCCTTTAAGGAAGTAAACAACGCCATCATACGCCTGCGGAAAGTAAAAGAGGTACGCGCCTGGCGATCTCTCCTGGAAGTGTCGGCGCAGAGCCATGCACAACTGGCCTACCTGCAATATATCAACGGCGTTACAAATTACATGGATGTATTAGACGCGCAACGTGGATTATTAGACGCACAACTCAGCCTTAACAATGCCATCCTCGACGAATTGCTGTCTATCGTTCACCTCTATAAGGCATTAGGGGGCGGATACATCTAATCGCCCCCGGCAAGGCTTCCCGCCGCAATCCCCTTATCCGGTATGTTTATATGAAAATAAGAAAAGACGCCATCCTTACTGCCATATTAAATGCAGAATTAAGAAAAGACGCCCATCCTTACTGCCATATTAAATGCGGAATTAAGAACAGGCGCCCATCCTTACTGCCATATTAAATGCGAAATTAAGAACAGGCGCCATCCTTACTGCCATATAAAGTTTTGAAAGAAACCTGTACATTTTTCTTCCTCTTCAATAATTAGTTACTATATTTTCAAAGCTGATTTTTATTTATCAATTAAATTATACATAAGACTATGAAAGCAAAGACGCTTATAACTTTCGATGACGTTTGGCAGCCGCCGGATGCAGAGGGAAGGCAGTTGAAAAAAAGCGGCAATGAGATAATGGACAAATACCTTTCCTTAGTACGCGCAAATTACACGGCAAACCTCGGAGAGTATGCCGGGATGATGCGCGGCACGGCGACGGAATTGAAAGTTTTGACCAACTATTTTACAGGCCAGTCGCCGCAGAAGTGGCGAGAGGATATACTCCTGCACGACGCCAAATGGTATCTGCTCCACACAGACATGCACGTCCATGAAGTTGCGGCGAAGATGAACTTTGCCGTCCACCAGGGGTTTACGCTGTTTTTCAAGCGAAAAGCCGGCCTGTCGCCCAAAGCATACCGGGCGATGTACAGGGAAAAAATACCAACCTACCGGATTGTTATACACGAAGACCCTTCAATGCACGCCACAACCCCGCGCAAAGCATAGCCACATGGAATCAATCAAACAAATATTCAGAACAGGCAAAGGCCCGTCGAGCAGCCATACGATGGGGCCAGGGCGTGCGGCGCAAATGTTTTTGGAGCGTAACCGGCAGGCCAGCCGGTTTGCCGTCACATTATACGGCAGCCTGGCAGCCACAGGCAAAGGCCACATGACAGACGCCGCTATCCTTGAAATACTGCAACCCGCAGCCCCCACGCATATCTGCTGGAAGCCGCAGGTATTCCTCCCCTTCCACCCCAACGGAATGTGCTTCGAAGCATTCGGCAACGAAGGCCGGAAACTGGAAGAATGGACGATTTACAGCATCGGCGGAGGAACATTGGCCAACGAAACCTGTAACGAACAAAAAACGGCCGGCGTTTACACGATGTCTACCATACACGACATACAGGATTGGTGCCAAACCACCGGATACTCCTACTGGGAGTATGTAGAGCAATGCGAAGGCGCCGCTATATGGGATTACCTGGCCGGCGTATGGCAGGTGATGCAGGAAGCCGTAGCAAGAGGACTGGAAGCCGAAGGCATTATCCCCGGCGGCCTGGGGCTGCGGCGGAAAGCCTCAGACTACCTCATCAGGGCCAAAGGATACGGAAGCAGCATCAAAAGCCGCGGAATGGTATACGCCTTTGCCCTGGCCGTTTCGGAAGAGAACGCCTGCGGGGGAAAAATTGTCACGGCGCCTACATGTGGCTCGTGCGGCGTAATTCCGGCAGTATTATATCATTTGAAAGACACGCGCGGATTTCGCGATTCAAGGATACTCCATGCCCTGGCCACGGCAGGACTGTTTGGAAACGTAGCCCGTACAAACGCCTCCATTTCAGGCGCCGAAGTAGGTTGCCAGGGCGAAGTAGGCGTAGCCTGCGCCATGGCTGCCGCAGCAGCAAGCCAGCTTTTCGGCGGAACAACCGCCCAGATTGAATACGCAGCAGAGATGGGCCTCGAACATCATTTAGGCCTTACCTGCGACCCGGTTTGCGGACTGGTGCAAATCCCCTGTATCGAACGCAACGCCTTCGCCGCCGCCCGCGCCTTAGACGCCAACACCTATTCCAACTTCTCAGACGGAAGGCATCGCGTAAGCTTCGACCAGGTAGTAGAAGTAATGCGCCAGACAGGCCACGACCTGCCCAGCCTCTACAAAGAAACCTCCGAAGGAGGACTGGCCAAAATATAAATTTCTAAAACTATTTAATTTATGACACGAAAAGGATTATTTTTCAGCATGTTGTTCCTTATCATTTGCCTGGCTTGCAGCCGGAAATCAGAGGAAGCGCCCATGAGTGGCAACCCCGTTGTGGAAGGTTGGTATGCCGACCCGGAAGGGATTATTTATGATGATACGTATTGGATTTATCCCACCTGGAGCGATGCGTATGAGGAACAAACGTTCTTCGACTGTTTCTCGTCCAAAGACCTGGTAAACTGGACGAAGCATCCCCGTATCCTCGACAGTACGGAAGTTAAATGGGCCAAGCGCGCCATGTGGGCTCCGTCGGTTATCCGCAAAGACGGGCGATATTACTTCTTCTTTGGGGCCAATGATGTGCATGAGGGAGAAACCGGCGGTATCGGCGTTGCCGTGAGCAACCGTCCCGAAGGGCCTTATAAAGATTTACTGGGCCGCCCGCTGATAAACGATATAATAAACGGGGCGCAACCGATAGACCAGTTTGTTTTCCTCGACGACGACGGCGCCTGTTACATGTATTACGGCGGTTGGAGCCATTGCAATATCGTAAAGCTGAACGACAGCTTTACCGCCCTGCTCCCCTTTGACGACGGCGAAATATACAAAGAGGTTACCCCGGAAAACTATACGGAAGGTCCTTTCATGTTCAAGAAGGATGGAAAATATTATTTCATGTGGAGCGAAGGGGGCTGGGGAGGCCCGGATTATTCCGTGGCCTATTCAATAGCCGATTCGCCCCTGGGGCCGTTCAACCGCATCGGTAAAATCCTGCAGCAAGACCCGGAAGTGGCCACCGCCGCCGGACACCACTCGGTAATACATATACCCGGCTCAGATGATTATTACATCGTTTACCACCGCCGCCCGCTTACTGAAACACATCACAACCACCGCGCTACCTGCATCGACAGGATGACCTTCGACGAGAATGGGTTTATAAATCCTGTTAAAATAACATTCGAAGGCGTTGCCGCGCATACCATTAAGTAGAGACGGAAGAGGAGGTTATGCGCAGCCTGCATGCGCCTCCTCTCCCCTCCCCTCCTCTGAACAAGTTATAAATACAGAGTGATATGACACGAATCCAACTGCTTGCAATCGCCTTCCTTCGGGTAAGTTTCTGTATGGAAGCACAGGAGGCGCTCACCATTACGCAATGCTACGAGCTGGCGCGAAACAATTACCCGCTTATCAAACAATATGATTTGATAAGCAAAACGGAGCAATACAACCTGGCAAACGCCGCCAAAGGCTGGTGGCCTCAGATAACGGCGGGAGCCAAAGCTACTTATCAAAGCAACGTAACGCAATTGCCTTTCAACGGCGAAAAGCTCTCGGCAATCATCCCGGGCTTCTCTATCCCCACGCCCGCTAAAGACCAATACCAGGCTACGGCCGAACTGAGCCAGACGATATGGGACGGAGGCCTCATCCACTCTACCCGCGAACTGGCAAAAGCCCAGGCTACGGCCGACAGGGAAGAGCTGGAAAGCAGTCTGTATGCGCTGAACGAAAGGGTAAACCAGTTATATTTCGGCTGCCTCCTGCACAACGAACTGATTGGCCTGAACAGCCTCCTGCAAAAGGAACTGAAGGTTAATATCGGCCGCGTGGCAGCCATGATGGAGAACGGGGTGGCCAACCTTTCCGACAGGGAAAGCCTGGAGGCCGAACTGCTGAACGCCCGCCAGCGCGAAATAGAACTGAAAGCCGGGCGCAAAGCCTACAGCCGGATGCTGGAGATATTGGTAACGCCGGCCGGCTCTACGGGGGAAGAACGGGATGGAGAACTCCTGCTGGCCATGCCTTCCGCGCCCCCTGTTCCCTCTCCCGAAGCCTGGGAGGGCCGCTGGGAGAGGCTTGAAGTAAACCGCCCCGAACTGAAAGCGTTAGAAGCCCGGAGCCGCCTGGCAGACACGCATAACAAACAAATCACCGCCGGGCTGGCGCCCCGTATCGGCCTGTTTGTACAGGGAGGTTATGGCAGGCCGGGATTGAATATGCTGGAAGACGATTTTGAACCCTTTTACATAGCGGGCGTACGCTTGTCGTGGAATATAGGGAAACTGTACACGGCGAAAAACGACCGGAGGAAAGTAGAAACCGGGCGCCGGGCTATCAACGTGCAGCGAAACGTCTTCCTCTTCAATACCGCCATGCAACTGACGCAGCAAAACGCCGAGATACAAAAAACGAACAGCCTGCTGCAAGCCGCAGACGAAATCGTACGCCTGAGAACAAGCATCAGGAAAGCGGCAGAAGCGAAGCTGGAGAATGGCGTTATTTCCGCCAGCGACCTCGTTCGCGAGATTAATGCAGAGGATATGGCCCGCCAAACGGTAGCGGCCAATCGCATCCGCCTCCTGATGGCTCTATATAATTATATGTATACAACGAATCATAAGTAAGAAGATGACACAAAGCAACCTCCCCCTCTGTATCGTATTAACGATAATAGCCACGCTTACGGGCGCCTGCCACGCAGACGAACACAGGGCAGACGCTACGGGCGTGTTCGAAGCCGCCGAAATAGTGGTTTCGTCCGAAGTAAGCGGCAAAATTATGGAACTCGGCATCCGCGAGGGCGACCGTATCAACGCCGGACACTACGCAGGATACATAGACAGCGCACAGCTTTACCTCAAAAAGCGCCAATTAGCCGCCGGCCTCAAAGCCATTGATATACGCCGGCCAGACATACGCCGGCAGATAGCCGTACTGGAGCAACAGATAGCCGCCGCCCGCACCGAACAGCTACGGATGGAAAACCTGGTAAAAGCAAACGCCGGAAACCAAAAGCAGGCAGACGATATAGCGAACAGCATACGCCTTCTGCAAAAGCAGGCAGACGCTCAATACTCCACCCTCCGGAAAACGTCGGGAAGCGCCGGCGCCGAAGCCGAAGCGCTGCAATATCAAATCATGCAGCTTGACGACCAGTTGCAGAAATGCCGGATTATAAATCCACAGACAGGAACCGTACTGGTGAAATACGCCGAACCCGGCGAAGTAACGATAGCCGGCAAGCCCCTCTATAAAATAGCGGATACCGGCCTGTTATACCTCAGAGCCTACATTACCGCCGACCAGCTGAACGGCTTGAAACAGGGACAAACCGTCCGGGTGTTTGCCTGCTTTGGCAAAGCCGGCCACCGCGAGTACTCCGGCGTAATAAGCTGGATATCCGGCAAAGCCGAATTCACCCCCAAAGGCATCCAAACCAAAGACGAACGCGCCAACCTTGTATACGCCATCAGGATAGCCGTAAAGAACGACGGATACCTGAAAATCGGACAGTACGGCGAAGTCCTGTTCGCACAAGCCGCCGCGCTCAGTCATCATCCGGGGGCAGATAACGAATGAACGTAACGGCTAACGATAACAACACGATGATAACGGTAAGGAATCTATCTAAAACGTATAGCCGGAAGGGCGTCGGCGAGCCGGCTTTGCAGAACGTATCCCTGGCGGTAAAAGCAGGCGAACTCTTTGGCCTTATCGGCCCCGACGGCGCAGGGAAGACCACCCTCTTCCGTATCCTGGCCACCCTGCTGCTGCCCGGCGAAGGAGAGGCCACGGTATGCGGGCTGGATGTAGTGACGCGCTGGCGCGAAATCCGGGCGAGGACAGGCTATATGCCGGGGCGCTTCTCGCTGTATCAAGACCTTTCGGTAGAAGAAAACCTGGCCTTCTTCGCCACCGTATTCAGCGCCTCCATTAAAGAGAATTATGAGTTGATACGCGACATCTACGTGCATCTTGAGCCTTTCAAAAACCGGCGGGCCGGCAAACTGTCGGGAGGGATGAAGCAAAAGCTGGCCCTCTGTTGCGCATTGATCCACCGCCCCGATGTGCTCCTTTTAGACGAGCCTACCACCGGGGTAGACCCCGTTTCGCGCGTTGAGTTCTGGGACATGCTTGGCAGGCTGAAGCAGCAAGGCATCGCCATACTCGTTTCCACCCCTTATATGGACGAGGCCTCCCGTTGCGACCGCATTGCCCTGATGCGCAGCGGGCGCTGCCTCGCCACCGGTACGCCCGCCCGGATTTGCCAGTCGTACAAAAGGCCCCTCTATTCGGTTCGCTCAAGCAGGATGTACCCCCTGTTAGGCCACCTCCGGAGCTGGGCGGGCGCCCATTCCTGCTACGCCTTCGGCCACTCGCATCACCTGGCCCTCAAAGACAGCGCCACAGACATCGCCAGCCTGGAAACCTACCTCAAAGAGAAAGGATATACAGACGCCCTCATCCAGCCGGTAGAGCCAGGCGTGGAAGACTGCTTTATGGAACTTGGTAATGACTAACGCTATGTATGTAATCGAAACAGATAAACTTACCAAACGCTTTGGCGGCTTTACGGCCGTAGACCGGATTAGTTTCCGGGTAGAAAGCGGCGAGATATTCGGCTTCCTGGGAGCCAACGGAGCCGGCAAAACAACGGCCATGCGCATGCTCTGCGGACTCTCCGCCCCCACCTCGGGCAAGGCAACCGTAGCAGGTTACGACGTATACAGGAAAAGCGAGCAAATCAAGAAGCACATCGGCTACATGAGCCAGAAATTCTCCCTCTACGCCGACCTTAAGGTATGGGAAAACATCCGCCTCTTTGGCGGCATCTACGGCTTGTCTCCCAAACAACTGGCCCGCAAAACCGACGAACTGCTGCACGCCCTCCACCTCGATGGCGAACGCGATACGCCCGTAAACGCACTCCCTTTGGGATGGAAACAAAAGCTGGCCTTTTCCGTGGCCATCATCCACGAACCCGCCATCGTTTTCCTCGACGAACCCACCGGAGGCGTAGACCCCGTTACCCGCCGGCAATTCTGGGAATTGATTTACGACGCATCGGCCCGGGGAATCACCGTCTTCGTCACCACCCATTACATGGACGAAGCCGAATACTGCCACCGCGTATCCATCATGGTAGACGGCAGGATAGAGGCGTTAGACAAACCGCCGGCTCTGAAAGAGACGTATCATGCCGCAAACATGAACGAAGTATTCCAGTCATTAGCACGAAAAGCCACAAGGGGGGGAGTATAACGCCATGAAGCAGTTCTTATCATTCATAACGAAAGAGTTCCACCACATTTTCCGCGATGTGCGCACGATGATTATACTGTTAATCATCCCCGTTATCCTGATTATCCTCTTCGGATACGCCATATCCACCGAAATAAAAAGCTCGCCCATAGCCATCCTGGATTACAGCCGCGACAACGTAACCCGCCGCCTGGCCGAACAGCTTCAAGCCAGCGAGTATTTCAAGCTATACCGAACGGCCGGCAGCTATGAAGAAGTAGAAACGCTCTTCAGGCAAGACAAAATACGGTTGGCCGTCATATTCCCCGCCCAATTGGCAGGGGCCGGCGAACCCTCCATACAAATCCTGGCCGACGCCGCCAATCCGAACGAGGCAACCTCCCTCATACAGTATGCCACGGCAATCATCTCCACCTCGGATATCGCTGTCAGCAGCCTGGGCGCAGAGGTAAGGCAGCCAGGCATCGTCCCGGCGGTAAATCTCCTTTACAACCCGCAAATGAAAGGCGCTTACAACTTTGTGCCGGGCGTTATGGGCTTAATACTCATGCTGGTTTGCGCCCTGATGACCTCCGTAGGGATTGTAAAAGAAAAAGAAACCGGCGCCATGGAGGTATTGCTGGTCTCCCCCCTGAAACCCGTCTATATCATCCTGGCCAAGGCCACTCCCTACCTGCTCCTGAGTATGGCCAATATTGCCGCCATCCTGTTGCTCTCCAGGTTTCTGCTCAACGTCCCTGTTGCGGGCAACCTTATACTTCTTGTTTCGATTTCCATCCTGTATGCGCTCGTAGCCTTGTGCCTGGGGTTATTTATCTCAACCATTGCCAATACGCAACAGGCGGCGATGCTTCTGAGCGGGATGGTATTGATGCTTCCCGTTATACTTCTGAGCGGGATGGTTTTCCCTGTTGAAAATATGCCCTGGATACTAAGAGTATTTTCCAATATCGTACCGGCCAAATGGTATATTATTGCTGTGAAAAATGTAATGATAAAAGGATTGGGAATGGCATTTATATGGAAAGAAGCAGGCATCATGTTATTTATGATTCTGTTTTTAATAGCAGTCAGCGCAAAACGTTTTAAAACCCGCTTATAATGAAAGCCCTCCGATACTTGCTGGAAAAAGAATTTAAGCAGATAATGCGAGACCGTTTTCTGCCTAAAATTATATTTATCATGCCGGTTCTTCAATTGGCTATCCTGCCTTTCGCCGCCAATTTCGAGATGAGAAACATCTATATCGGTATTGTAGACAACGACCGTTCTGTCTGCTCGCAGCGTTTAACCGGAAAAATACTATCCTCCGGATATTTTAAATTAACAGACATATCGCCCGGTTATGAAGAAGGATTGACTTCTGTCGAAAAAGACATATCCGATATATTAATAGAAATACCTGCCGGTTTTGAAAAAGACCTGGGAAAAGAAGGCAAAGCGCAAGTCCTTATCGCCGCCAATGCCATCAATGGCACGAAGGGAGGGCTTGGCTATTCGTATCTTTCTACTATTATACAAGACTTCAACAGCGATTCCGGTTATGGCGTCCGTACAGCGGGAAGCATTACTTCCAAACACCTTTACAATCCTCATTTGAATTATAAAAATTATATGGTTCCGGGGATAATGGCTTTTCTCTTAACGCTTATCGGAGGATTCCTTTCCGCTTTAAACATTGTCAGCGAAAAAGAAAAAGGGACGATTGAACAAATCAACGTAACTCCATTACCCAAATCATTATTCCTGCTTTCCAAGCTGATACCTTTCTGGATCATCGGATTCATATTGCTAACCATCGGCATGATTATTACGTGGTTAATTTACGGGCTTATTCCTGCCGGAAGCTTTGGTACAATTTATCTGTTTGCCGCTATTTACCTGATTGCATTTACGGGGTTGGGGCTGGCTATTTCTTCTATTTCGTCCAATCAGCAACAGGCCATGTTTACAGCTTTCTTTTTCATGATTATTTTCGCGTTAATGAGCGGGCTTTTCACCCCTGTGAGCAGCATGCCGGAATGGGCGCAAAAGCTTACTCTTTTCAATCCCTTACGTTACTTTGTAGATGTGATGAGAATGGTTTACCTCAAGGGCAGCCGGCTGTCCGATTTACCGGTACACTTCTTTGTCATTTGCCTTTTTGCCATCTTCTTTAATGCGCTGGCTGTTATCGGCTATCGAAAAAGTAATTAATCTCTGCCCTGTTTACACGAAAAAGGAACATACAGATGGTATGTTCCTTTTTCATTTGGCAAATCGTTGATGCGTTACAAATTTTCTGCTACATCAAGGTCTTTCAACTTCTTTAATTCTAACTCTATCCTTTCCTTTTCTTTTATCAGACGGAGTTCTTCTTTGCCTAATTTTTCTTTTTTATACCGCATAGACAAAGCAATTAGTTCGTCCAAGTCAGAATAAGAAAGATATTTAAGGCCTTTCGCCAGCACATCAAAACCTTGTTCTTTCATTGCTCTTTTTGTGAGTTTTTCTTCTTCTGTCATTTTTTTTCTTGCCATAATTTGCTTCTTTTTTTATTTATTATTACTATTCTAAATATCGCGAGCAAATATATATAATTATTTGTTTTTTTACATAACAAATACTCAAATATCATTTGAGTATTTGTTGTATTTATCTTTTTTAAACAGGAAAAGTACTGTTGTACAATCCGTTTATGACTTCTTCCTGATGTTCGCTTTTTAATTATTTTGATACGATTGCCTTGTTTTTTTCAGGCTAACTCGTATTAATCACCATTTTTTGCGTAAGTTTGCTCACATTTTTTAGACGAAACAATTAAACTCAGAATAATATGCACAATTGGTTTGAATGTAAAGTATCGTACGAGAAAACACTTGAAAACGGAATGCAAAAGAAAGTTACCGAACCTTATCTGGTAGACGCATTATCTTTTACCGAAGCCGAAGCGCGGATCATAGAAGAAATACGCCCCTATATTACCGGGGAGTTCACTATTGCCGATATAAAGCGCGCCCGCCTTTCGGAACTGTTTTTCAATGAGAACGGCGACCGCTTTTACAAGATAAAGGTATTCTTCATCTCCCTGGACGAAAAAAGCGGGGCGGAGAAAAAAACGGCCGTCCAGATGCTGGCGCAAGCTTCCGACTTGAAAAATGCCATTGCCGTATTGGAAGAAGGCATGAAGGGGACAATGGCGGATTATACGATTGCATCCGTTACGGAAACCGCCCTGATGGATGTATTTCCTTTTTCTGTGGACGAACAAAAATCATGAGTATCGGCTCTAAAATAGAATGGTTGAAAAAAGAACTCCCCGCTCATGTAACATTAGTGGCCGTTTCTAAATTTCATCCGGCGGAAGCTATTCTTGAAGCCTATCAGGCAGGACAGCGGATATTCGGGGAAAGCAGGGTGCAGGAATTAACCGGCAAGCATAAAGCGCTTCCTTCCGATATCGAATGGCATTTTATAGGCCCTTTGCAAAGTAATAAGGTAAAAGACATGGCGCCGTTTATACATACGATACACAGTATTGATTCGCTCCGGCTGGCAGAGGAGGTTAATAAACAGGCTGCCAGGCATAACCGGATTATTCGCGTCTTGCTGGAAATACACATCGCTGCGGAAGAGGGCAAACATGGGTTTACGCCCTCCGGAGTAAAGGAACTGTTGACGGAAGGAAATATACATTCTTTCAATAATATCCGGATTTGCGGATTGATGGGAATGGCTACCTTCACCGGTGATACAACCCGGATACAGACAGAGTTCCACTCACTAAGCTCTTTGTTTCAAGAGATAAAATCATCCCCTGCCTTAAAAAACGCCGGTTATTTCAATGAGTTGTCAATGGGAATGACCGGCGACTACAGGCTTGCCATACAAGAAGGCAGTACGATGGTGCGTATCGGAAGTTATATTTTTGGCAACCGGTAACCCAACCGGCGCATCCATACTTTAACACATTTGTATTTTAACCATTTTAAAGAACACCGGTACAGACCCGTGTCGGAATAATTATGTACATTTGTCGTTATGATAGTTTAATGTTAAACAAAATTAAATCAAAACATGATCAACCTCGAAACGCAATACGCCGGGTTAACGCTTCGCAATCCGATAATTATAGGAAGCTCCGGTTTAACGTCAAGCCCGGATCGTAATAAAGAATATGAAAAAGCCGGCGCCGGCGCTATTGTTCTTAAATCTCTTTTTGAAGAACAGATAGAGATGCAAAGCGCATCATTAATGAATGAGTCTTACTACCCGGAAGCTGCCGATTACATCCGCGAATACGTAAAAACAAGCCAGGTAAACGATTACCTGGAATTAATAAAAAAAACAAAAGCAGCCTGCAACATCCCTGTTATTGCCAGCGTAAACTGTTACAAAGCAGATGCCTGGACAGACTTTGCCAGGCAAATGGAATTGGCCGGAGCCGACGCCCTGGAGCTAAACGTTTTTTACATGGACACTGATTTGACGCATGATTATGATGTAACCCGCGCCATGTACATTAATATAATCCGCAGGGTAAAAGAAACGGTGCAGATTCCGGTTATCATGAAAATTGGGAAATTTTTCGGAAGCATACCGGCGCTCGTACATATATTAAAGGTAAACGGCGCGGATGGAGTGGTACTCTTTAATCGTTACTATCGCCCCGATATTGATATAAATACCATGCAGCTTGTATCCGGCAATGTATTCAGCAGCCATTCCGACTTAGGGGATACGTTAAGGTGGACGGCCATCGTATCGGGCAAAATACCGGGTATCAGTATCGCTTCTTCTACCGGGATACATGAATGGGAAGACGTTATCAAATGCCTGCTTGCCGGCGCTTCCGCCGTACAAATGTGCAGCGCGGTTTATAACTGTGGCGCCGAGATTATCACGCAAGTACTTACCTGCGTGGAAGAGTGGATGAACCATACCAAATATGAATCGATAGCCGAATTCAGGGGCAAACTGAGTTATGCCAGCAGTAAGAATCCGGGAATGTATGAACGCGCGCAGTTCATGAAATATTTCTCAAACAGGGATTAGAACTGGAAATAGATAAACGGTTGCACACCGGCGCTTTTCACCTGAACAATAATAAAGATAAGCAACGCCAGCAGTAATGCCTGGACAAACAAGGGCGAACGGGTAACTATACGCTGCACGGCCAACCCCATACGGTGCGGGGTAAAGTGAAGAATATAGCCTGCCGCCATCAGGAGCATCACGCCTTTGTATCCCATAACAAACTGTATAAATACCTCCGGGTGGAAATCTGTAAAGATTTGGGATAACACTTCCCCGGCAATCTGCATCGTTCCGGCCCGGAAGAATATCCAGCCGAAACAAACCAGATGAAAGGTAAACACAACGCCCGCTACCCGGCGAAAGGGAGACATCTGGCTTCCCAACTGCTTAAAACTGCCGAAACGCCCCATAATAAACTTATGCACGGCAAGGGATACGCCATGTATCGCTCCCCAAAGGATAAAGCGAAGCGAAGCCCCATGCCATAAGCCTCCCAGAAGCATCGTTATCATCAGGTTGAGGTACGTGCGCGTTTTCCCTTTGCGATTGCCGCCGAGGGATATATATAAATAATCTTTCAGCCAGGAAGATAAGGAGATATGCCAGCGCCGCCAAAACTCCGTGATGCTGGCCGACTGGTACGGGGAATCAAAATTGATGGTAAAACGGTAGCCAAGCAACAAGGCAATCCCGATAGCCATATCCGAATAACCGGAAAAGTCGCAATAGATTTGCAGTGCATACCCATAAACGCCCAGCAGGTTCTCCACCCCGGTGTAAAGCAGCGGAGCGTCAAAGATACGGTCTACAAAATTGAGGCTGATATAGTCTGAAACCACCGCCTTCTTGAACAATCCGCAAAAGATAAGGAAAAGCCCTTCGCCAAACTGCTCGCGGGAAACGGCCAGTTCTTTATATATCTGCGGTATGAAATCGCGCGCCCGCACAATCGGCCCCGCAACTAACTGGGGGAAGAAGGAAACGTAAAAGACATAATCAATCCACCGGCAAAGCGGCTCCAACTGCCGCCTGTATATATCAATGATATAGCTCAGCGACTGGAAAGTAAAGAAAGATATGCCTACGGGCAGGAAGATATCCTCCGGCGCGTAGGTTACCTGCTGAAGCGTGGCGTTGCCGGATAATACGCCGGCTTCATGGATTAGCCGGGCGCCCATATCCATCAGGAAGTTGAAATACTTAAAATAAGCCAGCGCCCCCAGGTTGACGCAAAGGCTTAGCGTAACCAGCCATTTACGAACCGCTACGGAAGTTGTCAAAGACAGCCTCCGCCCAATAAGGAAATCGGAAGTAGCCGTGGCTATCAGTAAAAGAAACCACACTCCGCTACTCTTATAATAGAAAAAGAACGAAAAGGCCGTTACATAAATAATACGGATTAATAAATGCTTCCTGAGCGATTTATAAATAATAAGGAAGCCAATAAAAAGGAAAAAGAACATGCCGCTACTGAACAGCATAGGCGCCTCCGGACGGTAAACGAACTGTTCAACCACCCTCTCCCACGACAGGCCGGAGAAGAATCCTCCCATATCAGTCAGTAACGCGCCCGGCATCTTGCCTTTCCCTCTCTATCTTCAGGTTAATCAATGCTTTGAACAGCAGCGTTCCCTGTTCTGTATACCCTTCTTTGGTGAAATGGATACGGTCTCGCCTCATCCATTTGCCGTTGAACCAGTCTTTGGAAGAGCCTTTTCCGCCCGTTGCGGCGAACATATCCCAGCAAGCGAGTTTTTCCTCGGCGGCTACGGCTGCGATAGCTTTTGCCGCCCGTTCGGTATTTTCATTCCTTATGTAGGCGCGTTTCTTGTCAACCCATACCCGTTTGTAACATTCGGGAGGCGTGGTGAGCAGGATGGCGGCCTGAGGCATATATTTACGGGCCAGGGAAACGAAGGCGGCTGCCTGCCCGGACAATTCGGCGGCAGAGAAACGCTTGCCGAACGTTTCGTTTGTTCCCAGCGAAACAATCAGCAGCGAGGGATTAAGCAAGGCGAGTTTCTTTACATAACCGTCGCCTGTATAGTTTGCGAACATGGCGCCGTTTACGCCTATCGAATGATATAATATCCCGGAGGCGCCATTGGTGAGGTTAAAGCCATAATACAGGTTGTCGAAAGAGGCTGCCGGAAGGAGCGAATCGGTTCCTTCCTTACGCCTTGTGGATTGCAGTTGCAGCTTGTCGGCCAGGCAATCTATGTAGAATGTATCCGTTACAACGCCCGGCACAGGAGGCGTATAGCTTCTGGATACCTCCGCCGTATCTATGGAAGAGGCGGAAGGGAGCATCGGCATAGACCGCTGGCCGCGGTAGAGCACCACGCGGTTAAACTCATAGCCGGCGCCATTGAGGGGCGTTACCGAAAGGTCGAAATTTACAAAGGGCGATACGGTGCGTATCCCTATACCGCCGGGGCCGACGGGCGTTTTCGGGACGCTTTGTATACATCGCCCCACGGTCCATTCTTTCACCACTGTGGAAATAAAGTAATCGGCAGGCTCGTTTGTCTTCGCTATCCTCAGCGGCGATATCCAGCCCCGCCCTGCATTTCCGTATTGCCGGTGCATCAGGCGCATGGTTTGCCCGCTGAGGTAGCCGGCCTGTATATGCGAATCGCCTATGTGCACAATCGTAACAACTGTATCTGCGCCACGGGCCAGGCGGTTTAATTCCGAGAAGAAAGCGTCTAACGAATGATACGGGTCGTTTACCCTGCACAGCGAATCGACGGCAAATTTCAAATGAGAGCGTACCGTATCCGGCACAACCGCAGGCTTGAGGGGCGGCGGCGCAACCGGCTCCGTATTGCGGACGACCGCCTGTTTAAGAAACGCTTTATGTGTAGCGGCATACATTTGCACCCCTATGGCCAGCGCTACCAGGCAGGCAACAACTGCTATGCGCAGTATTGTGTTACTGAACCGTTTGTTCTGCTTTGTCATAAAATTCTTTTTCCTGCATCAATGCTTTTATTAAACTTTTGGCTATTTCCCTGCCGCCGCGAAAACTCAGGTGGGTATAATCTTTGCTTGCCCAGCCTTTGTTTACATATTCCACCATACTGTTCTCGCCCCCCATGGCGCCGAATGTGTTCCAGAAAGGTATCCCTGCCTGCCTCGCTATCTGCCGCTGCGTATGCAGAAGGGCTAATACGGCAGGCATGGTTTTGAATTGGCCATTGTATTGGTTGCAACGGTCTGATACGCCCAGCAGCAGGAAGTCTGTCCCGGGGAAACAGGCCCTGAGGCGGCTCGCCGTCTGTATCATCCGCGTCTTGTACCATCCGTATTGGAGCATCTCTTCGTCAATCACATTCAAGCCATATTGCAGGATGATTAAATCATAGTGGCGTATCCTGTCGAGCGACTCGCAGTCGGCAGGGTTGAGCTGCTCCATCAGCAAGCCGGAATTGCCCCGCAGGGAATAATTATCCACCACCACTCCTTCGTCGTCTTCCAGGGCAAGCCCCAGCGCCCGGAAACCTTTTGCGCCGGTAAAGGTAAAGCAGCCTTCCGTAATGCTGTCGGCCCGCAGAATATACTGGTCTACAACGCTGTCTGACGCTAAAGACCGGTTAATCGTATCGGGAAACGCATTACATACCAATTGCATAGCCGTACCCTCCGTCTTTTCGTAGAGCAGCTTCAGGGTGGAAACGCTCTTCAGGCGGTCGTAGTAGCCGGCGGTTTTGAAGGAGATTCCGGCTTTGTCTGATTTGGCTTCAAACGTTGTCCCCGCCAGGGTGTATGCCTGCTTCCTGTCATTCAGTATGGAATGGGTAGTCCATCCCGAGGCCTGCCGGCTGATTGTAGGACGGTATTGGGCGGCCTGCGAGGTAACGGGCACAAAGCCTACCCCTCTCCCGCCGAACATCTTTTGCAACTCATTGCGGAGGTCGGCCACCATAATATCCCCTTCAATAAACGAATCGCCCATCACAGCGATACGCACCGGCTGGCTTTCGCTCCGGTTCAGGGCGGCAAAGAAGCGGTTCAGCCCCGTATGCCCCGCCGAATAATCCTCTATCCTTGCGCCGGCAGAATCAACGCCGTAGCTTGCCGACATTACCTTATACAGCGAATCGCGCAATTCCTCCGCCCTCATATCCTGCTCTCCCGCCCTTAGCGCCGAGTCGCGAACGGCTGCCGCCTCTGCCGCCTCTGCCGCCTCCAGTTGCGCCCACAGCGAATCCAGCGACACCTCCGCCCCGGCCACACGTATATCGGAGAGCAAATCAACCTTCTTTATGTTATAGCCAAGCAGCGAACCGGGCAATCCGTACAGTCCTATACAGATAAGTAATACGAGAATCAATAAGATAAGCAGCCTGTTGAAATTATTCCTTACAATCATCAGTTACATCATTGGGAGGTGCAAATGTACGCAGTTCTTCCTTACCATGCAATATGGGAATGAAGCAAAACGCCGTCCTCCCCCCTCCTCCCCTGTTCAACGTATGTTTACGCAGATACTTTTGGGGTTTCCCCCGGGCGATGCTTTGCGTAAAGCCCGCGCCCTCCCGCAGAAAGGGGGCTTGGGCGCATCCCCCGCCCGGGGGGGACGGGGGCCGGGCTTTACGCTGCAAGTCCTCCTCCTCCCTCCGGTCGTCGTGCGGGCTTTCCGCTGCAATCCCTTGCGCGGGCTATTGCGGGCTGCGCCCAGGCCCCTCGTGTTTGTCCGCATAGCTTAGGAGATTAGAACCCAAGTTTGAGGGTTAAACCCCTTCGTCCTTCCGGGTCAGCCCTTCGTGTTTCCGGGTCAGCCCTTCGTGTTTCCGGGTTGACCCACCGGCCTTGGGGGTTGACCCACCGGCCTTGGGGGTTGACCCACCGGCCTTGGGGGTTGACCCACCGGCCTTGGAGGTTGACCCACCGGCCTTGGAGGTTGACCCACCGGCCTTGGAGGTTGACCCACCGGCCTTGGAGGTTGACCCACCGACCTGTGCTGTCGGCCTCAAAGCTCCGGCTGTCGGCCTC
>JAIRKZ010000038.1 GCA_031259845.1 Tannerellaceae bacterium | reverse complement strand
GTCGTTCACAATCCGGCGGCTCAGTTGCTGCGAAGCCGACTTGGGCAATATGTCGGGGAAATACAGTATTGCCAATTCCTGGTGTGAGTAACTTGTTTTTTTTCTTTTCATGCGTTTTTGATTTTTAATTGTTTTCTTTTTTGGTTTTTTCTTTTTTAGTTTTTTCTTTTCTCTTCCCCCGTCAGGGGGGGGTATGGAGTTATTAGGATTAATATTTATTTTTACCTGAATATCCCCCCCTATCCCGAATCAGGCTGTGTTATTTCGCGTGCGCGCGTGTATGTGCGCGAGTCAGCCGGCAGGATTTTTTCAAAAGTCAACATTTCGCCTCCATACGTGCCGGGAAGCCGGCGAATCTTCCGGCAGCCGAACATACCGGCATCGATTCGAAAACCATCCACTCTTTTTTTAGCCTGCAAAAGTATATATTATTATGGAATTTTTGCATGAAATGTTGTAAAATATACGATGTTTTTTTCAACAGTCTCTAATCTGATTCTTTTCCATTTTTTAGATACTAATTAAAATGATATAAAACAAATAATTACCTCTTTTTCCAACATCCGTCAAGTCTTATAGCCAACCTATATCATCCATTAAATTAATCAGTTAAGTAATAATTGCACGCTATTGAAAAAAATATTATTATTTTTTGTTTAATCGTTTCAAATCGCTATATTACGCCCCCGTAACAGTTTTCTTTCAGATAAAGAAAGCAATAAAAAAAATAGTTATCTTGAAAAATAATTACAAATAAATTATTATGGAAAATGAGAAAATATTTTGACAAAAAACACATCTGTTTGAAAAATAAGGCGCCGGCAGGATAGGGGTATTTGGGCTTTTTTCTCTCTTACTATTGCATAACAGACTAATTGGATAGTGTATGAAGAGATTTATTGTAATGGCGCTGATGATGATTCCTCTCAGTGGCTTTGCCCAGATAACGGAGCGTTATAGGAATGAAGTTCAATTGACAAGCGGCTTTAATACGCAGGCGGCTTTTGAAATGGAAATTGCTTATTCCTTTTTTCTTACTCCCTACGCAGGGATTACGCTGGGGCTAAATGCGATGGACCAGTATTTCAACCGGATGTTTTGCAATGGCGACGACGAAGAGCGGAGCTTATTGCAGACGCTTTTCTGCGGTACTTGCGACGGATATGATCTTTGGTTGCATCGCGAAGAATACAAAAGGCAATACGCTAATGCGCTGCTGGCAAGGCCGGCGGTATGTTTGCGGCTTCCCTTGCTTAGAGAGGCGGGAGAGGATGCGCTCGTGTTCAATATGGAAAGCGGCCTGTTCCTCAGCCTTATCCCGAATGAGCGGTTAACCGTCAGGAACAAAGGCGGGCGATGGCTGTATTACCATCTGAAAGGGTATCTGTCAATAGACTTGGACCAATTCCGGTTTTCGGCCGGTTATTCTTTCTCCGATTTTGATATTTTCGACAGCCGGCGCAGTATTTTCCTTGACAAAACCGCCCCGCAAGGGGTGATAAGGGACAGGAAGAAAACGTCTACCGTATTTCTTGCTTTAGCCTATCGTTTTTGATTCTTCGCCGGGGAATCCGCGTGCGTTAATTTTATTTTCCATATCGTTCGGATTGCACCTGCATTCTGTTCGTATACGCCATTCTTGCGGGTAAAGGTTGTTAGACCGGTTACCTATATGCTTTACAAATCCTAACGGGCAGCCTTTGTATGTAGCCAATGCATAGCCTTTGGGGAAAGCGGCCGGCAGCGCTACGGCTTCTTTGCGGAGATACCGGATGGCGTCGGGCCAGGTTAAATCGGCAACAGGGAAAGCGGCCCGGTTGAAAGCCGTACTCATGGCCAGCGAGTGGCAGGGAACTACGTCACGGCCTTTTACCTCGCCGAGGCTGACGCCGGAAGAAACAATTTGCAGCCGGGCGGCTATTGTTTGCAGGTCGTCGGTCGCGGACTGAGGGAAAGCGGTGATTGTATGTCCCCTCATTTCTATCTGATACGCCTCCGGTTGCAGGAGCCAGTGGCAGGGAGCGGCAGGGACGGCGCTCTTTGCTTTGCCTTTTTCTTTCTCCGGCCTTTTCCGGTACGGAGGCAATCCGTCTTCTTTTTTCCTTACTACGGCGAGGAAAAACCCCTCCCCTTTCGTTTTATGCGGGAAAAAGCGGTAAACCGGATAGCTGTATTTAAGCGGGCCGGTAATGTTCCATGCTTCTTTTACGGGGACGGACAATGCCTCGGCGCCTAATCCGGCGAGTATATAATGCAGGTTTTCTTCGTTTTCTTCAAGATTATAGGTGCAGGTACTGTATATCAGAATACCGCCGGGCTTTAAGGCGCCCCAGCTATCGTGCAGGATACGCCTCTGGCGGGAAGCGCAAAGCGCCACATTGCCGGCGCTCCACTCGCTTATGCTTTCCGGGTTTTTCCGGAACATCCCTTCGCCCGAGCAGGGCGCATCGACTACTATCATATCGAAGAAGTGCGTCAACCCGCCTATCTCCTCCGGATCGTTATGGGTTACGATGACATGGGGACTCCCCCACTTCGTTGTATTTTCGGCCAGAATATAACTCCGGCTTCTGATTACTTCATTGCTTACCAAAAGGCTCCCGCCGGGAAGGGCCGTTAGCAGGTGCGTAGACTTGCCTCCCGGAGCGGCGCATAAATCCAGGCATTTCACCGGCCCCCCGGCATACGTCCGGATGGCCTGTTCAAGAAACATAGACGAGGCTTCCTGCACGTAATAGGCGCCGGCATGGAACAGGGGGTCGAAAGTAAATGCCGGGCGTTCCGGCAAATAATACCCCGTATCGCACCACGCTACGCAATCTGCCGGCAAATCTTTCAATCCTTTGGCCGGATTGAGACGTATGCTAATCGTTGGGCGGGCCTGAAGAGCAGCCTCCAGTAAGGGGTACTCACTGCCCAGCAGGGAGCGGGTTTCGGAAATAAAGTCTGCAGGAAGAATCATAATGCTGTGTTTGATTCGGGCAAAAGTACTACTTTTGTAAAAAAGAAATCGTATGCAAGCATCTCTTTTCCTTATTCCCGTACCATTGGGCGATACCGAAATCCGGAAAGCGCTTCCTGATTGCAACCGGGATGTTATTCTGCAAATCAAATACTTCATCGTAGAGAACGTGCGTACAGCCAGGCGTTTCCTGAAAAAAACGGAACAGTCTGTACAGATAGACGAATTGACGTTTTACGAGCTTAACAAACATACTTCGCCGGAAGAGGTAGCGGGGTATTTGTCTCCCCTGTCGAGAGGAGAATCCGTAGGCGTACTTTCCGAAGCGGGTTGCCCGGCTATTGCCGACCCCGGCGCCGACGTGGTGGCAATGGCTCAAAGAAAGCAATATCCGGTGGTGCCGCTGGTGGGGCCTTCTTCCATCATCCTGTCGTTGATGGCGTCTGGTTTTAACGGACAAAGTTTTGCTTTTCACGGCTATCTCCCTATTGATGCCGGCGAACGGGCGATTGCCTTAAAACGACTGGAAAACCGGATTTATACGGAAAACCAAACGCAATTATTTATCGAAACGCCTTACCGGAATAATAAATTAGCCAGCGAGCTGCTCCAAGCCTGCCGCCCTGCAACAAAGCTCTGTATCGCATCGGATATTACCTGCCACGGCGAATATATCCGAACCCGCACCATCAAAGAATGGAACGGCAAAGTGCCCGACCTGAACAGGAAACCCACCATTTTCCTCCTTTATAAATAAATTGACAGCATGGCAACCTATCAGGCACACGAAACAGCTATTATTGATACCGGAAGTATAATCGGGGATGATACGCGCATCTGGCACTTCTCGCATATTATGAGCGGCTGCCGGATAGGCAATGCCTGTAATATCGGGCAGAATGTAGTGATTTCTCCCCAGGTTGTTTTAGGGAATAACGTAAAAGTACAGAATAACGTTTCGATATACAGCGGCGTAGTTTGCGAAGACGACGTGTTTCTTGGACCGGGCTGCGTTTTTACAAACATAACCCATCCCCGAAGCACTGTATCCAGAAAACATTTATACGAAAAGACATTCGTGAAAAAAGGGG
Source organism: Tannerellaceae bacterium (assembly GCA_031259845.1). Taxonomy (GTDB): domain Bacteria; phylum Bacteroidota; class Bacteroidia; order Bacteroidales; family Tannerellaceae; genus DFXE01. The sequence continues at coordinate 4,988 of JAIRKZ010000038.1, read as the reverse complement.
CAACCATCGGCGCCAACGCCACCATCCTCTGCGGGCATACCATAGGAGAATACGCATTAATAGGCGCCGGGGCTGTAGTAACCAAAGACGTACGCCCCCATGCCTTAGTAGTGGGAAACCCGGCCCGGCAAACAGGCTGGGTAAGCGAAAACGGGCGCCGGCTGCACTTTAATGAAAAAGGGATAGCCGTTTGCCCGGAAAGCCATATCCTGTACCGGCTGACGAATGAAGAAGTAAGGAAAATTGATGATTAATAGTTTTCCAGCATCAATTGCTTCCTCAATTTAGAAGGGCTTTGCCCAAACTGCTTTTTACAATAGGTTGTAAAATGCGCCGGCGAACTGAAACCATATTCTTTTATGATTTCCCCGAAAGACATCCTTTCGTTGGCCAACCTCGTCCGGATATGGCGGGATTTTTGCTTCAACATCCAGCTATAGGGCGAATCATTGAAATATTCATTGAACTTACGGTTGAACGAACGCACGGATATCTTACACATATTGGCTAACTCTTCAACTGTTTTCACATCCTGATAATGCTGAAGCACAAAGGCCTTGAAGTCCATATTTTTGTTTAACATGGGCGACAGGAAACGCGCCATTTCTTCTTTTGTATAAAATGCCCTGAAAATAAGGAATACTTCTTTTTGCTTAATCGCATGCAAATGCCTGCACTGAATTTTATGATCCAGATAGAACAGCACGCTATCTATCACCAATTGAAGGGGCGGGCGGATATCTATCTTATTAAAGACGGGGGGCTTTTTCTCGTAGCTCTGCAAGGATTCTAAAGCCAGCTGGTCGCACAATGTAAATTGATTGTCAAAGCTTAACAGTATATATTTCATATCCGTAATCGCCTCAGCCGAAACATCCGAATCCTGCGCTATAAAAACCATTTCGCTACCTTTACAAAGATGGTTCCGAAACTCATTACAGGACATCATGGCTTCTCCTTCAAGAAAAAAAATAAAATAATTGAAATATTTGTCTTTCGGACGCCAAACTTCACCCTGTTTCATTTCTTTGCAGTTAAATCCGATATGGAAATCCGAGACATAATTTTTACATGTCAGATGTTCCTGTGCATACAAAAGCTTCATAATAACAAATATTAAATTTAACAAAATAGCTGTTAGTGTAAAAAATCATGCGGTAAAGATAGAAGAAAGTTTTCAATTTCCTAAACAATTTGACCGTTTTTTGATATAAACAGCATTCCTCCATTTCGTCTCCTAACGCGAAAATTGATTGTAAAAGAATAATACACAGACCCTTAAAAAACAAACAACTATGTTGCCCATTCTTATTTATTTCCACTTTGTATAAGCATTTCGCCAGGCAAACGGTAATAAATAAAAATTATCAAAAAAACAGTTGGTTTCTTAAAGAGTATTTATAATAGAAACTTATTACTTGGTATTTCATTACGATTAATTATTTTTGCATGGGATAAATAACGTTGATATATATAAAATGAAAACATTAGAAAGATTAGTTGCAGAGAAATTATTAAAGATTAAGGCGGTAAAATTACAACCGACCAATCCGTTTACCTGGGCCTCCGGATGGAAATCTCCTATTTACTGCGACAACAGAAAGACGCTCTCTTATCCGGCTATCCGTAGCTTTATTAAAGTAGAACTGACCCGTGTGATAAGTGAAAAATATGAGAACGCCGAAGCTATTGCCGGAGTAGCTACCGGAGCAATCGCCCAAGGCGCTTTAGTGGCCGACCTCTTAGGCCTGCCTTTTGTTTACATTCGTGCAACGCCTAAAGACCATGGCCTGGAAAACCTGATTGAAGGCGAACTAAAGCCAGGCTCGAAAGTAGTGATATTGGAAGACCTTGTTTCTACCGGCGGAAGCAGCCTGAAAGCGGTAGAAGCAATCCGTAATTTCGGCTGCGAGGTAATTGGGATGGTGGCTATTTTTACACATGGATTCCCTATTGCTGCAAAGCAATTCAAGCAAGCTCAGGTGGAATTAACCACGTTAAGCAATTATGACGCCGTGATAGAAGAAGCTGTACGCACAAATTATGTAGACCAGGCGGAAATTGCAACATTGCAAGAATGGCGTAAAGACCCCGCAAACTGGAATCCTGTTACTAGATAATAAACAAATGACTGAATTTGTTAGCGGCGTTAAAGCCATTCCTTTTAATGGCGACCGTATCTTCGATATGCTGTCCGACCTGTCAAACCTGGATAAGGTGAAAGACCGTATCCCCGGGGAAAAATTCAAAGATTTTACATTCGACAGCGACTCTTGCAGTTTTGTTGTAGAACCTGTAGGCGAGATAACATTTCAAATCGTTGATCGCGAACCCAATAAAACAATAAAACTCACTACCATTAATTCTCCTGTTCCATTACATCTGTGGATACAGCTCAAACAGGTAGAGGAAAATGATGCCCGGCTGAAACTAACGCTTCGCGCCGATCTTAATCCGTTTATCAGGCCATTAGTATCAAAACCATTACAGGATGCTTTAGATAAAATAGCAGACCTGCTCGCTACAATACCTTATTAAAAGTTATGCCTCAGAAACTTTGGGAAAAGAATATACAGGTAGACCGGGATGTAGAAACCTTTACCGTAGGCAAAGACCGGGAAATGGACCTTTACCTGGCTAAATATGACGTGCTCGGCTCAATAGCGCATATAATCATGCTGGAAAGCATCGGGCTTTTATCCCCCCGGGAGTTAAGCATATTACGCGCCGAACTGAAAGCAATCTATCACATTGCCGACAAGGGAGCTTTCGTAATAGAAGAGGGTATTGAAGATGTACATTCGCAAGTAGAGTTAATGCTCACCCGGAAATTAGGAGATGTTGGGAAAAAGATTCATAGCGGACGCTCCCGGAACGACCAGGTATTGGTAGACCTCAAACTTTTCACCCGGGCGAAAATACAGGAAACCGTTCAATTAACGGTTCAATTATTTACCGTTCTGCAAAAGCAAAGCGAACGTTATAAAGACGTATTATTGCCCGGATATACGCATCTCCAAATCGCAATGCCTTCCTCTTTCGGCCTGTGGTTCGGCGCGTATGCCGAAAGCCTGGTTGACGACCTGGCCTTTATGCAGGCGGCCTATAAAACAGGAAACCGCAATCCATTAGGCTCGGCTGCCGGTTATGGCTCTTCATTCCCGCTCAACCGCCGGATGACAACCGACTTATTAGGCTTCGATTCAATGAACTACAATGTGGTGTACGCTCAGATGGGACGCGGGAAAATGGAGCGCACCACAGCCTTTGCCTTGGCCGGTATCGCCGCAACGCTGTCTAAACTGGCTTACGACGCCTGTTTATTCAACAGCCAGAACTTTGGCTTTATCAAACTGCCCGACCAATTCACTACCGGTTCAAGCATCATGCCTCATAAAAAGAACCCCGACGTATTTGAACTCACCCGGGCTAAATGTAACAAAATACAAGGTTTGCCCCAACAAATAACGCTTATAAGCAACAACCTTCCTTCGGGTTATTTCCGCGACCTTCAAATCATAAAAGAAGTATTCCTGCCATCGTTCGATGAATTGAACGACTGCCTGCGCATGACGACTTATACGATGAACGAAATGATTGTAAATGAACATATCGTAGAAGACGACGCCTATTCTTTTCTGTTCAGCGTTGAAGAAGTAAACCGTTTGACAGCCTCGGGAATGCCCTTCCGCGACGCCTATAAAAAAGTGGGGCTTGCTATTGAAGCCGGCAATTTCGTTCCCGATAAAACGATCCGCCACACGCACGAAGGCAGTATCGGGAATTTATGTAACGACCGGATTTATGCTCTGATGCAAAATATTTTAGACGGCTTCCCGTTTGATAAAGTAAACGAAGCAGAGAGTAAACTTATCAATGAATGAAATATACGCGTATCCTTGTTTGCCTGTTATTCATTACAATCAATTCGTGCGACAAAAAGTATGTGTCGAACATTCCCGATTACCCCGTATATCTGGAATTAGACCTCCGTTTTGAAGACAGAGATTTACTGGGCGTTCAGGCATATAAAGTTTTTACTTCCAAAAACATCAATCAGGAGATTGAAAGAACAGGCTATGGAGGTATATTGGTATATCACGGATTAAGTACGGCCGCCACCTCCTATTACGCTTTTGATATTTGCTGTCCCCACGAAGCAAACAGGTCGGTTGTTGTAGAAGTAGACGACGCCGGCATCTATGCAGTCTGCCCCAAATGCGGAAGTAAATATGAGTTATTAAATGGCATAGGCAACCCGGTAAGCGGCCCAAGCCAACAGGAAGGATATTACCTGAAATCCTATACCGTAACCACAAACGGCGACAGAATCATTGTAAGTAATTAATTTCCGCCTCAATTATTTGCATAACTAAAAAAGTTATCTACCTTTGTAGTCGAAATGCGAAAATAGCTCAGTTGGTAGAGCATAACCTTGCCAAGGTTAGGGTCGCGGGTTCGAGTCCCGTTTTTCGCTCAACTCTATTAGGACAACATAGAGACAATACTGGACAATGCCTTTCAAATCAGTGGTTTGGAAGGCATTTTTTTTGTTTCAACCCCACTTGAAAGACAAATAAAAGCCATACTTGGACAGCAAATCGGTACTAAATCGGTACCTGTTCCAAAAAGCGAAAAATCGGTACCGATTTCCCTCGTAAGTCCCTCATCTGTACTATATTGTCCATCTTTCTGTAATACTTTTCAGAATTGAACAAATTATCTTTGTATTTTAATTGAAAGGACAAGAAGATGAAACGAAGTACATTCAGAATCCTCTTTTACATTAAGAGAAGTAATCCCAAAGCGAATGGGAATGTAGTGATTATGGGACGCATAACCATCGACGGAGAAAGAGCCCAATTCAGCACTAAACTTGAAATCCATCCAGGGATAACAAAGTAGGACGAGCTAAAGGAAATACCGCCAACACTGCTAATTTGAACAGGTTGTTGGATAATATTCGAGGAAAAGCATCCATGCACTAT
>JAIRKZ010000157.1 GCA_031259845.1 Tannerellaceae bacterium | reverse complement strand
TTCGTTATAAACTGTTATTATTGACAACAAATCCAGAATTAGAGCCTATTCAGGTATCCCCGGTATCACTATTGGTATCGGGGATTTTTCCATAGCTTTAATATGCCTGAATTCTATTGGGCTGTTTTTAAAATCATAAATTAATTTACGAATGAGTCCAATTGCAGCCTCACATTCATTACAGGAGATTTAAACATCCAACTGATTATACAGGAAGGAGGCCCAAGATGAAACCAATTGAAATTGAAGGAATCTGTTTAACAACTCCACTTATTGAGTTTATTAAAGATTGTCAGACTGAAAAAGGCTTTCTTAACGTTCAGGTGGAAACCATTGATTCTGCAATTACTGCTGTAGCTTGTGAAACCAGTTCGTCAGAAGGCTTTTCCGATAAAGACGCTTTGCGTTTAATCGCAGATTTAAGCCAGGTTAAGCGATACATTAAACTGTTTGGGAAGGAGGCCGGTCATGAGTGAAGAATTAAGCCTCAATCAAGATATCACAACAAGATACATCCAAACCACATTCAGCGCTTTGGGTTCCGACGAACATAAAGACTACGTCACCTCTGCCGATATCGTCCGTGAAGTTTCAGAAATGGCAACTGTCTCCATCGAAGAGGTATCTTCCCTGATGAATACCGCCGGGTTCCAGATGGAATTTATAGAGAATAAACCCTGCTGGGTGGTGTATCGCAGATAAAGCATGAAAGGCTGTCATCAACGACAGCCTTTCGTATTAAAACATACTTTCGATTAAATATTATATAGCATATTGGTTAAACGTTTCGATACCCTTCTTTCTGTCTTCATCTAAAACGTGGGCATAGATTAAGGTCTCTTTAATATTTGAATGCCCGAGCAATTCTTTTAAGGCATTCAAGTCCTTGGTTTCTCTTAAAAAAAGTGTGGCAAAAGTATGCCGCCCGACTTTAGCGCATAACTTCTTCTTTACGCCAGCCATATCTCCAATAGTCTTTAAATGTTTATTGATTTTTACGTTTGAAATCAGTCCTTCAAAAATGTACCCTTTCTTTCTATCCCCGACCCATCGTCTTATAATTTTTTTAGCAGACTCTGATAATGGAATCGTTATGTATCTGGGGCGTGAATTACGTGTTTTCATTCGCATGTAGGTTAGCTGTCCTTCACTAATCTGGTCTATCTGGAGGCCCCTGGCATCACTTATGTGTAATGAAGTAAAACACATAAAAAGAAAGAAATCTAAAACATTCTCCGTTGTACCGGTACAGATCCGGGAATTATGCAAGTCTATAACCTTTTTAAATTCGTCTGAAGTAAGGAATACCGTAGAATTTTGATTAAAACCACGCATTTTAATTTGTTTAATAGGGTTTTCTGAAATATATTCCTGTTTTAAGGCTTCATTTATATAGAGGCTGATTGTTACGATTGTTTTCTTTATAGTATTCTCTTTATTTCCTTTTTTGTTTCGTAGATACAGGATAAATTGCCTGAAATGGGTTATTGTCAATTGGTCAAAATACAGCGGGGATTTGAACTCTTTAAGCATTTTCAAAGCTGATTTATCGCGTTTTATGGTATTTTCAGATATTTCCGGGAATCTTAGTTTTTGATGATATGAGCAGAAATCAAAAAAGTCATCAAAGTTACCCGGATTATGAAAGGCTGACCAAAAGTGATCCTCTGTCATATCAATCCCTCTAAGTCTAAACTTTACGAATATGTCATTTATCCTTGATTTAATATTCGACAGGATCAGGTTTTTGTCTTTACAAAAAGGATGGGACTGCTTTACGATTCCTCTTTCTTTATCAAAATCTGAAGGAGCGAGACTAAACCTGGCCGGTATCTCTACTTTTTTTCTGCCTATATAAAAAGTGATGTATATCGGGCCTTCACCACGTTTATTTATTTTCTTCTGTACAACCTTAAAAACCGACATAATTCTACTTTGTTTTGTTCCCTACATTGTAGGGATATTGATAATTGTTCCCTACACCTATTTGTTAAAATCTATTTACGCGCGTGCTGTTTTTTCAGATCGAATACCCCTAAAACACCTTAGGCGATGCACTATTAATGCATCGCCTAAACGTAATTCTTTGTTTTTTATGTCACATTCACAACAGAGCTGAAAAAGCACCCCTGTGTAAACGATTGTTAAAAAGTAGTCTCGCCGGGAATCGAACCCGGATCTAAAGTTTAGGAAACTTCTATTCTATCCGTTGAACTACAAGACCAGTCATCGTAATGATGTGCAAAAGTATAATCTTTTTAGCATACGGGCAAACTTTCTGCTTTGAAATCGGGCGATACGAAGGCGGCAGCTTGATTATTCTCTTCCGTAGAAGCCCTTTGCCGGTTCGTACACAGGGAAATGGTGAAAGCCTGCCTTTTGCAGTTTTCCTTCGGCCAACAACTGCTTCAGGCGGCGGTTGGCTGTTGTTTTCGTGTATCCGCCCAACCGCTGGTAATCCTCTCTGGTAAGGGTAGGATGCAGTGAAAAGTAGTGCGTCAGGCGATTATCTATTTCTTCTCCGGAATGGTTTGTTGAATGTCTTTTCTCTGATACCCGCTCAAAACGAATATTTCCCAACAGTTTGAGCAAGGCGCTTTCGGGGCGGAAAACAACAGATTTGAAACGGACGGATTCCGCACGGATTTCTTTCGGAGTCTTAACCGCCGGGCAAGACAACGTAATCTGAAAGAAACCAAATCCTTCAATGTGTATACGTTCGCCGTTTTTGAAATGCCGGGCCGCCACTTCTCCCAAAGCCGTCAACACGCCTTTTACATCGGCCGTTGAAAGGGTGGACTGCTCCTGTATCTCTTGTGCTAAATAATTGGTATCTACCGTTCCCGAAGTGATTACCCGCGCATGTAAGCTTTCTTTTCTTTTTGCCGAAGGCGGGTTTTGGTAAAAGTCATAATATGCAGCCATAGCGCTGATGGTTTAATGGTTTGATTATTACTGATTAATTGTTTCGTCGCTTTATTTTAACCTTTCCACAATTGTGGGCCGGGTGAACCACAGGTGTGGGCCGGGCGGCTCACAATTGTGAAACGATCGCCCCACAATTGTGGAAAGGTTAAATTTCCGCGAGCAAATGTATAAAATAATGTAATCGTTTTTATAATCCAAGAGGACAAAATTTCAATTCTTCTTTCAGATTTTCAAAACCGGCGCCGTCAATACCCTGTCACTCAAACAGCGCCTGTAATATTGCCAGGGACTTTATTTCGGGGATTTCGGGCAGGTGGATGCGGTAGTAGGCAAGGATGCGGTGGAGGATATTAACTCTGTCGTGACGGGAGAAGGCGTATAAGGACATGTTTTCGTAACTGATTTTAAACAGGCGGGCGAATATCCGGCTTTCTTCCCTGTTTAAATAATGCCGGTGCAGAGGAGGATGGCTGGCAAAGACGCCGTTTTGCATATCAAAGTAATAGCCTTCCACATAGGAATCCGTATTGGGAGATATGCCTAAATAATGGAGCAGGTGGAGCAGGAAGACTACATGAAAATTGGCTACCCCGTCTTCTGCCGACTCCAATAAACAGATAGAACGGTAGAGGTAGTCGAACAAACGGGCGTCGGGCTCCGTATCTTTCACCACACGGAACAATACTTCCGCCATGAACAATGCCAGCGCATTCTTTACCGGGTCGGTAAACAGACGGTTGAGGGGATAGCATTGTTTGGTTTCGCGTATGCGATGCAGGTCGCGCCTGCTTTGATGCTCTACTTCCATCTCCACCACCGAAAGCGGCATAAACAAGGCTTTGGAGACCGTTGTTCTTTTTCCACGCTTCCGGGCAACCAGATAAGATACCCGCCCGAAAACTTCCGTATACATATATATAATAGCATACGTATCGTTATATGGAATAGAATGCAGTACGATTCCTCGTGTTTTATTCAGCATTATTTGTACTTTTGCCGTCACAAAAATAGTTGTTTTATGTTAGAATTGGCAACCCCCTCCTTATTATTCTCAGCCATATCGTTAATATTGCTGGCGTATACCAACCGGTTTCTTTCGTATGCCAGCGTGATACGCACGCTGAAAGACAAACATGAACAAAGCGGCAATCCTAAAGACGCCGCCCAGATATCCAATTTACGGAAAAGGCTTTACCTTATCCGCGCGATGCAGATATTAGGCGTAAGCAGTTTGCTGCTGAGCGTAGTTTCCATGTTTTTCTTTTATATATCTTTTATCAGCGTAGCCATCTGGATATTCGGTTTCGGACTCATATTGCTGGCGGCCTCATTGATATTGTGCATCTGGGAAATCAATATTTCAGTAAAAGCCCTGGATATTCATTTAGACGACATATCTTCTAAATAGATGTTAAAACGCAAACACATATTAAAAAATCCATTGAAATGTTTTGGCAATATTTATAGATAATCTATCTTTGCACTCGCATTTGAGAAAATATTATCTCACAATGCAAAAGCAAAGCGCTTTGACATGTTGGCCCATTCGTCTATCGGTTAGGACGCAAGATTTTCATTCTTGAAAGAGGGGTTCGATTCCCCTATGGGCTACTTTATTCAATTGGAAGTTGAAAATTAAAATATTAAGATAGCTAAAGAAATGGCAAATCACAAATCTGCATTAAAAAGAATCAGACAGACTAACGCAAGACGTTTGCATAACAGATATTACGCAAAGACTGCAAGAAATGCAGTACGTAAGCTACGCGCTACCGAAGAGAAAGCCGAAGCACAGGCTTTATATCCTCACGTATGTTCCATGTTAGACAAACTTGCCAAAAAGAATGTTATTCACAAAAATAAGGCTTCTAATTTAAAATCTAAATTAGCTAAGCACGTGAATGCGCTTGCATAAATAGAAATATGTACACTGTATAGAAAACCGGACCGATGCGCCCGGTTTTTTTTGTTTATTACATTACAGCCCGTTCGTCTCAATAATTTTCAGTATCTTTGTTAGGTTTTTGAAAACCTTTATAATTATTGATTTCTAACACACTAAACAGATGAGTGAAGAATTAAAAAACACAAATGGCAATTATTCTGCGGATAGCATCCAGGTTCTTGAAGGTCTGGAAGCCGTGCGTAAAAGACCTGCCATGTATATTGGCGACATCGGCGAAAAAGGGTTGCACCACCTGGTATATGAAGTGGTAGACAATTCAATAGACGAAGCGCTCGGCGGCTATTGCACCAATATAGACGTTACCATAAATGAAGACAACTCCGTTACGGTAGTAGACAATGGCCGCGGCATCCCGGTAGACTACCATGAAAAAGAAGGGAAATCCGCCCTCGAAGTGGTGCTGACGGTATTGCATGCAGGAGGAAAGTTCGACAAAGGCAGCTATAAAGTTTCCGGCGGGCTACATGGGGTAGGCGTATCCTGCGTAAATGCCCTTTCCATCTTTCTGAGAGCCGAAATTCGCCGCGACGGTAAAATTTACATGCAGGAATATTCCTGCGGCCATGCCAGGACAGAATTAAAAGTTATCGGAGAATCCGGCGATACGGGGACCACCATCACGTTCAAACCCGACGATTCCATTTTTACAATAACCGAATATCGTTACGACATACTGGCCACCCGCCTTCGCGAACTTGCTTTCTTAAATGCCGGAGTAACGCTTACGTTAACAGACAGAAGAGTTACAAAAGAAGATGGCGCCTACCGGACGGAAACCTTTCTTTCCGATGAAGGGCTGAAAGAGTTTGTCCGTTATATCGACCGCGCAAAGGAGAAACTTATCCCGGACGTGATCCATATTGTTACGGAAAAACAAAATATTCCGGTAGAAGTGGCGATGACTTACAATACGTCTTACAATGAGAGCGTTTATTCATACGTAAACGACATCAATACGATTGAAGGAGGAACCCACCTTGCCGGTTTCCGGCGCGGATTGACCCGTACGTTAAAGAAATATGCGGAAGACTCCAAATTGCTTGAAAAAGCAAAAGTGGAAATACAAGGAGACGACTTCCGCGAAGGATTAACGGCGGTTATCTCCATCAAAGTGGCCGAGCCACAGTTTGAAGGGCAAACAAAAACCAAATTAGGCAACAGTGAAGTAACCGGCGCCGTAGACCAGGCAGTAGGCGAAGCATTAGGTTATTACCTGGAAGAGCATCCGAAGGAAGCCAAGATAATCGTAGACAAAGTAATCCTGGCAGCGCAGGCCCGTCAGGCAGCCCGTAAAGCAAGAGAACTGGTTCAACGTAAATCGCCGATGGGCGGCGGAGGGCTTCCCGGTAAATTGGCCGACTGTTCGTCCAAAGTGGCCGAAGATTGCGAATTATTCCTTGTAGAAGGAGACTCTGCCGGCGGCACAGCCAAGCAAGGACGAGACCGGACTTTCCAGGCAATACTTCCCTTACGCGGTAAAATCCTGAACGTGGAGAAAGCGATGGAGCATAAGATATTTGAAAGCGAAGAAATACAGAACATCTTCAAGGCGATGGGCGTATCGATTGGTACGGAAGACGACCCGAAAGAGCTTAACCTGGTAAAACTCCGTTATCATAAGATTATTATCATGACCGATGCCGACGTGGATGGCAGCCATATCGCTACATTGATACTGACGTTTTTCTTCCGCAGAATGCGTGCATTGATTGACAATGGATACGTATACCTGGCAACGCCTCCTTTATATCTGTGCAAAAAAGGAAAAACAGAAGAGTATTGCTGGACAGAGCAGCAACGGCAGCTATTCATTGACAAATACGGAGGCGGAAGCGAAACGGGTATACATACGCAACGATACAAAGGTTTGGGAGAGATGAACGACCATCAGCTTTGGGATACAACCATGAATCCCGAAAACCGGACATTGAAGCAGATCACCATCGAAAGCGCCGCAGAAGCCGACCAGATATTCTCTATGTTAATGGGTGAAGAAGTAGCCCCGCGCCGCGAATTTATAGAAGAGAACGCGACTTACGCAAACATAGACGCATAACATGGATAAAAAAGCCCGCCAACCGGACATAGCCGCCTTGTATAAGGGAGTAGATAATTTCATCAGCCATAAAGAACAATCGCAACCTCCCCGTATAGGAATCTCGGCCAACCGGAAAGACGGGCTTTCCTGTATTGCCGATACATACGTTCAGGCGGTATTGGAAGCCGGCGGCGCCCCCGTATTGATCCCCGTAATTACAGACGTCAAGGCGTTAACGGCTATTGTCGCCGGATTAGACGGGTTGCTTATGAGCGGAGGCGGCGATATAAATCCTCTTTATCTGGGAGAAGAGCCTATCCCCCAACTGCAGGATGTGGATTCCGTCCGCGACGAATACGACTTGATTATCCTGCGGCTCGCATTTAACCGCCAGCTTCCCATCATGGGTATTTGCCGGGGGCATCAGTTAATCAATGCGGCTTTTGGAGGCGGGCTTTACCAGGATATTTATTCGCAAAACAAAAACGGGCTGATAAAGCACAGCCAGACATTGGCGCGCGAATTGCCTTCACACTCGGTTACTTTATCCCAAGGTAAAACCAAGTTACGATCTATCTTAAAGCAAGAAACAATCCTTGTTAACTCATTCCATCATCAGGCCATAACGGAGACGGCCCCGGAATTTATCCCTACTGCCTTTTCGCCCGATGGCATTAACGAAGGAATGGAGCATCCCGAATATGCCATCTTCAGCGTACAATGGCATCCCGAAGCCATGGCGTCTGACGGCGACGAACGCATGGGGGAATTATTCAAATACCATATAGAAGAGGCTCGCCGCTTTCGCCGGGCAAAAGAAATCCACCGGCGAATCTTTACCATCGACTCGCATACGGATACGCCCATGCTATTCCCCGGCTCCTTTAATTTGGGAGAGAAAGAAGGGGGTAAAGTAAACCTGCCTTATATGGAAGAAGGCATGATAGACGCTGCTTTCATGGTAGCCTATATCCCACAAGGGGAGCGAGACGAGGCTTCGCTGCAGGCTGCCGCCGGATATGCCGCCGAACGCCTTGGGCAAGTGAAGATGCAGGAAGGTTTGCACCCGGAACGTATGGCGATAGCTTATACTCCGGGCGACCTGGCGCGGTTAAAGCTTCAGCATAAAAAAGCTATCTTCTTAGGAATAGAAAACGGCTACGCCATAGGGAAAGACCTGGCCAACCTGGCCCGTTTCAAAGAAATGGGCGTTTCTTATATCACCCTCTGCCACAATGGGAGTAACGATATTTGCGACTCGGCAAAGGGAGAGCCGGAATGGGGCGGGCTAAGCCCGTTCGGGAAAGAAGTAGTAGGGGAAATGAACCGGCTGGGGATTATGATTGATATTTCCCATGCAGCCGAAAGCGCCTTCTTTGACGTGTTAAAAGAAAGCAAAACGCCTGTCATTGCATCCCACTCGTCTGTAAAAGCCCTTTGCAACCATCCACGCAATTTATCAGACAAACAGATAAAAGCGCTGGCGGAAAAGGGAGGCGTTATCCAGGTATGCCTTTACAAAGGATTTATCAACAGAGACGAAGAAAAAGCGTCGGTGAGCGATGCAATCCGCCACATTGATTATATCGTCCGGCTGGCAGGGATAGACTATGTGGGAATCGGCTCCGATTTCGACGGCGACGGCGAACTTATCGGATGCAGGGCAAGCAATGAGTTAATCAATATCACAGTAGGATTGCTTAAAGCGGGATATAGCGAACAGGATATAAAGAAAATATGGGGAGGCAACTTACTGCGCGTAATGGATGCCGTGCAGTCGGCTGCTCATTGACGCCCCCATTCGCAGGCAAACCTGTCAAGTTCTTCATACCATTCCACGCCAAACTTACGGATTAGCGGTTCTTTCAGGAACTTATACAGCGGAAGCCCTTCCTTACGTCCCAAGACTTCGGCGGACTTGCAAATCTTCCATCGATGATAATTCACCGCCCGGAAGGCGTCATACCGGGAAACGCGGATGGGGTATAGCTGGCAGGAAATTGGTTTTTGAATCGTTGTACGCCCTTCCCGGTAAGCTTTCTCAATGGCGCACCCGCAGATACCTTTTTCGTCGTAACAGGTAAAGACACAGTCTTTTTCCCCTACGATGGAAACAACGTCGTCCCCCTCCGGGTCTATATAAGCAACATGCTGTTGCCTGATAACTTCCTGCGCTTCGGAAGAAAGGCTATCCCATACAACAGGCAATACATCCTGCATTTCCTTCAGCTCCCCTTTTTCCAGCGGGGCGCCCGAGGCTCCTTCCACAAAACAGCATGCCCCCTTACACACCGGAAGGTTGCATATAAACCTGCTTTCTATAACATCAAAACTAACTAATGTATCTCCGATTTGAATCATGCCGCAAAATTAGTCAAAAATAATCATCCGGCCATTTTTCCCTGATCAATCAAACCGCCTGGTGTATCCGTGGCATTTGACTGTTCCATAATCTACCTTTAAAAAGCGTCAGGCAGACGTCAAACCGGCATTGTCATATCCGTTGTTTTTGGATTTAAAACTGTTAATTGCAGAATGATGGCAACAAATACAGTAGCAATCATACTGATAAAAACCAAACTTACGTATCCCGAATCGAACGCTTTGCCTAACTCGTTTGTAATTATGGCGCCTGCCGATATACCTGCCAGATTCATTATACCATAGCCTGTTGCACGATAACGGGAAGGAACAAACTGGCAGAGAATGGGCATATTGTTAACGTCGAAAACGCCAAAGCCCAATCCAAAAAGAATGGCCCCGGTTATTATCATCCCAATGCCGCCGCTGCCATACCCCAGCAGAAATAAAGCAGGTATCGTAAAGGCCAAGCCTATTGCGCCCGTATAAATACGTCCTTTTAAATGAATCTGAACCCAACGGTCGAACACATACCCTCCTGCTATTACTCCTACTAAAGATGCTAATAACCGGTTTGTTTTTGACAGGGCCGAGGCATCCGCGCGGGATCGCCCGGCTTGCCGACCATGTTTTACCCTCGTCTGTTGATATTTTGTATTCCCCCCACCACGTGCTTGGGCTT
>JAIRKZ010000134.1 GCA_031259845.1 Tannerellaceae bacterium | reverse complement strand
GCCTTATTTCTTGTTCTTGCTGCCTTATTTCTTGTTCTTGCTGCCTTATTTCTTGTTCTTGCTGCTTTATTTCTTGTTCTTGGGGCCTTATTTCTTGTTCTTGGGGCTTTATTTCTTGTTCTTGGGGCCTTATTTCTTGTTCTTGGGGCCTTATTTCTTGTTCTTGCTGCCTTATTTCTTTTTCTTGCTGCCTTATTTCTTGTTCTTGCTGCTTTATTTCTTGTTCTGGGGCCTTTAGTTCTTGTTCTTGGGGCCTTATTTCTTGTTCTTGGGGCCTTATTTCTTGTTCTTGGGCCTTATTTCTTGTTCTTGGGGCCTTTAAATACAAGGCTTGGGGCTTTAAATACAAGGCTTGGGGCTTTAAATACAGGGCTTGGGGCTTTAAATACAAGGCTTGGGGCTTTAAATACAGGGCTTGGCTGTCAATCCCCCGGCTTCCGCTATCAACAATAGAGGGCCAGGGGGTGATAGCGAAGGTTGCAAGGCCGAACGATGGGGCTGGGCTGAAAAGGTGTGCGCAGTTGCGCAAGGGATTGCAGCGGATAGCCCGGAGCCTGACCCAGGAGAGGGGGATGCGCCCAAATCTCCTGCCGCCACATACCCCGGGCGGCCGGTTTCCCGGATAAAAGCCGCCGGGATTGGGTTTACAGGGAATTTTGCAGTACATCTGTTTGAAGAGAATTAACTAATTTAATTAATAATAAATGGGGCTCCTTTCGGTATGGTTGCTTTTATAACTTTACCATTGTAGCGAACATTACAAACGCCTCCATTGGGATTACTAATCTCCGCTTTTGTAAGCCTGCCTTTTTCCCATTTCATATTTACCTCATATCCGCCTCTTGCGCGTAAACCAGAGACTTCTCCTGCCACTGACCAGCCTGAAGGTAATGCAGGAAGCAAACTTATCTCTCCGGCATGACTTTGAATCAACGATTCGGCAATGCCGGCCGTAAATCCAAATGGCCCATCCACCTGAGCGCCTGTTCCCTGACGCAGGATAGAGCCTGCGCTGCCGGCAACTGCCGTCTGTATCAACGCGCCTGTACGATCTCCCCGCTCCATCCTTGCCCACATGCAGATATTCCAGGCGCCGGGAAAACCACCGCCACGCAAACCACGAGACTCAAGCCAATATTGGTATGCTTTGACGATTTCCTTATCGCTTTCTCTGTGAAACAAGACGCTTTTCCCCGGGAAAAATGGAAAATAGGGAGATACATCATGGCCGCCCCGCTGAGGACGCCAATCTTCAACCCATTCCTGTACATAACCCAGTTGGTTCACCTTATAAGGTGGCAACTTGGGAAGAATCGTCTCCAATTGTTTGCGGAGAGCAGCGTCAACATTCAGTATTTTACTCGCTTCTATGACGTGAGTGAACAGTTCGCGCATGATACCTGCATCCATCGTAGCGCCCTGTGATAAAAAGGCCAGGGTGTTGCTGTCGTCGAAATAATACCCATGTTCAGGCGACATAGAGACAGGCGTCACCAGGTAGCCATATTTATGATGTTCAACCAAAATGCTCGACAGAAATTCTGCAGAACCTTTTAGCGCCGGATAAATATCTTTCAGCATTTCTTTGTCTCCATTACTAAAGGCATAATGTTCCCACAGATGCTGGCACAGCCAGGCGCCACCCACGGGCCACATGCCATATCGCGCCATATCTACCGGCGCAGCGCCTCTCCACAGGTCTACGTTGTGGTGTGTTACCCATCCTTTAGACCCGGGGTAATATATCCGAGCGGTTTTTACTCCGTTTTCAGCCAAGTCTTTCACCATCTCAATCAGGGGTATGTGGCATTCGCCTAAATTAGTTACCTCGGCCGGCCAGTAATTCATCTGGGTATTGATATTAATGGTATACTTACTACCCCAGGGCGGAGTTAACCGTTCATTCCAAATGGCTTGCAGTGTTGAAGCTTGTCCGCCGGCGCGGCTGCTGGATACAAGCATATAACGCCCCCATTGGAAGCAAAGCGTCTCTAAATGAGGGTCAGGCTCTCCATTATTCACGCCGGCTATTCTTTGGGTAATGGTTTTCTCGCTTTTAGACTTGTCGCCCACCTGAATACGGACTCTTCCCATCAACGAACTGAAGTCTGCCACATGGCGAGACCGGAGCGTAGCATAGTCTTTTGCGATAGCATTAGCCATAATGGGTTGGTTAAGCGCTGCCGGATTACCGCTTATGTCTTTATAATTGACGTGGCTTGTGCTGGCAGTCAGTATGAGAACTACCGAATTGGCCTTACGGATAGTCAACCTGTCTTTGTAAATTCCTGATTGGCCTCCATCGCTTTTCGCTTGCAATACCGTTTGAAACGTCATGCCTTTTTCTGCAATTTCACCTACAAGCCAATAGTTGGGCACCGTGTTTTCCCAAGCGCCGTCTAACGTCAGCTTACCATTGGCGGCTGTTATCTTATCCATAAAATGGCTGTCTAAAGATACATCAAATGATATTTTTCCGGGTTTATCGGCAGTAATCAGCATTACCAATACCTTGTCGGGATAAGAAACAAACACTTCGCGTTTGTAGTTTACGCCATTATCAGTAAAAGAAACCGATGTAATACCGTTGAGCATATCCAAATCGCGGTAATAATTGGTCGTTTTGTCATCATCAATCCCATAATGAATAAAATTCATATTGCCAAGCGGTTGGTAAGCAGCCTGTGCGGCAGGCTTTCCATAGAAATGTTCGTCGGCCATCTTTTCCGCTTCTTTAAATTTGCCTGCAACCAGCAAATCCTGTATTGGCTTATAATATTTTCCGGCATTGGGGTCGTTATAATCATGCGGCGCTCCCGACCAGAAACTTGTTTCGTTCAGCGCAATCCTGTCTTCGCTTACGCTACCATATACCAATGCGCCAAGCAAACCATTCCCTACAGGAAGAGGTTCGGGCGCTGTTACCCCCCTGACTGTACTCGGTTTGGTATTATACCATAAAATCATATCGTTTTGCGACTTATTATCAAAAGCATAACAAACAGGCACATACGTTGCTATTAAAAATACAATAAGTACACTTTTAATATATTGAACTGTTTTTTTATTCATGACAGATACTTAATTATTCAGTTAATGGAGGTTCATTTAATAATGGGTTTCGCTGTGTGACAGGTTCTCCCAAAGGAAAATACAAATTACTTTCAGTATAAGTAGCATCCCATGGATTTTTTGCTCCAATTAAAGGAACAAATCCGAATTTTCCATTAACAATGGCAGGATATTTACGTGTGCGTGCAATATCAGTCCAAAGTTTAAACTCAAAAAGAGTTTCTCTAATTTTTTCTGCTAACACTTCTTCTACAAAAGTTTCGGTGTCAGTGATAGCTTTCACTTCATTCAGGACAGTATTATAGTCTTTACTTAAGGAAGCACGAGCTTTTATAGTAGCTAAATAGCCGGCAGCTTCATCTGTAACCGCATTTCCCGATCTCGCTAAAGCTTCGGCAGCTAATAGATAGATTTCACTTAAACGATATACACAAATATCTTTTTGTGCGCGCTGTGTTGATAATAATGCTTCTTCTTCCCACCAGAAGTATGCATACTTTCCACCAAAATCATGTACCGTTCCTTTAGCATCTGTATAACTACTATGGAAATACTGTTTTTCCTGAAAACGCAAGTCGTCGTTCACATCATAAGCAGCATGTAATATAAGATGCGGGTGCCACGCATTGACATAAACAGGATATTTAAAAATATTCCATGTAACCGCTTCGTATGGTAAACACCATGTTGGTTGTTCATTCGCATTAGAAATAGATGTATCATATTCCCTCACTAACAAATATTCTTTTTCATTGTCGGATGTGCGTAATGCAGTATATGCACTTTTATCCCAGGTAGCAGGATTACTCGCGTCAAAACCATCTCCATGCTGAATCAAAGCATAAGCCGAACTACCTATCAGTTCTTTTGCATATTGGGCAGCAAGAGCATATTTTGATTGATCCAAAACAGGATAACCGGCCATACTCATACATACATCAGCGGCTAAAGCCAAAACGCTTGCGTGTGAAATCCTAAAACCATTTTCAGGCATAGGCTTTTCCGGCAAACCGGCAGCCAAAGCTATATCTAAATCAGCCATAATTTGTTTATAAACCAACGTCTCAGATGAACGCCTCACATATAAATCATCAAGAGAAGTATAGTAATTGAGGACAATGGGAACAGGCCCGAAAACTCTTACTAAATAATAATAATTCAAAGCTCTGAAAAAATGGGCCTCGCCTAACAATTGCTCACGTTCAGCGTCTGTTAATTCAGGACAATTACCTGTCTTATTCAGATTCTCAATCACAAAATTAGCATTACGCACAATTACTTCATAAGGATTTGACCAGATTCCCTGCATGGTACTCCCATCAGTAATTGGGTCTACATTCATTTGTTGCATTCTGGTAATAAACATATTATTCCCTCTACCAACAGGATTGTCAATTAAACCTGTACGGTAGCCGGTTGAATACATTAATTGGCAACCAGTATATGAACCGGAGCTCATTGCATTCATAAACCCTTTTCTATATAAAATATTTACTGCAGAATATGCATCAGAACTTGAAGTAAAGAACCTGTCTTGTGTAATGGAACTTTTTGGGGTTTCCTCCAAAAAATCATTACATGAAGAAATAACTAATAAGAAAACAGCTATTGCTGAATAACATATCGTTTTTTTCATTTTAATTTACATTTTATTAATTAAAAATCAAAATTAGCTCCTAATGTAAAAGTACGTTCTCTCGGATATTGATAAAAGAACGTATTTTGTTGAAATTTTCCAGTACTGTCAGAGGCCTCAGGATCATAACCATAGAAGTCTTTCGAGGTTATGAGGAAAGCATTACTAATACTGAAATTAAGTCTTAAATTATTCATTCCATACTTTTTAAGCAATGATTTATCAAAAGTATAACCTAATTGAATTAAGTTGCCACGCAAATATGAACCATCTGCCACCCAAAATGAATCATCTCCACTACTTTGTCCTGCGTATGAAGTATGGCGGATTTGCTGGAACATTGTATTTGTTCTATTGGGTCTCCATCCATCAGTCAACATAAGTTTTAAGCCATTGGCAACACCTGCGCGGTCTAAAGCCGCCCCAAGAAAGGTCTGGAAAGTCTCTACGCCGGTAACAAATTGCAAATCAAGGGTTAAATCAAAGTTCCCATACTTGAACTTATTAATAAAACTACCTGTATATTTAGGGATTCCGCTTTGTCCGGTAAATTCACGCGCAGCAGATAATTTTTTCACGCCAGGGGCTGCTCCAACGGCCTCTGCCTCTGCCCTCTCGTTCTCACCCCAAATTCCCAATCTTATTTGAGTGTTAAAACTGCCCAAAGGGTAACCAACGCGATGCCATATATAATTATTGACCCGTATGTCTTCATCATTTTCTCCCAATTTTTTGATTTCATTTTTATTAAAATTCATATTCAAAGTCGATTCCCAGGAGAATTTTCCGAAGTCTGCAATTATACCTGACAACAGAAGATCAATACCTGTATTATCAACCTGTCCCATATTATAATAAACACTTGCAAATCCGGTTTCATAAGGTATCGGACGTTCCAATAATAAGTCTTTAGTAGCCTTATGATAAAAATCCAAGTCCAGATTGAGTCTGTTGCCAAATAAGCCAAGGTTTATTCCAACATCAAACTGGTCTGTCTTTTCCCATGTTAAATCAGGATTAGGCATATTATTCATTTGGGTTGTTGCAGCGCGGCCTCCATTTAACAATATGGTACTTGATGTCATAAGCGACAACGATCTGTATTCCTGAATCTCAGTATTACCCGTACGTCCATAACTTGTATGCAATTTCAAATTACTAAGCCATGCGGCATCTTTAAGAAAATCTTCATTTGAAATATTCCAGCCTAAACCGGCAGAGGGGAAGAATCCATATTTATTATTTGCTCCAAATCGTGAAGAGCCATCAGCACGTAATGTTAGAGTTGTCATATATTTATCTTTAAATGTATAACTTGCTCTGGCAAAAACTGAATGAATAGCCCAATCAGTATAACTTGAAGTAGGCGCGGACGGAGTAGAACCTGCTGCTAAATTATAAAATGAGAAATCATTTGTAGTAAAACCTGTTACATTACCTGTATCAAAATTTAACGTTTGAGATCGCGACCAACTCGCACCTAATGTTGCATTAACACGGTGATCTTTAATCACTTTATTATAGCTAAGAAAGGTCTCTTCCTGCCAAAACATTCTTTCCCGGTAAGAAAGATTAGCCCTTCCATTCGGCGAAGATATATATCTCAAATCGTTGGGTAAAGCATTTCTCTGTGTGTTGGTATTATAATCAACTCCAAATTGTGTTTTTAAATCTAATCCATCTGTAATATGGAATACCAGTCCGAAGTTTCCAAATATTTTTGTATTGACACGGTTACGAACAGCTCTTTCCAACTCCTCAACCGGATTAGCCATACCTTCAAGACTATAATCTAACTCTGTTGCATAATCAGAAGTACCCCATCTCCCATCAGGAAATTTTACCGGAATCAGCGGAGACATTTCCCACATATTACGATTTACTCCACCACCTTCACTTGTATTTCCCCATGAATGGTTTACCAATATGTTTGATAAAATATCCAACCAGCGTTTGGGTTTCGTATCAAAAGACAATTTGGCATTAACACGTTTGACATAGTTATTAATCAAGATACCTTCCTGTTCAGTATAATTGAGAAAAGCCCCTACGGAGGAACTTTTGTTTTGATGTTGTACGTTCAATTGATGACTGTGAGATATTGCCGAACGAGTTACTTCTTCCTGCCAATCGGTATCATAAAGGGGATTTCCATTCGCATCGAAATACATGGGATCAGTGCGACGCGGAATCCATTCGTTTAATCCTAAGCTTGCTAATTTATCTTGTCCGGCTTTATAATTTGAAAGTGTAGAAAAAGCAATATCTTCCATCTCCAAAAATTCAGATGAATTCATTAAGTCAACTTTGCTGGCCATAGTTCCCAAACTAATATAACCATTATAGGACACAACGGTTCGTCCTTCTCCGATATTACCACGTTTTGTTGTTACCAAGATTACGCCATTAGCGCCGCGTGCACCATAAATGGCAGTTGAGGATGCGTCCTTCAACACCTCTATACGTTCAATATCGTTCGGATTCAAATAATGAAAATCCACCATTTGAACGCCATCTACTACATACAGAGGATTAGAAGAAGTATTGATTGAATTCATTCCCCTAATAATGACCTTAGGGCCTTCCCCATTTAATCCCAGAGGGTTGCCTGTTGTACTCAAAATACTTACCCCGGCAGCTTTCCCTTTTAGTCCTTCTAACGCGCTAAACTGCGGACGGGCTAAAATATCTTCTGCTGTTACTGCACTAATCGAACCTGTAACATCCGATTTGCGTTGTACTCCATACCCTACAACAACAACCTCTTCCATAAGTTGTACATCTTCTTCTAATTTAATAGCTAAAAATTCTCGGTTACCTACATTAATTTCAACAGATTTATACCCTATATAAGTAATAACAAGTATTGCACCTTGCTCTACATTTAATGTAAAATTTCCATTTATATCAGTAATTGTTCCTGTTGTAGTACCCTTAACCTGAACACTTGCTCCAATAGCCGGTTCATTATTTGTTTCCGTTACCGAACCTCTGATCGTTTTATTTTCACTTGGAGATATCAATATCTTATCTTTCAAGACAATACGCTTCCCGGACATTTCATATTCAATATTAAGCGGGGATAATACCTGATCCAAGATGGCTGATAATTCGGTTTCTTCGGCAACGATTGATACTGGAGTTGTCAAATCCAGATTTTTATACATGAATGTATAGTCCGTTCTACTTTCTATGGTAGTGAAAAATTTTTCTATAGTAGCTTTTTCTAACCGTATATTGATTTTTTGTGATAGACGCGCAAATAAATTACTACATATCAACAAGAAAAAGAACATGGTCAACAATGTTTGCTTTATTCTGAATTGCATAAAATATTAAACATTAAACATTAAAAAAATATATATCTTTGCCAATCGCATACAGCATATCCGTTTTTATCCAAGCGAGGTTTAGATAAATAGCAAGAACTATCGGATTGTCATATGCTTCAGGCGTGAGGAATGGCTGTTCCTCACGCTTTTTTAACTTCCTCTATTTATATTTGATAGTCGCCTCCTTTCCGTTTATTTTGTAATTAATTGGTGTGATTTTATTTATCTCATCTAATATTTCCTTGAGTGACTCACTTTTTAGAGTAAACCCATAACGGATGTCTTTATTCAAATTTTCAATATTTATATTCATCCTATACCAATACGCTAATTTACGGAAGACTTCTGTTGCCGGAACATTTTCAAATTTCAACATATTTTGCGTCCACAGACTTTCCATCTCGGCATCACAACTTTCTACACGCCATTTCATATCCATCTTTGAAACAGATATTCGCTGATCCGGTAACAGCTCTGCCAGAAGCTGGTTGTCGGCGTTGTTTTCTACACTAATCTTCCCTCTCACCAAAAAAACATTTATTGTTTCTTCATTTCGATAGGCTGATACATTAAATGCCGTACCATGAACCAAAACATTGACATTACTGGTTTTTACCTTGAAGGTAGAATTTTTGTTTTGAGAGACGTCGAAAAAAGCCTCTCCTTCGAGTTCCACATTCCTGCTATTCTTATTAAAGTCAGTATCGTAACAAAGGCGTGATCCGGAATTTAGCCAAACGTGGGTACCGTCGGGTAAAAGCAATTGTGTTCTCTGTCCTTTCTCTGTGAATACCACAAAAGTTTCAGGCTCAAAAGCATATTTAGATGAAAAATAATAATAGGAACCTAAGCAAAATAAAATGGGGATTGCTATTACGGCAACGATTTGTATCCAACTCACTGTTTTTTTTCTTTCGGACATAACTACCTGACGAGTTATATTGTATCTTATTCGCTCTTTGACATCTATACTCATAAGAGTATCGTTGGTTGAGCTTTCCCAAATAGAATGCAATGCAGAATCAATATCTTTATCCTGTGAGTTTTTCATATCATCTTTTAGCATAACAAATTCTTTGCGAGTAATCTGCCGGCTCATCAATTTTTCCAATAAAAGTTTTAATGAAAGTTTATTCATAATACACCTTTAATTAAGTTCTACATTATTCTACATTAATATATACATACTATAATATATACGTGATTTGAATAGTTTAGTCCCTATTGGTTTTTGTGTTGTAAAGCATCTTTCTTTACAAGAAAGGAAGGGCATGAACTTAGGCAATAATTTAAAAGAGTAGAAACAGAAAGATAAAACAATATGCCAGTTCTTCTCTCAGAATTTTCAGAGCCTGGGTTAGTTGATTTTTGATAGTCTTCTCAGATAATTGCAATTCTTCCGCTATCATTGAAATAGAGTATCCTTTCTCACGACTCATTTCAAATACAAGCTTTTGTCTTGGGGTTAGCTTTTCTTTTACTTTAGACAGTTTATCTTTAAACTCATCGAAACTGATATTCTTTTCAACATCATTCTCCGAATGTTCCTGAAACGCCTCGCTACAGATATATTCTTCGAAAGCAACGTTCTCAACGTGCTTTCGCAAAACATCTATTGCCTGATTCCGGGCAATTGTGTACAAATAGGTCTTGAAGGATAAATCCGGATTTATGCTTTCCCTTGATTGCCATATACGCAGAAAGGTATCCTGAACAATATCTTCGGCTTCGGTTGGAGATTTTGTTAAACCAAGAATGAAATGATACAGCATATCCGCATAAATAGTATAAAGCTTATTGAAGTCTTCATAAGAACCCGACTTCAAGTTTTTTACTAATTTCATGTGGATTTCCAGATTCATAAAGCGCTATATAAAATGATGAATTCTCACTTGCTTCGGAAACTTGGTTTCCGGTATTAGTTTGAGTAACAGATATTCAACAATACAAAAATATGTATTATTTTCATAATCTTCATCACTACCGACCGACAAACTTGAAAATTTGTTTGAACACCAACTGACCGACTAAATGTTTTTGGCTATCTTTACCCATCGTTGTATCTTGATGGGAGTACCCCCTGTTTTTTAGTCGGTCAGTGCAAAGAAAAGCAGTTCGCTCATTTCTATATCGTTATCCATTCAGGCTTTCCTTTTCAATAAAATCCTGTTTTTTAGGAGTTTGAAAAAGAATTTCCTTTATCATTGCAACATAGTCTAATTTTTCCCAGGTAAATAACTCTACTTCTATTCTTACCGGTTCCGAATTATAGCGCGAGTTGAATGTTTTTGTTTTTGTTTCCGGTTTACGTCCCATGTGTCCGTATGAGGCTGTTTCCAGATAGATAGGATTACGTAATTTCAAACGTTCTTCGATGGCTTTGGGGCGCATATCAAACAGTTGCCCTATTTTATCTGCTATTTCGCCGTCGCTAAGATTCACTTTTGAACGTCCGTAGGTGTTGACGAAGATATTCATGGGTTGGGCTACGCCGATAGCATAAGACACTTGTACCAATATCTCATCGGAAACTCCTGCTGCAACAAGGTTCTTTGCAATATGACGGGCGGCATAGGCTGCCGAACGGTCTACCTTGGAAGGGTCTTTGCCGGAGAAGGCGCCGCCGCCGTGCGCTCCTTTGCCGCCGTAGGTGTCTACAATAATCTTCCGCCCCGTCAATCCCGTATCTCCGTGAGGCCCGCCGATAACAAACTTTCCGGTAGGATTCACATGATAGGTGATATTATCATTAAATAATGCCTGTACATAAATAGGATAAGAAGCTTTTACACGGGGGATAAGGATATTCTTCACGTCCAGGGCAATGCGTTGTTGCATGGCATTATCGGCTTCCTCCTGCGTAATACCTTCCGGTTCGATAAATTCATCGTGTTGCGTGGATATAACAATGGTATCAATCCGGCGGGGCGAACCGTTATCTTCATATTCAATCGTAACCTGGCTTTTTGCATCCGGGCGCAGGTAAGGCATCAGTTCCGGTTCGTTTTTGCGTATAGACGCCAGTTCCTGTAGCAAACTATGCGACAAGTCTAAGGCGAGAGGCATATAGTTATCCGTCTCATTGGTTGCATAGCCGAACATCATCCCCTGGTCGCCGGCGCCTTGATCGTATGGGTCTTTACGTTCTACGCCACGGTTTATATCCCCGCTTTGTTCGTGAATGGATGAAAACACACCGCATGATTTGGCTTCAAACTGGTATTCGCTTTTGGTGTAGCCAATTTGTTCGATTACATGGCGCGCTACGTCTTGTACATCTACATAAGCGCTAGATTTAACTTCTCCGGCCAGTACAACCTGTCCGGTTGTAACAAGGGTTTCGCAAGCTACTTTAGAGTTTCGGTCGTAGGCAAGAAACTCATCAAGCAAAGCATCCGATATTTGATCGGCTACTTTATCGGGGTGCCCTTCAGACACCGATTCGGAAGTAAATAAATAACTCATTTCTTTAACAGGTATTAATACATTAAAAAATAGTAAAGCCTTAACAGGCCTTATGTTGTTTTTTTGAATTGAAGGAGGGATTGAATAAACTTGCCGGAGGATGACAATAGAAAAGGCTTATTGTTTTTAGCATTTTTTCCTGTGGTTGCAAGCAAATCAAATCTGTCCACATCAATTCGGCGGTAAAGATAGGCATTTTTCAGAGCAACCGCATCAAAAATTGATATTTTTTAAGGCAAACTACATCTCGTTCCTATTCGTTTTTACTATTTTTGATGCAAGGTCTGTCTTTTCCCGATTTAGCGGCTAAATATCCTGATGATATAGCTATTGTATGGATAGATGCCCATCCCGATATAAATTTACCCAACGACAGTTACGAAGGGAATACCATGCTATGGCTCTTACTGCTTGTTTGGGAATGGGAGATGAAACGATAATAAATACGCTTCCGGTAAAGATTTCTCCTTCTAAAGCCCTATTGGTCGGATTACGCTCTTGGGATGAAGGAATGAAAGAAAGACAAACGGAACTGGGAATTAAAGGTCTGTCACCTGCCGAAGTTATAGAAAATAGTATAACAATTATGGATTAGCTGAAAAAGACAGATGCATCCAAAGTCATTATTCATTTCGATCTGGATGTAATAGTACCCTAAAGAAATGATTGCTGCTGTAGGAACTGATCCGGATGGAATGACAATAGACAAGGTGGTGGGAGTAATAAATGATATTTCAAACGAATTTGACATTGTCGTTACCATAATGCCTCGTGGTGGCTATTAAGATTAGAAATATGTTGAATCAATTAGCGTTAATGAAATGAGTATGAAAACACAAGCTATCATAAAAAAAGTAAAATATTTCCCTGAAGAGTTAATGCGCATATATCTGGATACTAAATATTATGGAACAACGAGAATAATGTTCAATTTAGTAAATATATTGATACTTTTTGGGGCTGTTACCATTCTCATTTTACCTCATATATATTTCTGGGATAAGCATAGATTAGATGAAATGAATTCTTTTTCTATAAGTTATATAGCTCTACAAATCTTAGTTTTTATAATTTGTTTATGGATTCTATCTATAAGAGACAACAAGAGATATAGGAATGTTGGAATTAAAACAGGAAGATTCTTTATACGTTCTGATGCACGTAATGAATTTGTAGATAAAAAGTTTAATTTTTTCTATAAAGAACTGGTTTCAAGTGCTATACTTACTGGAAATAAAGAAAAAGATATCCTTCGTCTAAAGCAATATATACCTTTTATAGATGAGGAAAAGAAATTTTGGTATTCTATTCCGGCAGTTTATATAGGCACTGTATTTGTGTTGCTTATGGCCCATTTTGGTCAACAGTTTTAGATTCGTTTATGAGACAGGCAACAGATAATAAGAGCTATGTTTTACACCTTAGCTTATGTTCTTTCGTTTTAATTATACAATTGATAGCATTTCTGTTTTTAGTTGTTTTATATGACCGTTATAAAGAGTACTATAATCGAAAAAGCCATAATTACAAAGAGTTGAAAAGGTATCTTAATATATTATTAATCAATATTGAGCAGGAATGATGTGATGGTATTTATTATTTATACAATGGTCAAAACAAAAACAGCATACAATGCGCAAATGAATGAAAATGAGTTATATAGAAGATTAAAGAAAGCGGAAAAGAAAAGGAAGATAATTAAAACCAACGCTCTTGTCTTTTTGCTGTTTTGTCATTCTGTCATTTTACCCCCTCTCTGTTTCGCCTATTTGTACTCCCATCCGGGATAATCCCCAAAAATACGCTGTATTTGGCACTTTCCTTTTGACAAAAAGACATAAAAAGAATGATAATACAAATAATATGCGAATTAACCAATCCCGTACATATACAAAATAAAGAAAAAGACAGCCGTTTGCTATCTGTTTGTTCAATAAAAACGGCGGGTAAAATAGTTGTTTTAGCGCCATTCCGAGCCTCCGGAAGCCACTTTTTTGGGGCGTTTTCGAGCCTTCCGGTTTTTCATTGGGATGTCTTCAGCAAACCATTGTAATGCTTTTGCAAAGACATCCCAATGCTTTTGCAAAGGCATCGTAATCCTTTCCCGAAGAGTTCGCCATGTTTTTCCGGAGCCTTCTCGCAAAACAGTCGATACAGCTTCATTTGATTACGAAAACAATCGAAATCGCTCTCTGATTTCCCCCTTTCCGTATAAAACACCCGTTAGCTGAAAACGCAAATTCCTTAAAATTTGTCAGCGAACAAGGCTTAATAGTAGCATATTGTAAAACGAACCGGCGTCCTTTCTTCCTCCTTTTCCCTCCCAGTCTCGTATTCTTCGTTTTTCTCTTTTTAGGGTTCATTAAATTGCATTATTGTTCGTTTTTTTTCTAAATTTGCATTATGAAACGATCTTATAAACTATTTGATTTGTCATATTTCATTATATGCTTCTTCCTGTTTACGTCCTGCGAACCGGATAATACAATAAACAAGGATGAATATAAGCGCACGGTTATTGCTTATATAGGGCGGGATAATAATCTGGCGGCAAGTAATGAAGATAAAATTCAATCCATGCTGGAAGGTTGGGATGGCAGAAACGGGAATCTGATCATTTATCAGGATACGACCGTTGGAAATCCCGGCCTGATGGAAGTATACAGGGAAAAGGACGAAAATAAAATTAAAACGATCCGGGAATACGCAACTGAAAATTCTGCCGACCCGAACGTATTCAAACGTGTCTTACACGACGCTATTTCCCTCTACCCGGCAGATTCTTACGGCCTTATTATTTTCTCGCATGCTTCCGGATGGTTGCCCGAAGCTACCTTGGTATCACCCCGTTCTTTTATTACAGACCATAAAGACGAAATGAAGCTCGCCGATATGGCTGCCGCTATACCTGCCGGCTATTTTGACTTTATTGTTTTTGAAACATGCTTCTCCGCCGGTATTGAGGTGGCTTACGAGCTAAAGGAGAAAACCGGTTATATCATTGCTTCATCCGCCGAACTGCTTTCGCCCGGGTTTAAAGAAATATATGCTTCTTCTTTAAACTGCCTTTTTGAAAAAGAACCGAAATTAGAAGCGTTTACGCGAAATATCTTTACGCTTATGAGCGAAAACGATACGTATTTTAAATCGGCCACATTGAGTTTAATCAAAACAGAAAAACTATACGCCCTGGGGGCTTTTCTTCGTCAATATATAGACAAAGAAAAGATAAACGCCGTAAATCCATACGACGTACAGCATTTTGACAGGTATTCGTACCGGTTGTTTTTCGATTTTGAAGATTATTACTCCCGTATACTAAACGACGATGCGCCCGGACAGGAATTGAACGCTTTACTGAACGAATGTGTCCCTTATAAGGATGCAACGCCTTCTTTTCTTACCGGCTCCGAGAGCTGGATGGGATTCGACATCAAACGCCATTCCGGTTTGACTGCTTATATCGAACAAGAGTATTTTCCATACCTGAATCAGGAATACAAAAAATTAGCCTGGTATCAGGCTGTGTTTAACTAATCAAAAAGACAAAGGCGCGCTATGAAAAACAGTAAAACGGAACAGCATCCCCTCGGTTACTATCTTCCACTAAATACCCGGGCGCTGATGCTGGGAAGTTTCCCTCCTCCCAGGGAGCGCTGGTCGATGGATTTTTATTATCCGAACTTCCAAAATGATATGTGGAGGATATTGGGCCTTGTTTTTTATTCGGACAAGGATTATTTTGTTGCAGCATCAGGGAAAGCATTCGACGAAGAAAAAGCCAAACTGTTTTGCCGCGAAAAAGGTATCGGGCTGGGTGATACGGCTATGGAAGTAATCCGCTTAAAAGATAACGCCTCGGATAAATTCCTTGAAGTGGTAACGCCCGTTAAACCGGAGGAAATACTGGATAAAATCCCTTTTTGCAAAGCCATTGTAATCACCGGGCAGAAAGCGATGGATACGCTGCTTTCCGTATTGTCTTTTGACGTACCGAAGATAGGCGCATTCGCCTCCTGCCTTATCGGCAACAGAATGATTAAGGTTTATCGTATGCCTTCTTCTTCGCGGGCATATCCTAAGCCGTTACAGGAAAAAGCAAAAGATTATAAAAAGATGTTCGGTGAATTAGGATTTCTCTCAATATCTTTTTTATATTTGTATTGATTAACATTTACACTTAAATTCTGAAACAGTATGATAATCTTAATCATTGTTATTTTCCTGACGGGATATTTACTTATCGCCCTGGAACATCCGCTTAAACTAAACAAATCGGGAACAGCCCTGTTTACCGGAATTATTTTATGGGTTTTATATACCCTTTCAATGGTGGGAAACCTGATACCTGTCTCCTCTCCCGGAGAATTGGAAAAATTCATCCTCTCCGTTCCCGATTTAGCCAATCTGCCCTATAAAGAACAGATTACCAAATACGTTGTAGAACATCAGATATTGCAAAGTATCGGGGAGATTGCCAGCACATTGATATTCCTTATCGGCGCTATGCTTATCGTAGAATTGATAGATGCGCATGGAGGGTTTATGTTCATCACCAACCGTATTACTACCAAAAACAAACGTAAGCTACTGGTGATGATTGCTACAATCACCTTTTTTATGTCGGCGGTATTAGACAACCTGACAACGACTATTGTAATGACCGTATTGATCGGCAAGCTAATAGGCAATTACAAAGAGCGATGGGTTTTCGGCAGTATTATTATTATAGCGGCTAATAGCGGGGGCGCCTGGTCTCCTATCGGAGATATTACCACCATTATGTTATGGGTACGGGGGAATATATCTACGTCGGCAACAATCCCTCACCTCTTTCTGCCAAGCCTTGTGTCGGCTCTTGTACCCATATTAATTGCCCGGAGGTTTTTACATGGAGATGTATCGGCGCCTCATAATATCCATGATAAAAATGAGGATAACGAGTTGTTAAAAGAACTCGAAACGAAAGAGAAATTATCTATCCTTATTCTGGGCGTTGGCTGTTTACTGTTTGTCCCTGTATTCAAAACCATCACCCATCTGCCTCCGTTCATGGGAATATTGTTCGGCCTTAGCATTTTATGGGTCTATACGGAAATTATGTACCGGCGCGATTCCATTCCCGAAGACTTAAAGTTGCGGCTTTCTAAAGTCGTTCACCGGATTGACGGCTCCACGCTCTTGTTTTTCCTTGGTATATTACTTGCCGTAGACGCCTTGCGATACGCCGGCATATTGGGTAGCTTCTCTACCTGGATGGATGTAAACATCGGAAATGTATATGCTGTCAACTTAATTATCGGAGCGCTCTCTGCTATTGTAGATAACGTACCGTTAGTGGCCGGAGCAATTGGCATGTATCCTGTGGCTACCGAAGCAATGGTTGCCGCTTCCGCCAACCCTTCTTATATGATAAACTTCGTACAAGACGGCGTATTCTGGCAGTTCTTAGCCTATTGCGCCGGCGTGGGGGGAAGTATGCTGGTAATCGGTTCGGCAGCGGGCGTCGTTGTTATGGGGTTGGAAAAAATAGACTTTATCTGGTATCTCAAACGTATTTCTTTATTAGCTTTGCTCGGTTATCTGGCGGGAGCCGGCGTTTATATTTTGCAAAATATGATCTATAAAATATGATATTAATAGCTGATAGCGGTTCTACCAAAACAGAGTGGCGTATTACGGATAAAGGAAAATCCATAAAGAGAATCCTTACTTCGGGAATGAATCCTTATTTTCAAAATCAGGATGAGATAGAAAAGGAAATAGAAGGAATGCTGTTGCCCGAAATAAACGGATTCACCATTGAGTCCGCCTGTTTTTATGGAGCGGGGTGTGCAACTCCCGAAAAAAGGGAATTGATTGCCGCCGTTATACATCGCTACCTGTCTTGTCCCGTTGAAGTATACAGCGACTTAATGGGGGTTGCCCGCGCTTTATGCGGGAAACGCCCCGGTATTGCCTGTATATTGGGAACGGGCTCCAATTCTTGTTTTTACAACGGGGAAAGCATCGTTAAGAATATACCGCCACTCGGATTCATCCTGGGTGATGAAGGGAGCGGAGCTGTACTTGGTAAAGAATTAGTGAGCGACTGCCTTAAAAACCGGTTGCCTTTGCATCTGAAAGACAAGTTTCTCGAACAGTACCGGCTTACCCCGGCTATTATCCTTGAACAGGTATACAGGCAGCCTTTTCCGAACCGTTACTTAGCCGGGTTTTCCAAATTCCTTCTGGAGAATATAAAGGAACCTGCTATATACAACCTGGTGTACGACAGTTTTCAGCGTTTCTTTATCCGTAATGTGATGCAGTATGATTACAGGGAGTATCCCATATCTTTTACAGGCTCTATCGCTTTTTATTACCGTGACGTATTAATTGCCGCCGCCGGGCCATTGTCTTTAGCAGTCGGACAAATAACCCAAACCCCTATGGAGGGGCTTCTGTCTTATCATTCCTAAACCCGACAGTATGGCTTTTCAAAAAATTACCGAAGACGATTCATTATATACTAATCTCGACAGTATGTCTGTCCATGAATTATTGGTTGATATTAATAATGAAGATAAAAAAGTAGCTTTTGCCGTAGAAAAAGAAATCCCGAAGATTGAGCAATTGGTCGAAAACATCGTAAAAAGGATGAAGCGGGGAGGGCGTATCTTTTATCTGGGAGCCGGGACAAGCGGCCGGCTCGGCGTATTGGACGCATCGGAAATCCCGCCTACATACGGAATGCCCAATACATTAGTTATCGGGCTTATCGCCGGAGGCGATACGGCCTTACGCAATCCCGTGGAAGCAGCCGAAGACGATATGGAAAACGGCTGGCAGGAATTGACGGAACATGCAGTCAACGCCAACGATACGGTAATAGGTATCGCCGCATCCGGCGCTACTCCTTATGTAATCGGCGTTCTTCGAAAAGCAAGAGAACAAGGTATCCTTACCGCTTCCATTTCATGCAACCCCGATTCGCCCATAGCAGCCGAAGCGGATATAGCCATCGAACCTATTACAGGCCCCGAATTTGTAACCGGAAGCACCCGGATGAAAAGCGGGACGGCCCAGAAGATGATACTCAACATGATTACTACCGCCACCATGATTCAATTAGGGAGGGTAAAAGGAAACCGCATGATAAACATGCAACTCACCAACCATAAGCTGGTAGACAGAGGCACACGCATGCTGGCGAAAGAACTTGGACTAAGCTATGAACAAGCCAAACGGCTGTTATTACTTCATGGCTCCGTAAAAAAGGCGATGGACGCCTATCTTTAACCTTTAGTTAAAATGCTTTGAATGAGTCTTTCTACTTGCGGGATCAGGGGGTGTTCATCATCATTATAAATAATAAAATCTGCGCGTTCTTTCTTTATTTCGTCCGGCAATTGATTCTGGATGCGCCGGGTTATTTCGTCACGAGACGCTTTGTCGCGGATGGCAACCCGTCCGATTCTTAATTCAAACGGCGCATATACCATTACCGACAAGTCTACCTGTTTATCAAAACCGGATTCAAAAAGAATTGCTGTTTCTATTGCGCATACCGGAACCTGTTGCCGGGAAGCCCATTGAAGAAAATCACGGTTTACTTCCGGATGGATAATGGCATTTACACGGCGCAAGGCCTCTTTATCATTAAATATAAGAGAAGCCAGGCGCTTTTTATCTAACGCTCCGCCCCTGTATATATCTTCTCCAAATAAACCGGTAAGCCCTTTCCGTATTACCGGAGACGTATCTGCCAATCGCTTACTTTCCGTATCGGCTATATAGACAGGGATTCCCGTTATTTCAAACAAAGAAGCCACAACCGATTTCCCGCTTCCAATTCCTCCGGTAAGACCCAACTTAATCATTTAGTGAATTTTGTTCTAAAATAAATTCGATTGAATCCGGAGTAACCGTCACTTTTTCTACCCAATCGGGTTTCTTTGTTAAAAAGACAGGCAGCATGCCGGATATATTTCTATCGGCGCCAGCCACAGATACCTCCACGGCAAAATCATCTTCCGTCAAATTCATATAGCGGGATAATGGCGCTGTACAGGTAAGCTTCACTACAGACGGGAACATTCGGATGGTATAATCAGGCGGTAAATCTACGCTCTTTAGCAATACTTCCAGCGTTTTTTCAGTAAACTCCTCTATCGTAACAGTCACAGTTACCTTAGCCGGTTCAATTGTAGCGCCGGCTATTTCTTCAAGCTGGGCCGTACGGCTTACCGGGCGCTTTGCTTTTTTTATTTCCAGATACGCCATCTTAACCGATTGTAAGGTCTTCAGCGTTACGTCGCTGGCATACACATCCACGGTAGGGGGAGTAATATCAATCTCTTTCGAAATAACAAAACCCGGCTCTGTCTGAATATTCCCGTTGAAAACGACAGGCAGGCTCTTTTTTACCAGTTTACTGTATGGTTCCTGTATCTGCTGCGGTTCAAAGCTCAATAAACTTGTTGTAGAAATAAGTTTCTTCATGATAGCCCCTTCCAAATCGCTTTTTGTACAGACAAACGTCCCGCTTTTATCCGTATGTAACTCTTTCAGGTTCAATTCTATCGCCGAAACTTTATTGGTAATGGCATAATTCAGCAAAACGCCTCCTTTATCCCGTACGCGAGCGGTTATTTCGGCAGGAGGGGGTTGTACGAAAGCAATCTCCGGAGGCAGATTCCTGTAACGCAAGGGGATTGTTACCTGTATTTCGTATTCTTCCTGCATACTTTGCAGCACCCAGAAACCAAAGGAAACAAGGACAAATGCAAGAAAGATTAAAATCTCTTTCCACTGGCGTCGGCGAAAAAGGACTTTAATCTTCCGTTGTATAGACTTGAAGGATTGCTTTATATTTTCAAGCCGTTCCATTTACTGTGATTTTTATCGCTGTTGCTGCTGAACGTCTTCCGGCGAAGCAAAAACAGACGATTTATCAATACGGATACGTACGCCGTCCGAAATTTCCACCAACATATAAGTGTCGTTGATTTCTTTTATCTTACCATAAATGCCGCCGGCCGTAACGACTCTGTCGCCCGGCTTCATGGCTTCGCGGGCTTTCTTTATTTCCTTTTGTTTCTTCTGTTGCGGACGGATCATAAAGAAATAGAAAATAGCAATAATTACTACCATCATCAATATGCCCGAATAGGACGATGCGCCCCCCTGAGCCGGAGCCTGAAGCAAAATACTTAGTAAATTCATTTTATTATCGTTTTATTTATTCAATTATAGACATTTATGCAAAAGTAATGATAATAATCAATCTTTAAACAATACCTTCTCTTTTTTTAACTCGCCTACCACCGAATCTAATATCCCGTTGATAAAGATACCGCTTTTAGGCGTGCTATAATATTTAGCCGTATCAATATATTCATTCAAACTAACGCTGATAGGGATAGAGGGGAATGTTACGATTTCGGCAATGGCTAATTGCATAATAATCAAATCCATATTAGCGATACGTTCCGTCTCCCAGTTTTTCATGTGCCGGTCGATACGTTCACGGTATTCGGCGCCATGTAAAATCGCTTCACGAAACAGCCTGACGGCAAACGTACGGTCATCCTGGTCTTTGAACATAGGCAGCAGTTCCTGCTTACTTCCTTCTTTCTCTTCAAAGCGCTTGATCGTTTTCAGCACAAACGTTTCCACTATTTCAATGTCGTCATTCCAATAGATACTCTTATCTTCCAGGTAATCAACAATCATTTCATCTCCGCAAATCACCCTTTTTAATACGGCGCGCCAAAACTCCCGGTCGGTTGCATACGAATCGTCGGGATTAGCCAGGTATTCCGCATAGACTTCCGAGGCCAATATCAAATCCAATACGTTTTTAACGAAATCCCGGTCATTACTCCACGAAATCTTACTTTCGGATACGTATTTATTCAACGCTTCATTCTTGCTCAACTGTGCGGCGAAACGATTATTCACCATTCGCATATTCGGGTTCTTATCCTCTTCGGTAGGGCGGTATTTATGCTTCCGGTTATCAAGAATACGATTTTGGAGGTTCGTCAGGTCTAAAATCAGGAGAAGAATGTAATGATACAAATCGTATGATTTCTGCAAGCTAAAGAGCAGTTCGTTTTCCGCAACTTTCAAGTCATTTGCCCCGTTTTGGTAATACGCATACACTATCTGCAGGACTTTGATACGGATTAATATTCTATTTATCATTGTTTGAAGGACCTTCTTTTTTTATTGTCTTAAAAAAATTCCGGCGGCAAAGGTAGCCAAAGTTTATTTATCCCCCAACAACAAGAAGCATAAAAACAGGGCTGACGCATCAAAAATTAGTTGCATATTATAGAGAAAAAGAAGCAGATTATATTCTGGCCTTGAAAGGGAATCAGGGCAATCTGTTGGAACAGGCGGAAGATACCTTCCGTTTCCTTCGCCCTGTTTCGTCGGATGAGCAGGCGGATGCCGGTCACGGTCAGGGGGAAACGACTGAAAGCCGGATGGGACAACCAATATCTCTGTAAACTCCTAAAAAAAAATCAGATGAGTCAGCCCTGGATGTTTATTTAGAGAAAAAGATGTTACTTTTGCGGATGATATCCGATATTCAATTGATTATTAATTTATATAAAGAAACAAAATTGAAGCGTCCGTCTATTTTAATTATATTTTTTATTCTTATCCTTGCCATCGTTGGGTTTGGGGGCTATAAATTATTGTATGTATCTAATTTTGAAACAAAGAAAACGGTTTATGTTTATATAAGGCAAGAGAGGAATTTTGAAGATTTATGCAAACAATTGGTTGATTCGGCCGGATGTATTGATATCGGTGGTTTCAAATGGGGGGCAAAGTTATTGAAATATCCGGATAACATGAAAACAGGACGGTATGCTGTTGAACCGGGAATGGATAATATAACTTTACTGAATGTCCTGCGGAGGGGGCAACAAACGGCGACCCGTATTACATTTAATAATATACGTCTGAAAAGTGAGCTTGTAGAACGCTTGTCCGAACAATTAATGATTAATGAAGAAGACATTTTGTCGCTAATCAATAACCCGGACTATTGTGATTCGTTAGGATTTACAATCGAAACAATACCTGTGCTTTTTATCCCTAATACGTACGAGATATATTGGAATATAGTGGCAAATAAATTACTGCAACGTATGTATCACGAATACAATACTTTTTGGACGGATAGCCGCCGAGAGAAAGCCCAAGCCATAAACCTGACTCCTATCGAAATTGCGATATTAGCTTCTATTGTAGAAGAAGAAACAGCGGTGGCTGATGAATATCCGGTAGTGGCAGGCCTTTATCTCAACCGTTTGAAACGAGATATCCCTCTGCAAGCCGACCCTACAGTGAAATTTGCAGTTGGCGACTTCTCCTTACAGCGGGTATTATACAAGTACCTTGAAATAGAATCACCTTACAATACGTATAAATATACCGGTTTACCTCCAGGGCCGATTCGGATACCTTCTATCAGGGGGATAGATGGCGTATTGAATTATATGCAACATAATTATCTATATATGTGCGCGAAGGACGATTTCTCCGGGCGTCATAATTTTGCCGTTACACTTGCTGAGCATAACCGGAATGCCGAACGATATAGGGCGGAATTGAACAGGCGGAGGATTTGGTGACGGAAATCATTCAAAAAAATGTATCTTTACAATTTGAGAAAGAAACAACGAAGTAATAAAAAATATAGTTATTAAATGGAAAGAAACTTATTTTTAGGAGATGAAGCGATAGCACAAGCGGCGATTGATGCGGGGTTGTCGGGCGTCTACGCTTATCCGGGAACTCCTTCTACCGAAATTACCGAATATATTCAGTCGTCGCCCATAGCAAAAGAGAGAGGTATCCATAGTAAATGGAGCGTCAATGAGAAGACGGCTTTGGAGACGGCTTTGGGTATGAGTTATGCCGGGAAACGCACACTTTGCTGTATGAAGCATGTGGGCATGAATGTAGCAGCTGATTGTTTTATGAACGCTGCCATGAGTGGTATTTATGGCGGTATGATTATTATAACGGCCGACGACCCGTCAATGCATTCTTCCCAAAATGAACAGGATAACCGCGTTTATGGTAATTTTGCCATGATTCCGATGTTAGAACCTTCTAATCAACAGGAGGCTTACGACATGGTGTATGATGGGTTTGAACTCTCCGAGAAATTAGGATATCCTATCTTATTACGCATCACTACGCGTATGGCGCATTCCCGTTCGGGAGTTGTCCGCCGTCCGATGAAAGAGCAGAACTTGATGCGTTTTCCAGAAGACGGTCGCCAGCGGTTTGTGTTATTACCAGCTTTAGCTCGTAAACGATTGAAAGTATTATTGGAGGCTCAATCTGTTTTCACTAAGGAATCTGAAACATCGGGATATAATACATATTACGATGCCCCCAATAAGGATTTGGGTATTATTGCAACAGGGATTGCTTTCAATTATTTATCGGAGAACTATCCCAATGGTTTTGAACATCCTGTATTAAAGATAAGCCAATATCCATTACCCAGGAAACAACTTGAAAAATTAACGGATGAATGTAAGGAAATACTTGTATTGGAAGAAGGTTTTCCTGTAGTGGAAGAACAGTTGAAAGGTTTTTTGGGGAAAGGAATAATTGTACATGGCCGTCTTGATGGCACCTTACAGCGAGATGGCGAATTGACTCCCGATACCGTAGGAAAAGCTTTGGGAAAAGAGATTGCCGGCTACTATGCTGTCCCGGAAGTTGTAGAACAGCGTCCGCCGGCTCTTTGCAACGGATGCGGGCACCGTGATGTATATGAGGCGCTGAATGAGGTATTGAAAGAATACGCAAATGCGAAAGTATTCAGTGATATCGGCTGTTATACGTTAGGCGCCCTACCTCCTTTTCGTGCGATAGACACCTGTATTGATATGGGAGCTTCTGTTACTATGGCAAAAGGAGCGGCAGATGCCGGATTATTTCCTGCTGTAAGCGTAATAGGCGATTCTACGTTTACCCACTCGGGCATGACCGGCCTGTTGGATTGTGTAAATGAAAAGACAACGATTACAATTATCATTTCCGATAATGAAACGACGGCGATGACCGGCGGACAAGATTCGGCAGGCACCGGACGTTTGGAAGCTATTTGTGAGGGAATCGGAGTTGAACCGGGACATATCCGCGTAATGGTTCCTTTAAAGAAGAATTATGAAGAGATGAAACAAATTATCCGCGAAGAAATCGAATATAAAGGAGTATCTGTTTTAATCCCTCGCCGTGAGTGTGTTCAAACATTAACCAGAAAGAAAAAAGCAACTAAAAAATGAAAGCAGATATTATATTATCAGGCGTTGGCGGACAAGGAATCCTTTCCATTGCCGCAGTAATAGGTGAAGCGGCATTAAATGAAGGCCTGTATATGAAACAAGCGGAAGTTCACGGAATGAGCCAACGGGGAGGAGATGTACAATCCCACCTTCGTTTGTCTGATAAACCCATTGCTTCGGATTTGATTCCTAAAGGACAGGCGGATTTGATTATTTCTCTCGAACCTATGGAAAGCCTTCGTTATCTTCCTTATTTGAAAAAAGAAGGTTGGGTGGTTACAAACTCCCGACCCCTTATCAACATTCCGAATTATCCGGCCATGGAAGATGTGAATGCAGCGTTGGAGAAACTTCCGCAAAAAGTGGTTTTAGACGTAGAAGCTATTGCTAAAGAAGCTGGTTCTGTACGCGCTGCCAATATCGTGATGCTTGGCGCTGCTGCTCCCTTTCTCGGAATAAATTATGCAAAAATAGAAGAGGGCGTTCGCCGTATTTTCGAACGGAAAGGAGAAGATATTGTGAACATGAATGTAATGGCTTTAAGAGCCGGTTATGAGGTCGCACAACATTTACAATAAAACAACAGCCATGAAAAAAATAGTATTTACCGGTTTATTTGTTTGTTTAGCACTTCTGTGTGTGGCACAGGAAGAGAGTGATATAGTAAAAGCCGGTGACGTAATGCCTGCTTTTGCCATTGTATTTGATAATGGGGCTGAATTGAAATCATCTTCTTTGCAGGGAAAGGTCGTTTTGCTTACTTTTTTTGCCACTTGGTGTCCTCCCTGTCAGAAAGAATTAGCAGCCATTCAGGAAACGCTTTGGCCGAAATATAAAGACAATGCCGGTTTCAGGTTATTGGTTGTAGGGCGCGAACATTCCGACGCCGAATTGACCACATATAATGAAAAGAAAGGATTCGATTTCCCTTTATATCCGGATAAGGATCGCGCCATTTACGGTAAGTTTGCCAAAAGCCTTATCCCAAGGGTATACCTGATAGGAAAAGACGGAAAAGTTATCCTGGCGAATACAGGATTCAACGAAAATGAATTTACCCAATTAATGACTTGTATTGAGAACGCCTTGAAATAATACTTACTCCCATGAAAACACATGTATTAACCTTATTTGCTTTGTTATTTTGCACGGTATCTGTTTTTTCCCAGATACATTTGGAAGGATATAATCAATCGAAGATTAATCCGGTTCTTTTTGAAAGGCGCTGGGAAGCTCGTTGGATATCATTACCCGATGAACCGGCGAATGTTTTTGGGGTATATCATTTTCGAAAATCATTTGATTTGGATAAAGTTCCGGAAACGTTTGTTGTTCACGTATCAGCCGATAACAGGTATAAATTATACGTAAACGGCGTTTTTGTGTCTTTAGGGCCTGCCCGTTGCGATATTTATAACTGGAATTTTGAAACGGTAGACCTCTCCCTTTGGTTAAAAGAAGGGAAAAATACCTTAGCGGCCGTTGTCTGGAATTATGCCGAAAAGAAACCGGCAGCGCAAATCAGTTTTAATCAGACCGGGTTTATCATACAGGGAAATACGGATGCAGAGAAAACGGTCAATACGGATACTACTTGGCTTTGTACTAAAAACAAGGGATATAGTTCTTGGGAAAAAGGGAGGGTTTTAGGTTATTTTGTAGCCGGTCCGGGTGAATTGTTGGATTCGTCTGTTTATCCCTGGGGATGGGAATTACCTGAATACGACGATTCGAAATGGGTAAAAGCGCGAATGGGTATAGAGGGAGCAACAAAGGGCGCCCGGGATTATCCGGGGCGTTTGTTGGTGCCAACTCCCATACCTCCAATGGCAATGGAAACCGAACGGTTGGCAAGTGTCCGGCTGGCAGACGGTGTTAGTTGCCCGGATGATTTTCCGAAACGTTCTTCAAAGATAACGATTCCTGCCAATACGAACGTCAGGCTATTATTAGACAACGAACAATTGACCACCGGTTATTTCACCCTGTTATATAGTAAAGGACAAGACGCCGGAATCACAATCGGATATGCCGAAGCGCTTTATGAACAGAAGATAGCGCCTACCACTAAAGCATATTCCCTGCATGTAAAAAGGCATCGGGATGTAACAGACGGTAAAATATTTATCGGGTATGAAGACAAAATAATAGCAGATGGTAAAGCAAACAGAAACTTCACTTCGCTTTGGTGGCGTACCTGGCGTTATATAGACATACATGTCACTACGGCGTCCGAACCATTGATAATAGATGATTTATATGGCGTTTTTTCGGCTTATCCTTTTGAAAAAGAATATACATTTTCGGCTCCCGGGCATCCGGATCTTAATAAAATACTGGATATAGGCTGGCTTACCGCCAGGCTTTGCGCGAATGAAACCTATATGGATTGCCCTTATTATGAGCAACTCCAATACTTTGGGGATACGCGCATACAAGCCATGATCAGTATGTACAATACCCGCGACCCTTATATGGTGAAAAATGCCATCGGGCAGGGGCGGCAATCCATTGTGACCGATGGCCTGACCATGAGCCGTTATCCTTCAGGCTTGCATCAGTTTATTTCTTCCTTTTCGCTTTGGTGGGTTTGTATGGGACATGATTTCTGGATGTATAGGGGAGGAGAGACTTATCTGAAAACATTACTTCCTGCATACCGGGGCGTTCTGGCATGGTATGAACAATGGCTGAAACCGGATTTTAGTTTAGGCTTTGTGCCTCATTGGTTTTTTGCCGACTGGTCGGCAGGATTCCCTTCCGGCGAACCCATACGTGAAAAAGAGGGTAATTCTTCTTTTCAGGATTTACTGTATATCCTGGCCTTAGACGCTGCGGGCGAAATGGAAGCCTCATTTGGTATACCTGCAATGGCTTCCCATTATAAAAAAACAGCTTCGGATATACGCTCTGCCATTCGTGCGAAATACTGGGACGATTCGAGGAAACTATTTGCCGATACGCACGATCATCGCAACTATTCCCAGCATGTGAATGTGTTGGCCGTTCTTGCCGGTATTGTAGAAGGTGAGGAAGCCGCCGAAATTATGAAACGTACATTGGCTGATAAAGAACTGAACCAGGCTACGATTTATTTTCGTTATTATCTTCACCAGGCGTTACACAAAGCAGGTTTAGGCGATTTGTTATTGGATAACCTCCAGATTTGGCGCGACCAAATGGCCTTAGGGCTTACTACCTGGGCCGAAATGCCGGAGCCTTCCCGTTCCGATTGCCACGCCTGGGGCGCAAGCCCTAATATTGAATTTTACCGTATCTTATTGGGAATAGACAGTTACGCCCCCGGTTTCAATAAAATAAAGATAGCCCCTTCGTTAGGTGAACTAAAGGAGATTTCCGGCACGATGCCTCACCCGTCAGGAAATATAACGGCAAAGTACATAGCAGATAAAAAGGGAAACCTGACAGCCGACCTCACGTTACCCCCCGGGACGAGCGGCGTCTTTATCTGGAAAGGAAAAGAATACCCCTTGAAAGAAGGCGAACAACAGATCGTTATAAATGAATAATCTGAAAAATTAATCCGACGGATAAATCTATCCGGATTAATTGCATAGAACCTAATATGTCTTCCAGATCATGCTCGCGAGTACGCTCAACGCGAGAGTCCTTCAAATTTGAAAAATAACTCAAGGGACTTTCCATAATGCTTTTGGGAGACGAAAGATATACCTTTTCTCTATAATATGCAACTAAATTTTGATGCGTCAGCCCTGAGCATAAAAAGCAGTTTGCTATTCCGCTACCTGATAAGTTATTTTGTATTTCAGGCTTTCGGATTCGTTTCCTCTCCTTTTCTCAAAGATTTTAGTCACATAGTCACTGTCATCTCTCTCATAGCGGTAGGTGATCGTTGTAGCATAAAACCCATCTTCATCCTGGAAGGATTTGGAATCCGGAAGATACTGCGAACTCTTTCCAAACAAGTTCAAAGGCATTGTTTCTCCATCGGTTACCAGCCAGAACAAGTCGATACCGCATGGCTTGTTCTGTATTTTCAAGTCATAATCGTATATGTACAAATTACCTTTCCAGCCATTGGTGTCACGGTCTTGCCATGAAGCCAGACTGCCATCTTTCCATTTATATACTGTGTATTTGAAATATACGTCAGAGCTTTTGCTTTTCTCAGCAGGCGCGGCTCTTATATACCAATAGCCCAACACTTCCGTATTAGTAAGGAATCCATCCGTATAAACAAAACTTGTTTCTGTATCAGATACATTGTTATTTATACTCACCACATAACCGCTATCATTCAAGATTGCTGTTTCAACATAATCGTCATCGCTGTTTATTACGCCGTCGGTATTAATATCCCCGAAGTAAGTTATAACAAGTGTCTTGGCATCCGGATAGGAATAACGTTCTCTCCATTCCCATTCAGGATTTTCAGAATAAAGATAGTCAGACGCTACCTCCGCTATCTTGCCTTGAGAATCATACGTTAAAGCACAAAGACCCACTTTATTCTGTTCTTCATCATACCGG
Source organism: Tannerellaceae bacterium (assembly GCA_031259845.1). Classification (GTDB taxonomy): domain Bacteria; phylum Bacteroidota; class Bacteroidia; order Bacteroidales; family Tannerellaceae; genus DFXE01. The sequence continues at coordinate 12,945 of JAIRKZ010000134.1, read as the reverse complement.
TCGATGCGGCTAATCCGCCTCGCCTCTGCTTTGGTTTCGTCGTCGTCCAATTTCTCATCCTTGTTACACCCGGATACGATTGCAGCCAGAACAACCAGGAATAATAAAAAATAATTTCTCACGTGCATCATTTTTATTTTTTTGCTATTAATTTCAACGTTCAGAGAGCGGATGACTATTGTATCATTATATAAAATGTAGAAAAACACATCCTTACCGCCTGCAAAAATACTCTATTTTTTCAAATCACACCTCCCCATGAGCCTTTTTTGTCCCTTGGTTTGACCTTTACACAGCAATGTATTGCACCTTACAAAAACAAACTGTCACTCTTTTTGCGGGAATTTTTCTCGTCATCGAAGAATTTAACAATCGAGACCTCTCCAGCCTGACAGACAACTTTTTTGGGTATAAGGAATTTGTCCGGCTATCAGTATAGTAATATAATCCGCGGCAGGTTCTCCATTTTCTTTTCCGGCGGCGATGTGGCCGAAGGCATTAACTGTCAGCTGCTCGCCTCATTGGCGTGCATCCACGGCTATCGCGTACCCAAGGCCAATACATAACCTATCAAATAAAAAAAACAATAGCAATTAAATATTTATATATCAATGTTTTATAATTATTTATATTTCGGTCTTTTATGCTATTTTCCTTATTTTCTCAAACTTTTTGTCCCTATTTTGTCCCTCATTTAAATTATTTTTTCTTTGGAAAATTCAATAACTTGTTGAAAATAATTTACCTTTGGACATTAAATGTCAGATTGTGAAACGAAACATGATTTTGTTACAAAAGTTTATAATATAAGGTCTTGTGTGTTTTATATATAACCCTTAAAAAAATTAGTTATATTTATGAAAAAGGTATTAGGACTGGATTTAGGGACGAGCAGTATCGGATGGGCGCTGGTCAACGAGGCTGAAAACAGTGAGGAAGCATCGTCAATCATCAAACTTGGCGTAAGAGTAATTCAGTATGATAATTTTGTTAATACTCAGACAGGAAAAGAATCGAAAGACCCTGATAAAGATTTTAGAAGCGGAAAAAGCATTTCCCCAAACGCTGGAAGAACGCTAAAAAGAAGCATGCGTCGGAACTTACAACGGTATAAACTCCGGCGGGAAAACCTGATCGAAATTCTTAAAGAGCATGATTTCATCACAAACCAGAGCATCTTGTCGGAAAACGGGAATAGGACTACCTTCGAGACTTACAAGCTAAGGGCAAAAGCTGCAAATGAGAAAATCTCTTTAGAAGAATTTGCCCGTGTCCTACTGATGATCAATAAAAAACGCGGTTACAAAAGTAGTCGTAAAGCCAAGTCTCAAGAGGATGGACAATTGATTGATGGTATGGATATTGCCAAGCAATTATATAATGACAATCTGACACCTGGACAATTAGCATTACAGAACTTGCAAAAAGGCAATAAAGAGCCTGTTTTCTACCGCTCCGATTTGCAAACTGAATTCGATAAAATCTGGACAAAACAAAAAGAGTTTTATCCACAAATTTTGACTGACGAAGTAAAGGAAGAATTATGGGGTAAAAAGCGTGATGCTGTTTGGGCTATTTGCGCAAAACATTTTGTTTGGAAAGAAACCTATGCAAAATGGAACCACGAGGAAGCCCGGAATATCGAAGTTGAACAGGAACATAAACTCGTTGGTATTAAGCGAGAAGGTAAGGCAGACGATCAAAAAAAAGAAAATTTAGAATGGCGTGTTAAAGCACTTTCTGAAAAATTGACGTTGGACCAATTGGTTATCTGCTTACAGGAAATCAATACAAAGATAAATACTTCAAGCAGTTATTTGGGCGCGATTTCTGACCGTAGTAAGGAATTGTATTTCAATAAACAAACCGCAGGTCAATATCTGATGACACAATTGGATAAGAATCCGAATATGAGTCTGAAAAATCAGGTGTTTTATCGTCAGGATTATCTGGATGAGTTTAATATTATATGGGACAAACAAGCCGGATATCATAAAGAACTGACAGAAGAACTGAAGCAGGAAATACGCGATGTTGTTATTTTCTATCAACGTCGTTTGAGAAGCCAGAAAGGATTGATCAGTTTTTGTGAATTTGAGAGTAAGCAGATTGAAATGGATGGAAAAAAGAAGTTAAGGACTATCGGGCGGCGGGTTATTCCACGTTCATCTCCTTTGTTTCAGGAATTTAATATCTGGCAAAAATTGAATGATATTGAAGTGTTTCCTATAAATGAAAAGAAAAAGAAATACAAACCAAATGCAAGCAGGCTAAATCAAGAACAAAAAGAATTGTTGTTTAAAGAACTGTCAATTAAAGAGAAATTGCAAAAAAGCCAAATTCTCTCATTGTTGGACTTGCAGGAATTTGATATGAATTTCAGTTCTATTGACGGCAACCGAACACAAGCCGAACTATTTAAGAAATATCAGGAGATTATTGGGCTTTCAGAAAAAGAAATTGATTTAAAAGAACCTGCTGATAAAGTCATTACTGCATTAACAGGGGTTTTCAGTGAACTTGGCTACAATACCGATATTTTACGATATTCATTTCCCGAAGAAATTCAGAAAACGAATAAAAAAGGTGAAAATATTATAGTTTATGAAGAATGTGAGATGTTCAATCTGTGGCATTTGTTATATTCTTTTGAAGGTGACAAATCAAATACAGGTGACGAAAGCCTTATCAATAAGTTAATGACGGATTATAATTTTGACAAACCAGCTGCTTCAATTCTGGCGCATGTAACTTTTCAAAACGATTACGGCTCTTTGTCTGCAAAAGCAATTCGCAAAATCTTGCCAAGGATGAAAGAGGGTGAAGATTATGCAACTGCTTGTGCTTACGTCTATGGAAAACATTCTAAAAACTCTTTAACAACAGAAGAATTAGAGAGAAAAGTTTACAAAGAGAGGTTAGAAAATATCCCTAAAAATTCTTTGCGAAATCCTGTTGTTGAGAAGATTTTGAATCAGATGATAAATGTAATCAATGCAATCATTGATACCTACGGAAAGCCTGACGAAATCCGTATCGAACTGGCTCGCGAATTAAAGAAAAGTGCCAACGAACGTATTTTACTGACTGAGAATCTCAAAGGGAATACGGAGGCAATTATAAAAATCCAGGAAATATTAAAAACTGACTTTGGTTTGAAAAACCCAAGTCGCAATGATATTATACGTTACAAGCTTTGGCAGGAACTTGCACCAAATAGCTATAAAACATTGTATTCAAATACTGAAATCTCAGGTAAAAACTTGTTTAGCAAAGAATTTGATATAGAGCATATTATTCCTCAATCTAAACTTTTTGACGATTCGTTTTCAAATAAAACCCTTGAATTGCGTAGCATAAATATTGACAAGGGGAATAAAACCGCTATTGATTATATAAAAGAAAAATACGGAGAGAGTGGTTTGCAGGACTATATTAAAAGAATAATTTCTGTTTACGGAACAAAAACGACAACACGGGTTAATAAGCGAACACAGAGAATCGAAACAGAAACTAAAACTTTTGACAGTTTGAAAAAAGAACATGTCAGAAGTTTGAAAAAGAAAGAACAAAAAGATAAATGGGAAAGCTTAAGCGATACTGAACAGGATTTGATAATTATTGAAAAATACTATTCGGGAAAACTCGGTAAACTTGTAATGAGCGAGAAAGATTTGCCTGATGGTTTTATCAATCGAGACCTGGCTAATACTCAGTATATTACAAAAGAAGCAAAACGAATACTTGGCGATTTGGTAAAATTTGTGGTAAGTACAACAGGCTCGATTACAGAACGGTTGCGTGAAGATTGGCAATTAGTTGATGTAATGAAAGAGATAAATTTTCCGAAGTATGAACAACTTGGTTTGGTAGAATATGAAGAGCATATTGATTATGAAACAGGAGAAATAAGATATGTAAAGAAAATTAAAGACTGGTCAAAACGCAACGACCATCGTCACCACGCGATGGATGCTTTGACTGTAGCATTTACTAAACGACAATTCATTCAATACCTCAACAATCTTAATGCTCGTAGAATAGATGAAAATATGACGGTTTCCAATACCGAAAAGGAAGAACGGGATAATTTTACAATAACAACGGAAGATGTTGTTTTAAATACAAGAGATGTGTTGAGTATTGAAAAAAACTATTTGGAGAGAGACAAAAAGAATAAGCTGCGTTTTAAACCACCAATAATGCCTCTTGCCGAATTTCGTACAGAGGCAAAACGTCATCTGGAAAGTATATTGATTTCGATTAAGACGAAAAATAAAGTCGTTACGAAAAATATCAATACAACGAAAAAAAACGGAAGTACAAACAAGAAGGTTCAACTTACACCAAGAGGACAGTTACACTTAGAAACAATATATGGAAGCCAGAAGCAGCCTGTTGTGAAAGAAGAAAAAGTAGGCACAACATTCAATAAAGATAAAATATTGACGGTCAGTAAACCTGCCTATCGCGATGCCTTACTCAAACGCCTGAATGAAAATGGAGGCGACCCGAAAAAAGCGTTTGGGAGTAAAAATGCGCCTGCTAAAAATCCTGTTTTCATTGACGACGCAAAAACTGAAAAACTGCCCGAAAAAGTCAAAACTTTAACATTTGAAATTATTTATACCATTCGTAAAGATATTTCGCCGGATTTAAAAATAGAGAAGGTAATTGATTCGAAGATTAAGCGAATACTGAAAACACGCTTAGAAAGATATGATGGCGATTCGAAAAAAGCTTTCTCCAATTTGGATGAAAATCCAATCTGGCTGAATAAAGAAAAAGGGATATCTATAAAGAAAGTTACCATCTCTGGAATAAGCAATGTTGAGTCATTGCACGATAAGAGAGACAAAGATCGTAATTTGTTAAATATGAAAAATGAACCACTCAAAGATGAAAACGGCAATTTTATTAAAGATAAGAAACTAATTGAAAAACAAAAAATAAATCCCGTAAACGGTACTACACAATCTATTGATTTTGTTAATACCGGGAATAACCACCATGTTGCTATATATCGTGATGCTGATGGAAATTTACAGGAAAAGGTAGTCTCATTTTTCGAGGCCGTAGCACGGGTTAATATGAATTTACCGGTTATTGACAAAGAATATAAACATAGTGAAGGCTGGCAATTCCTTTTTAGCATGAAGCAAAACGAATATTTTGTATTCCCGAATGAAAGAACAGGATTTAATCCTAATGAAACAGATTTGTTGGATGCGGAAAAATATCACATCATAAGTCCGAATTTATATAGAGTGCAAAAGATCGGTACTAAAGATTATACTTTCAGACACCATCTTGAAACTAGCGTAAAAGATAGTGCATCTATATTAAGTGATGTTACATGGAAAAGAATACTGTCTCCCAAGAAGTTGAAGGAAATCGTTAAGGTACGTATAAATCATACAGGAAAGATTGTACACATCGGAGAATAGAGAATGAACAGAGAATGAACAAAGAGCAAGGGGAGAAACAAAAAACGAAAACTTATCACAACTGGTCCTATTAAATCAAAACAATACGATCAAAATATCTCCCTTGCCTCTGTTTATTAAAGATAAAGAGGATGCTTATATCTAAATGGAGATAACCGCTAAGGCAAATGAGACCTTTTCCTCTTTATCATTTTAATACTTGACAAAGAAAAGATATAATATTTTTTTAATCAATAGGACCAGGGTCTGTGTATTTTTTTTTCGAACTGCATTATACATATAACAAATATACAAGAATGGCTGCGAGGAATACATCACCATTGCTCAAAGGAACACTTGCAAGGCTATCCTGATAAATATCACTACAGGTATAACGGGAGAAATCACATGGGAACGATATTCGACAGCCTCATGACGAGGAAATGTAATGGTACAAGATTTTCTTGGTTTATATAAATCACTTTCGTACATTTGCATTCTACCAAAATAACAAGGATGAGACAATATGTAGAGCTGCTCGGACGGGTATTGAAGGAAGGTGTAGTAAAAGAAGACCGCACGGGTACAGGGACACTAAGTATTTTCGGACATCAGATGCGGTTCAATTTGGAAGATGGCTTTCCCCTGCTAACAACTAAAAAACTGCACGTGAAGTCTATTATCTATGAACTTCTTTGGTTTTTAAAGGGAGACACGAATGTGAAATACCTTCAGGAGAACGATGTGCGTATCTGGAACGAATGGGCGGACGCCGATGGCAATCTGGGGCATATATACGGATATCAGTGGCGTTCGTGGCCGGATTATAAAGGCGGGGCTATCGACCAGATTGCAGAGGCTGTACGGATGATAAAAGAATCGCCGGACTCGCGCCGGATTATTGTCAGTGCATGGAATGTAGGCGATTTGGAGAATATGAACCTCCCCCCCTGTCACGTTTTTTTTCAATTTTATGTAGCGGGCGGGCGGCTGAGCCTGCAAATGTATCAGCGCAGCGCCGATATATTCCTGGGCGTACCGTTTAATATTGCATCGTATGCTTTGTTGCTGCAAATGATGGCGCAGGTTACCGGGCTGAAAGCCGGGGATTTTGTCCATACGCTGGGCGATGCGCATATATATAGCAATCACCTCGAACAGGTAAGGCTTCAAATAAGCCGGAAACCTAAAATACTTCCCATGATGGAAATAAATCCCCATGTAACAGATATCTTTCGTTTTCAATACGAAGATTTCAACCTGACAGGCTACGACCCTCATCCGCATATAAAAGGAGTGGTGGCCGTTTGATTATTTTACGAAAATGATAAATTATTTCTAAATTGTAAGCTTATGAGTATGATTTCAATTATCACAGCAGTTGACGAGAAGAATGCTATTGGTGGGAAAAACAAGTTGCTATGGAACTTGCCTTATGACATGCAACGTTTCAAAGGCGCAACCACAGGCCATGCTGTCGTAATGGGGCGGCGCACTTTCGAATCCCTTCCCAAAGGCGCTTTACCTAACCGTAAAAACATTGTGCTGACTACCCTGCCCCCGGAAAGTTTTATCGACGTATTTGTTTGTAACTCCATGCAAGACGCCTTTGAGCTTTGTGAAAAAGAAGAGGAGGTATTCATGATTGGCGGCGCTATGATCTATAAAGAGGCGCTTCCATTAGCCGACAAATTATACCTGACGCGCGTACACCACGTATTTGAAGATGCAGATATCTTCTTCCCCGAAATTAATTTCGACGAATGGGAAGAAATAGTAGGAGAACGCGAATATCACCCTGCCGACGAAAGGCATGCACATGCGTATACGTTTCATACATATTTGCGGAAAAAGTAATCAACGGAAGTAAGTAACAAGTAGTTAAAGGAGGCAAGAAAATGGAAAAGAATATGAAAAAGAATATAGAACCGGGCTATTTTCTCCTTAACTACTTTTTTCTCTTCCTTCTCTTTTTCACAACTGTTTTGAGAGCGACACCCATTTCAAACGAAAACAAGATGGACCATACAGCCGCGCTGATTAAGTCGCTTATCGGCGAGATGAAGGGAAAGCTTGAGGTGGATGAAGACCGCTTTCCCGACCTTATCGGAGAGGTAGAAAGCTATCTGGGTAAACAAACGGATACGGCAACGGTTGCTTTGCTGCATTCAATGCTTGCCGAGATGTATAACCATTACTGGCAGATAAACAAATGGAAGATAGAGCGCCGTACGCCGGTTCAGGGATTTGTGCCTGATGATATCAGGGAATGGGCGCCTAATCTTTTTACCGGCAGGATAAAGGAAGAGCTTGACGCTTCGCTGGAACCTGAACAGTTGTTGCGCCAAACGGGAACGGCGGCGTTTAAGGATATTATGTCCGTTGCGGGAGAGACAATGCCTTTGCGCCCTACGCTTTATGAATTTCTTGCTTTTCGCGCCATCGATATCCTGCCTTCGGACAAAACGTACCAGGGCCTGATTGCTTACTATGAGCAAAAGAACGACATCAAATCACTGATACCGGTACTTTTGGCTTATGGGCGATACCGTAACGGCTCTTCACCCGGGGAAGAGGCGAAATATGAAGCGTTTGTAGACAGTCTTATAAATGTATACAGGGATAAACCGTACGTTGTAGAAGTCATACAGGCCAAACTGGAACTGCTGCAAAACAAATCGTACAAACCGGAAACAGCCGATTCTGTCCGTACGCTTCAATACCAATTGTGCAAAGACGCCATCGCACGCTATCCGGATTACGAACGGATAGGGATTATTACAAACCGGCTGGCGGAGATGGAAGAACCCGTTTTGCAAATACAAAGCAACAACACCGTATATCCCGGAAGGAGTCTGGAACTAACCATCCATTACACCCACATCCCTCATATAACCGTACAAATCTACCGCAGTAAAAAAACAATAGAAGATACCTTACCTTATATAGAAAAGAAAAACACTCCCGGTGAATTAGTGAAGGAAATCTCTTTCACGCTTGAATGTAAAAATTCATATACGAGCGCCGATTCAAGCGTATCTATCCGGATGGACGAACCCGGGCTATATGAATACGTTATCACCTCTCCGGGCAAAGACATAAAAATAAATAACCTGTTTAGCGTTACGCGCCTGGCCCTCGCATCGAGAACAGCCCCGCAGGGAACAATGGAACTATTGGTAACCGATTACCTGACCGGCAAACCGGTCTGCGGCGCTACCGTTACTTATTACACAAACGAATACAATGCACTGATAAAGACAGGCGCCGTTAAAACCGGCAAAGACGGTTTGGCCGCCTTACCTGAAAGAGACGATATAAGAGCCTGCCAGGCCCATGTAGCCGGCGACTCTTCGGCTTTTGCAACAAGTGTTTATACCGGCAGGCGCAGCTATCCCGGCAATCAGGCGAATACGGAAGTGCGGTTGCTGACAGACAGGGGCATCTACCGCCCGGGGCAAACCGTATTCTTTAAGGGAATTGCCTACACGAATGATACAGACAATCCGCAAGTGGCGGCAGGCAAACGTTTTGAAATAACGCTCCGCGATGCGAATTACCGGGAGGTGGCCACTAAATCGTTTACATCGAACGGCTATGGCTCCTTCACCGGCGAATTTACGTTGCCGGGGCAGGCGCTTACCGGGCAATTTACGCTTGTTTCTCCTAACGGCTCCGTTTCCATACGGGTGGAAGAATACAAACGCCCCACTTTCAAGATTGAACTGGATAAGGTAAAAGGGGAAGTGGCTTTTGGCGATGAAGTGGAGATAACGGGCAAGGCGCAAACCTTTTCGGGCGTGGCGCTTCAGCAGGCGGATATTACCTACCGTATTATAAAAAGGCCGTTTTGGTTTCGTTTCTATCATAGCGACAGGGTGGAAGAGCAGGTAGCGCAGGGAAAGGCAACGATCAATGGCGACGGGACGTTTTCCTTTACGTTCCGCCCTGAAAAAAGTTACGGCGGGTTCCCCCTTTCGTTTCAAAGTTACGACGTGAAAGTGTCTGTAACCGACAGTAAAAACGAAACGCAGGAAGCGCTTTCCACGTTCTCTGTCGGCGACAGGAGTATGATTCTTTCTACCGATATAAAAAAACAAATGGCAAAAGAATCGGCTGTTGTAAAAATCAGCGCAATGACGCTCAACGGAGAAGAAACGCCGGCTAAAGGAACCTGTCAAATAACAACCCTCGAAGGGAAAACGCTGGCCCAGGGTACATTCTCCACAGATACAACATGGGGAAAGGAAACGTTCGGCAAACTGCCTTCGGGACGTTTACGCCTGCGCCTGACAGCCCTGGACAGCAAAGGGCGCACGATAGATTATTCCGAAGACTTTATCTTGTACGGCACACAGGATAAGCGTCCGCCGGTATTTACCCATACATGGGTATTGCCCGGAAATGCCGCCGGTTGCCTGCCGGGGGAAGAAGCTACCATCCTGTTCGGCACGTCTGATAAAAAAGCTTATATCTTATACGAATTATTTACCCACAATAAAAACGTAGCGCGCCAGCGGATTGAACTCAGTAATGAAAACCGTACGTTCCGTATTCCGTTCCTCGAAAGTTATGGCGACGGCATAACGGCGTCGTTCACATTCGTAAAGGAAGGGAAGTTGTACACGCAGCTAATACCCATACAAAAGCGCCTCCCTGACAAGAGCCTTACCATTAAGCCGGAAACATTCCGCAACCGTCTGCTGCCGGGAAGCAGCGAAAGCTGGACATTCCGGATACAGCATGCCGATTCAACCGCCGCCTCAGCCGAAGTTTTAGCAGGGATGTATGACGCTGCACTGGACAAGATAATGCCGTTTGCCTGGTATTTTTCACCCGCAGCCCACCGTTCGCTCTTCTACGGGCGTTTCGCGGGAGGGGGAGGATTGGGCGTTCGCACAGGACACGCCTCGCAACCGGCGGAAACAACGCGCGTGCCTTCCTTTACCTGCGCTCCTCTCGACTGGCAGGGTATGTTAGACTTCAGGCGGGCATACGCTACAAACGCAGGCCCTGTGATGATGAGAGCATCGGCAGCAAAAACAGCCCCTTTACAGGAAGCTGCCATCCTGCAAGACGCCGCCGCTCCGCAAGACGACAGCGCCGGGGAAGAAATGCCCGCCCCGCCTGCAACACAGGAAACGCCCCCCCTGCCCCCTGCCCTTCGTACGAATTTCAACGAAACGGCTTTTTTCTTCCCTATGCTTACTACAGACAGGGAAGGGACGGTGTCTGTCCGCTTTACCATCCCCGAAAGCCATACGGCATGGAAGCTACAGGCCCTGGCGCATACCAAAGATGTAAAGTCCGGATGGTGGGCGCACGAAGTTGTCACCCAAAAGCCATTGATGATACTCCCCAACCTGCCCCGCTTCGTACGTAGCGGCGACGAAGTTAGTATTTCCGCCCAAATCATAAATTTGTCTGATAAAGCAACGGAAGGGCTGGCTCGCCTCGAATTATTCAACCCCGCCAACGACGAACCGCTTGCATGCCCCAGCCAGGCGCAAAAGCCATTTTCTTTACAGCCGAAGGGTATGGAAACGGTTTCGTGGACAATTACCATCCCCCCCCGGCAGGATTTGACGGGTATACGCATCATGGCCGATTCCGAAACCGGCAGCGACGGCGAACAGCATCTATTGCCCGTATTGCCCAATGAACTGCTGGTAACGGAAAGCTCTCCCTTCTTCCTTTTGAAAGAAGGCGAACAACAGATTAGCGTAGCCGGCGGAAAGGCGTCGGCCACCCGCCGCCCGTATGCCCTGACGCTTGAATATAGCGACAATCCCGCCTGGTATGCCGTACAGGCGCTGCCCGCGATTAGCAGGCCGGATAACGACAATGTTATTTCATGGTTTGCCGCCTGGTATAGCAACACGGTAGCCGCCTGGATTGCCCAATCAAACCCACGCATCAAAAAAGTAACCGAACAGTGGGCGGCGCAAGGCGGAACAGCCTCTGCACGCCTTTCCAACCTGGAGAAAAACGAAGAGCTAAAGAACGTATTGCTGCAAGAAACCCCCTGGGCGCTGGACGCCCAATCGGAAACGGAGCAAAAGCAACGCCTCTCTTTATTATTTGACGTAAACAGCGCCAGCAGCCTGCGGGAGGCCGCCCTTAACGTATTACTTGAGCAACAGCACGAATCCGGCGGATGGGGATGGTTCAAAGGCTTCTGGCCAAACCACGGCACAACGCTCTTTATACTGAACGGCATGGCGCAACTGACGCGTTTAAGCGCCGTTCAATATGGCCCGCAGGAGAAAGAAATGCAGGCGAAAGCGCTCGACTATTTAGACAATTCAATCCTGCAGGAGTACCACGCGCTGAGAAAAGCGGGGATAGCCTCCGCCAATTATATCCCTTCCGCCCGGCAGGTAAACTACCTGTACGTAAGAAGCCTCTACCGCGATATTCCCGAAAAGGGCGACGCCCGCGAAAGCATCCGTTTCTTTACCAGTCAGGCGGAAAAACACTGGGCGAAAGCATCCCTGTACGAAAAAGGACAGATAGCCCTGCTGATGCATCGCAACGGTAAAAAAGACGTGGCCGCAAAGATACTCGCCTGGCTGCGCAAAACGGCCACAACATCCCCCGGACAGGGAATGTATTGGGCGAACAACAAACGCGAAAACAACTTCTTCCACTCCCCCCTCGACGTACATGCGTTGCTAATGGCCGCATTCGCAGAAACAGGTACGGATACGGAAGAAACAGACCGTATGAAACAATGGCTCCTCAACCGGAAACAAACGCAAAGGTGGGAAACCGTACCGTCTACCGTAAACGCTGTTTACAGCATCCTCTCCACCGGAACCGACTGGCTGACCGAAGGAAATAAATCCATTATAAACTGGGGCGATAAAACGTTCGATACCGCTCTGGGCGAAACAGCCACAGGATATATCAAAGAAGTAGTGAGGGGAAACAACGTCACAACGGCCCTGAACGCCGTATCCATCCGCAAACGGGGCAACGCGCCGGCATGGGGAGCCGTCTATAGCCAATACTTCGAATCTGTAGACAGGATAGAAAAACAAACCGGAGCGCTGAGCGTGGAAAAGAAGCTATTCATCGAAACCGGCAACGGCGCCCTGCGGCAAATCACGCCCCTTACCCCCGGCAGCCCGCTTCGCACAGGCTGCAAGGTAGTGGTAAGACTCACCCTTCGCACAGACCGCGAGATGGAATACGTAAGCCTGAAAGATACCCGCCCGGGATGCTTCGAGCCGGCCTCGCAGCTATCCGGTTACCGGTTTATGGATGGCCTCCTGTATTACCACGCCCCCCGGGACGCATCGGAACATTTCTATTTCGACAGGCTTCCCGCCGGAACCCATGTTATCGAATACCAGGCGTTCGTTTCGCGTACAGGCACATACGCCGGAGGCATCGCCACCCTGCAATGCCAGTACGCCCCCGAATTTGTATCCCATACGGAAGGAAGCACATTGATTATTCGTGAGTAAATATCCCCGCGTGAACTTGTCAGTCAAGGGTAAACATGCCGCCATAT
>JAIRKZ010000082.1 GCA_031259845.1 Tannerellaceae bacterium | reverse complement strand
TACGGAGCATGCTGTCGGATATTAGTTATAAACTTTCTTTTTAATAGCAAAAAAAACTTAAATACATCAAAATAGTGCAGAGCCGTTTATGGGGCAAAGGAGACAAATAGCTATCTTTGTGCCGTTTTCGCGCTGAAAAAAACATATATTTTACGTTTAACCTGCTGGTTATTCGGAAATAATGTGTATTTTTGCAGCCTGAAATAAAAAACGGAAGAAATAATAGTTAAAATACATTCAAAGTTTAAAAAGAAAAAAAATGCCTACAATTCAGCAATTAGTGAGAAAAGGAAGGGAAACTTTAGTGGTTAAAGGTAAATCTCCGGCATTGGACGCTTGTCCGCAAAGACGTGGCGTATGTGTGAGAGTGTATACAACGACCCCTAAAAAACCTAACTCTGCAATGCGTAAAGTAGCGAGAGTACGTTTAACAAATGGTAAAGAGGTGAACTCTTATATTCCGGGAGAAGGGCATAACCTGCAAGAACACTCGATTGTACTTGTACGTGGCGGTCGTGTGAAAGACCTTCCGGGGGTACGTTATCATATTGTACGTGGAACGTTGGATACCGCTGGAGTAAATGGCCGTACGCAAAGGCGCTCCAAATATGGAGCTAAGCGCCCGAAACCAGGAGCTGTAGCTAAGGCCGGCGCAACGAAAGCCCCGGTTAAGAAGAAGTAATTTATCCCTTCAAACTGAGATTTTAAATTAAGTATTAAAGCTGGTTTGAGTTATTTGGAAAGGCTTATTAGGGTTGAGTAAATGATTCGGAGGAATCGTTGAAGGCTAAAAAACAGAGGCAACCAAGAAACAAGAACAAAAATTTTGAAAACGAAATGAGAAAAGCAAAACCAAAGAAAAGACAGGTATTACCAGACCCTGTTTACGGTGATGTAAAGGTTACGAAATTCGTAAACCATTTAATGTATGATGGCAAGAAGAATATCGCTTATGGTATTTTCTATTCTGCCTTGGAAAATGTAAAGGCCAAATTGGCAAATGAAGAAAAATCCGCACTCGAAATTTGGAAAGCTGCGCTCGATAATATTACGCCACAAGTAGAAGTGAAATCCCGCCGGGTAGGTGGCGCTACATTTCAGGTCCCAACTGAGATACGCCCGGATCGTAAAGAGTCAATTTCAATGAAAAATCTTATCCTCTATGCTCGTAAGAGAGGCGGTAAAACGATGTCGGATAAATTATCTGCAGAGATTGTAGATGCGTTTAATAATCAAGGAGGCGCTTTTAAAAGGAAAGAAGATATGCATCGTATGGCAGAAGCCAACCGTGCTTTTGCCCACTTTAGGTTTTAAATAAGTAACAGGAGAATTAAAAAGACAATGGCAAAAAGTGACGAACTTTTAAAATTTACAAGAAACATCGGTATCATGGCGCATATTGATGCGGGAAAGACTACGACCTCAGAACGTATTCTTTTCTACACAGGCCTGACACACAAAATAGGCGAGGTGCACGATGGCGCTGCCACTATGGACTGGATGGAGCAGGAACAGGAGCGTGGGATTACGATTACGTCTGCTGCTACAACAACTTTCTGGAATTACGATAATAATAAATTTAAAATAAATCTTATTGACACTCCGGGACACGTAGACTTTACTGTTGAGGTAGAGCGTTCCTTACGTATTCTTGACGGAGCGGTTGCTGCTTTTTGCGCGGTGGGGGGCGTAGAACCTCAGTCGGAAACCGTATGGCGCCAAGCTGATAAATATAATGTGCCGAGAATTGGTTATGTAAATAAAATGGACCGTTCAGGCGCTAATTTTTTTGAAGTAGTTCGTCAGGTTAAAGATGTATTAGGGGCAAGTCCTTGTCCGATACAAATACCTATCGGTGCAGAGGAGAAATTTAAAGGCGTAGTAGACCTGATAACCATGAAGGCTACTTTCTGGCATGACGAAACAATGGGCGCTGAATATTCGATAGAAGAAATTCCCGCCGATTTGAAAGCCGAAGCGGATGAATGGAGAGAAAAGATGCTTGAAACATTGGCTGAATGTGATGATGCTTTGATGGAAAAATTCTTTGACGCCCCTTCAACGATTACGGAGGATGAAATCAGGGCAGCTATTCGCAAAGGGACATTATCCATGCAGATTAATCCGATGATCTGTGGTTCATCGTTTAAAAACAAGGGCGTCCAAACCTTGTTGGATGCGGTTTGCGCTTATTTGCCGAGTCCGCTGGATACGGACAGTATCGAAGGGACAGACCCCAATGACCCGGGTAAAATAATTGTTCGTAAACCTCAGTCCGGCGAGCCGTTGACAGCCTTAGCCTTTAAGATTGCTACTGACCCCTATGTAGGGCGTTTATGCTTCTTCCGTGTATATGCCGGCGAATTACATGCCGGTTCGTACATATATAATTCGCGCTCTGAGAAGAAAGAACGTATCTCACGTTTGTTCCAGATGCACTCTAACAAACAGAATCCAATGGAACTGATTGGTTGTGGCGATATTGGCGCGGGTGTTGGTTTTAAAGATATTCGTACGGGCGATACGCTTTGTGACGAAAACCATCCGATTGTATTGGAATCAATGGAATTTCCTGAGCCGGTTATTGGTATTGCCATAGAGCCTAAAACACAGAAAGACCTGGATAAATTAGGGATGGGATTAGGCAAATTGGCTGAAGAAGACCCTACTTTCCGTGTTCAGACGAATGAAGATACCGGGCAAACAGTGATTAGTGGTATGGGAGAGCTTCACCTTGATATTATCATTGACCGCTTGCGCCGTGAGTTTAAGGTAGAATGTAATCAGGGCCGTCCGCAAGTAACCTATAAGGAGGCTATTACTAAAACGGTTGAGCTTCGTGAAGTGTATAAAAAGCAATCCGGAGGCCGCGGTAAATTTGCCGATATCATTGTCCGTGTAGGGCCGGCAGATTCGGATTTCGAAGACGAATTGCAATTTATCGACGAAGTGAAAGGGGGGAATATTCCGAAAGAATTTATTCCATCTGTTCAGAAAGGTTTTTTGAAAGCCATGAAAAATGGCGTATTGGCCGGGTATCCGTTAGACCAACTGAAAGTTACGCTTATCGACGGTTCGTATCATACCGTAGACTCAGACCAGTTATCGTATGAAATATGCGCTATCCAGGCATTTAAAAACGCGTCCGAGAAAGCAGGCCCAACCTTGATGGAACCCATCATGAAAATAGAAGTAGTTACTCCGGAAGAAAGTATGGGGGATGTGATTGGAGACTTAAATAAACGACGCGGACAAGTGGAAGGTATGGAAACAAGCCGTACAGGCGCCCGTATTGTTAAAGCAAAAGTGCCATTGGCGGAAACCTTTGGTTATGTAACGGCTTTACGTACGATTACTTCCGGGCGTGCAACGTCTTCTATGCAGTTTTCACACTATGCAGAGTTGTCAAGCTCTATTGCAAAACAGGTATTAACTGAAGTGAAAGGTCGTGTGGATTTAATAAAATGATAAATTACCGGGGGAGGGAATGGCTCTTTCCCCGGTTAATAATAATTAATAATTAACATTTGCAAATTAATTGATGAGCCAGAAAATTAGAATTAAATTGAAATCTTACGATTATTCATTGGTTGATAAATCAGCGGAGAAAATCGTAAAGACAGTAAAAGCAACAGGCGCGGTTGTAAGTGGGCCGATTCCTCTCCCTACACACAAGCGTATTTTTACTGTGAACCGCTCTACATTCGTGAATAAAAAGTCGCGCGAGCAGTTCGAACTCTCTTCTTATAAGAGATTGATTGATATTTACAGCTCAACTGCTAAAACAGTTGATGCATTGATGAAGCTGGAATTACCCAGCGGTGTTGAAGTTGAAATTAAAGTGTGATAATTAAAAATTTAGCGAAATGCCAGGATTATTAGGAAAAAAAATCGGAATGACATCCGTTTTCAGCGCCGAGGGAAAAAATCTTCCATGCACTGTTATCGAAGTGGGTCCTTGCGTCGTTACACAAATTAAAACGCTTGAGAGAGATGGCTATGAGGCTGTACAGTTGGGTTTCGAAGATAAAAAAGAGAAACACACAACGAAGCCCGAAATGGGTCATTTTGAGAAAGCGGGTGTAACCCCCAAGAGACACTTGGCCGAGTTCAAGAATTTTGAAAATGCGTATAATCCGGGTGATGTGATCACCGTGGATTATTTGAATGATGCCGTATTTGTAGATGTAATAGGTACATCTAAAGGTAAAGGATTCCAAGGTGTTGTAAAACGTCATGGATTTGGTGGCGTAGGCCAGTCTACACACGGGCAGCACAATCGTTTACGTGCTCCGGGTTCAATAGGCGCTTGTTCGTATCCTGCAAAGGTATTTAAAGGTACGCGTATGGCCGGACAAATGGGTAATGAACGCGTTACTATCCAGAATCTGGAAGTAATCAAGGTGATGCCTGAACATAATCTTTTATTGCTTAAAGGATCTGTACCGGGAGCAAAAGGTTCAATCGTATTAATTGAGAAATAATGGAACTGAGCATATTAAATATTAAAGGTGAAGATACCGGAAGAAAGGTAACTTTAAATGATGCGATTTTCGGCATTGAGCCTAATGACCATGCTATTTATCTGGATGTAAAACAGTATATGGCCAATCAACGCCAGGGAACGCATAAGGCGAAAGAAAGAAGTGATATGTCTGGCAGCACACGTAAATTGATTCGTCAGAAAGGGGGCGGAGGCGCTCGCCGCGGCGATATTAATTCACCGGTTTTGGTGGGTGGAGCCCGTGTTTTTGGCCCGAAACCAAGAGACTATAGCTTCAAATTGAATAAAAAGGTAAAAAGTCTGGCGCGTAAGTCGGCTTTGGCTTATAAAGCGAAAGGTAATGCGATTGTGATTGTTGAAGACATTACGATGGAAGTTCCGAAAACAAAAGATTTCATCTCCATGGCTAAGAGCCTGAATGTTGGCGATAAGAAATTGTTACTGGTTTTACCTGAAAACAACAAGACTATTTATCTGTCTGCACGTAACTTGAAGAAAGCGAGTGTGATTGCCGCTTCCGAGTTAAATACGTACAGAGTATTGGATGCTGCTAATCTGGTGATTACGGAAAGTTCGGTAGCAGTTATTGAAAAACTTTTTAATGCGTAAGGAGTAAAAAAATGGGAATTATTATAAAACCTATCATAACAGAAAAACAGTCGGCGATAACAGAGAAGATGCCAAATCGCTATGGTTTACGGGTTTCTCCTGATGCCAACAAGCTGGAAATTAGAAAAGCGGTTGAAGAAATGTATGGTGTTACCGTAATAGATGTAAATACCATGAATTATTCGGGTAAACGTAAAACGCGTTATACTAAAGCAGGTACCATCAACGGTAAACAAACGTCTTTTAAGAAAGCAATCGTTACATTGAAAGACGGAGATATAATTGATTTCTTTAGTAATATCTAAAAAAGGAAATGGGAATACGTAAATTAAAGCCCACAACACCGGGGCAGAGACACAAAGTTATTGGTGCATTTGATAAAATCACTGCAAGTACACCAGAGAAGTCTCTTGTAAAAGGTAAGAATCGTACGGGTGGCCGTAACAACACAGGTAAGATGACCGTGCGCTATATTGGCGGCGGACATAAGAAAAAGTACAGGATTATCGATTTCAAGAGAAATAAGGATGGCATTCCGGCAACAGTAAAATCAATCGAGTATGATCCGAATCGTACTTCTCGTATTGCATTGTTGTATTATGCAGACGGAGCAAAGAGTTATATCATTGCCCCGAACGGACTGGAAGTTGGCCAGACAGTGATTTCAGGCAGCAACGTAGCGCCCGAAGTGGGAAATACATTGCCGATGGCAAATATTCCTGTGGGTACTATTATTCACAATATTGAGCTTCGTCCGGGACAAGGCGCCAAATTCGTACGTTCGGCCGGAGGTTTTGCCCAGTTGACGTCAAGAGAAGGCGATTATGTAATTATCAGAATGCCTTCCGGTGAAACAAGAAAGATTCTGGCTGCATGTAAAGCAACAGTTGGTAGTGTAGGAAATTCAGACCATGGTCTTGAAAAATCAGGTAAAGCCGGTCGTTCCAGATGGTTGGGACGCCGTCCGCGTAACCGTGGGGTTGTTATGAACCCGGTTGACCACCCAATGGGCGGTGGTGAAGGACGCGCTTCCGGAGGTCATCCGAGATCGCGCAAGGGCTTATATGCTAAGGGCTTGAAGACAAGGGCTCCGAAGAAACATTCTTCAAAGTATATTATTGAAAGAAGGAAAAAGTAATCTGATTAATTAAGTAAACTATGAGTCGTTCACTAAAAAAAGGCCCGTATATTAACGTAAAGCTTGAAAAGAAAGTCTTGACGATGAATGAGACAGGAAAGAAAACTGTCATTAAGACATGGGCAAGAGCTTCAATGATTTCGCCTGATTTTGTAGGGCATACGATTGCAGTTCATAATGGAAATAAATTTATTCCTGTTTTTGTAACCGAGAACATGGTGGGGCATAAGTTGGGCGAATTTTCTCCGACACGTACTTTCCGTGGTCACGCTGGTAATAAGAAAAAATAATGATCAAATAAAATGGGTGCTAGAAAAAGAATATCAGCAGAAGCAAGAAAAGAAGCACAAAAAAACATGTATTTCGCAAAATTGCGGAATGTGCCGACTTCTCCGCGTAAGATGCGTCTCGTTGTAGATATGATTCGCGGGATGGAAGTGTCCAGAGCATTAGGTGTTTTGAAGTTTTCAAATAAAGAAGCTGCAGCAAGAGTAGAAAAATTGCTTCGTTCGGCCATTGCTAACTGGGAACAGAAGAATGAGCGTAAAGCAGGAGAAGGCGAGTTGTTCGTATCTTCAATAACGGTAGATAATGCTACGACATTGAAAAGGATGCGTCCGGCTCCGCAAGGAAGAGGATACAGAATTCGTAAACGTTCGAATCATGTAACTCTGTTTGTTGATACACGAAGTATAAACGATAGTCAAAATTAATTGTAGATGGGACAAAAAGTAAATCCGATTAGTAATCGTTTAGGAATTATCCGTGGTTGGGATTCCAATTGGTATGGCGGTAAGAATTATGGGGATACGTTACTGGAAGACAGTAAAATCCGTAAATATCTAAATGCCCGTCTTGCTAAAGCCAGTGTATCGCGTATCATTATAGAGCGTACGTTAAAATTGATTACAATTACAGTTTGTACATCACGCCCGGGTATAATTATTGGTAAAGGAGGTCAGGAAGTTGACAAGTTAAAAGAAGAGTTGAAGAAAATTACCGATAAGGAAGTACAAATTAATATTTTTGAAATCAAAAGACCAGAGTTGGATGCTGTGATTGTTGCAAATAATATTGCTCGTCAATTAGAAGGAAAGATTGCTTACCGCCGTGCAATTAAAATGGCGATAGCCTCT
Source organism: Tannerellaceae bacterium (assembly GCA_031259845.1). Taxonomy (GTDB): domain Bacteria; phylum Bacteroidota; class Bacteroidia; order Bacteroidales; family Tannerellaceae; genus DFXE01. The sequence continues at coordinate 21,773 of JAIRKZ010000082.1, read as the reverse complement.
ACCATGAGAATGGGTGCGGAAGGTATTAAAGTGCAAGTATCCGGACGTTTGAATGGTGCGGAAATGGCCCGTTCGGAAATGTATAAGGAAGGTAGAACTCCTTTACATACGTTTAGAGCTGATATTGATTATGCACTTGCTGAAGCATTAACCAAAGTTGGCTTGTTAGGCATTAAAGTATGGATTTGCCGTGGCGAGATTTATGGCAAGAAGGATTTGGCTCCTGCTTTTGCTGCAACAAAAGAAACGGGAGGCGGAAACCGCAGAAATGACAATGCCGGAAACAGAGACAGGGGAGATAGAAACTTCAAAAAGAAGAGAGCGAATCGTTAAACAGTAGAATTTAGAAAAGATGTTACAACCGAAAAAAACGAAGTTCAGAAGACAACAAAAAGGCCGTATGAAGGGTGAAGCCCAACGCGGTAATCAGTTGGCTTTCGGTTCTTTTGGAATAAAATCGTTACAGTATAAATGGATTACAGGCCGCCAGATTGAAGCTGCCCGTATCGCTGTAACTCGTTATATGCAACGTCAGGGACAGGTTTGGGTACGGATTTTTCCGGATAAACCCATTACAAAAAAGCCTGCCGAAGTACGTATGGGTAAAGGGAAAGGTTCGCCCGAAGGATTTGTGGCTCCGGTCACTCCCGGTCGTCTTATTTTCGAAATCGAAGGGGTTCCGTTCGATATTGCTAAAGAGGCATTACGTTTAGCTGCGCAAAAACTTCCGGTTACTACGAAGTTCGTTGTTAGGCGTGATTATGATTATCAAAACGAAAATGCATAATTGTTATGAAGATTGCAGAAGTTAGAGAATTAAGCACGAAAGAATTGACTGAAAGAATCGAGGCGGAAATCGCTTCGCTGAATCAAAAGAAGATCAGTCATAGTGTTTCACCGATGGATAATCCTGCGCAACTTAAACAATTACGCAGAACGATTGCGCGCATGAAAACAGAATTGCGCCAAAGAGAACTTAACAATAAATAATCGATGAGCCTGATGGAAACAAGAAAATTAAGAAAAGAAAGAACGGGCATAGTACACAGTAATAAAATGGATAAAACGATTACTGTTGCTGTTAAATGGAAGGAAAAACATCCAATATACGGTAAGTTCGTTAATAAGACGAAGAAATTCCATGCTCACGACGAAAAGAACGAATGCAGTATTGGCGATACGGTTAAAATTATGGAAACTCGTCCTTTGAGTAAAACAAAGAGATGGAGACTGGTTCAAATAATCGAAAGGGCTAAGTAAAATGATACAACAAGAATCAAGATTAGTAGTAGCTGATAACAGTGGTGCAAAGGAAGCGTTGTGTATTCGCGTATTAGGCGGTACAAGAAGACGTTATGCTACTGTGGGCGATGTGATTGTGGTTGCAATTAAAAGTACAATCCCATCAAGTGATGTAAAGAAAGGGGCTGTTTCAAAAGCAATAATTGTTCGTACGAAAAAAGAAATACGTCGCCAGGATGGTTCATATATTCGTTTCGATGATAATGCTTGTGTGTTGTTGAATGCATCGGGAGATATTCGCGGAAGCCGTATTTTTGGCCCGGTAGCAAGAGAACTTCGTACTACAAATATGAAAATCGTATCACTTGCACCTGAAGTGCTTTAATTTGTAAAAAGTAAGGTAATGAGTAAATTACATATCAAAAAAGGCGATATAGTTTTTGTTAATACCGGTGAAGACAGAGGTAAAACAGGGCGTGTATTGGAAGTTCTTGTAGAAGAACAACGCGCGATTGTCGAAGGTGTTAACATGGTATCAAAGCATACCAAGCCTAATGCAAAAAGACCTCAAGGAGGAATTGAAAAGAAGGAAGCGTCCATTCATATATCAAACCTGAATGTTGTGGACCCTAAATCGGGAAAACCTACACGCATCGGGCGTAAGTTAAATGCAAAGGGTGTTTTAGTGCGTTACTCTAAAAAATCAGGGGAGGAAATGAAGTGATGAGTAATACAACTGCTCTTAAAAAAGTTTATCAGGAAAGAATTGTTCCTGCTTTGACAAAAGAATTTGGATATAAATCGGTTATGCAAGTACCTGTTTTGAAAAAGATTGTTATCAATCAGGGACTTGGTATGGCTACTGCCGATAAGAAGATTATAGATGTCGCGATCAGTGAATTGACTTCTATAACCGGTCAGAAAGCGGTAGCAACCGTATCTAAAAAAGATATCTCTAACTTTAAATTACGTAGGAAAATGCCGATTGGCGTGATGGTGACATTACGCCGTGAGCAAATGTACGAATTTTTGGAAAGGCTGGTAAGAATCGCCCTGCCCCGTATTCGCGACTTTAAAGGCATAGAGAGTAAATTGGATGGTAGAGGCAACTATACGCTCGGTATTCAGGAACAAATCATATTCCCGGAAATTAATATTGATAATATTACTAAAATATTGGGAATGAATATTACCTTTGTGACCTCTGCAAAAACGGACGAAGAAGGGTATGCCTTGTTGAGAGAATTTGGGTTGCCTTTTAAAAATATGAAAAAAGATTAAGTATATATGGCAAAAGAATCAATGAAAGCCCGTGAGGTGAAGAGGGCAAAGCTTGTTGCTAAGTATGCTGAGAAGAGAGCAAAGCTTAAAGCCGAAGGTAATTATGAGGCATTGCAGGCTTTGCCGAAAAACGCTTCTCCGGTACGCTTGCACAATCGTTGTAAAATCACAGGACGCCCGAAAGGTTATGTCCGCCAGTTTGGTATATCTCGTATCCAACTGCGTGAAATGGCGTCGAGCGGCCTGATTCCGGGCGTAAGGAAAGCAAGTTGGTGAAAAATGAGAATTAGTGTTAAATATTGTCCCGGCAGACGGGATCAATTTAATTAATTAAAAGATGACAGATCCTATAGCAGATTATTTGACAAGATTGCGAAATGCAATTAAGGCCAAGCACAGAGTTGTAGAAGTGCCGGCGTCAAATTTAAAGAAAGAGATCACAAAGATCCTTTTTGATAAAGGCTACATTCTTAATTTTAAGTTTGTAGAAGATGGACCTCAAGGCACAATTAAGATTGCTTTGAAGTATGACCTTGTAAACAAAGTGAATGCAATTAGAAAACTCGAGAGAGTTTCGACTCCTGGTTTGCGTAAATACACTGGCTATAAAGAGATGCCGAGAGTATTGAATGGTTTAGGTATTGCTGTACTTTCTACTTCTAAAGGTGTAATGACAGACAAAGAAGCCCGTGAATTGAAGATTGGCGGTGAAGTATTATGTTACGTTTATTAATTAGGAGGGAAGAAAAATGTCAAGAATAGGCAAATTACCAATTCAGATACCGGCAGGTGTAATAGTTACCATCAAGGAAAATGTTGTTACAGTAAAAGGCCCGAAAGGTGAACTTACGCAAAGTGTTAATCCGGACATTGAGGTTATAGTAGAGAATGGAATTCTTGAAGTGAAAAGACCTTCTGATGAGAAGAATCATCGTGCGATGCATGGATTATACCGTTCTTTGATAAACAATATGGTTATTGGCGTTTCAGATGGTTATAAGAAAGAACTTGAACTGGTAGGCGTAGGGTACCGTGTATCTAATACGGGCCAGTTATTGGATTTATCTTTAGGATATACGCACAATATTTATTTGCAGTTACCCCAGGAAGTAAAAGTTGAAACAAAAACCGAAAGAAACAAAAATCCTCTGATCATCCTCGAATCAGCCGATAAACAATTAATAGGCCAGATTTGTGCAAAAATACGTTCATTCAGAAAGCCCGAACCTTATAAAGGTAAAGGAATACGCTTTGTGGGTGAAACGATTCGCAGAAAGTCTGGTAAATCAGCCGGTAAGTAATCTACGTAAACTGAAATTATCATGACAACGAAAGAAACAAGAAGATTAAAAATAAAGAAAGGTATACGTGGAAAAATATCGGGAACCCCGGAGCGTCCACGCCTTACTGTGTTTAGAAGTAATAAACAAATCTATGCGCAGGTTATAGATGATACGACAGGTAAAACGTTAGCAGCGGCGTCTTCTTTAAAATTAGGAGAAAAAGCGCCTAAGAAAGAGTTGGCTGCAAAAGTTGGCGAAATAATAGCTAAAAGCGCCCAGGAAGCAGGAGTGCAAGCTGTTGTTTTCGATCGTAATGGTTATCTGTATCATGGAAGAGTTAAAGAATTGGCAGATGCTGCACGTAACGGCGGCCTTAAATTTTAATGAAGATGGCAGAAGTTAATAATAGAATAAAATCAACCAACGACTTAGAGTTGAAGGATCGATTAGTTGCGATAAACCGCGTAACCAAAGTAACGAAAGGCGGACGTACATTTAGTTTTGCTGCTATAGTAGTAGTAGGAAATGAAGACGGTATTGTCGGCTGGGGTTTAGGCAAAGCCAGCGAAGTAACAACAGCTATTGCCAAAGGGGTGGAAGCTGCTAAAAAAAATCTGATAAAAGTTCCTGTTCATAAGGGAACGATTCCTCACGAACAACTTGCAAAATTTGGAGGAGCGCAGGTATTTATTAAACCGGCTACTCATGGTACAGGCGTAAAAGCGGGAGGCGCTATGCGTGCTGTTTTGGAAAGTGTCGGTATTACTGACGTTTTGGCAAAATCAAAAGGTTCATCCAATCCTCACAACTTGGTAAAAGCAACTATCGCTGCATTGGGAGAGTTGAGGAATCCATTTACTGTTGCCCAGAACAGAGGCGTTTCCATAGAGAAAGTATTTAATGGTTAATTAAGGAGGAATTAATGATGGCGACTATTAAAATCAAACAGGTTAGAAGTAGGATTAAATGCCCGAAAGACCAGAAAAGAACGCTTGACGCTTTAGGTCTGAAAAAAATGAACCGTGTAGTAGAACATGAAGCTACTCCGGCTATTTTAGGGATGGTTGAGAAAGTGAAACATTTAGTTTCAGTAGAAGAGTAATAATTGGTTGAAAAAAATATACGATATGAATTTATCTAGTTTAAAACCGGCTGAAGGATCAATCAAAACAAGAAAAAGAATCGGGCGTGGCCCGGGTTCCGGTTTGGGAGGAACTTCTACGAGAGGCCATAAAGGAGCCAAATCCAGATCAGGTTATTCCAAGAAGATTGGTTTTGAAGGTGGTCAGATGCCTATACAAAGGCGTTTGCCGAAATTTGGTTTCAAAAACATTAACCGCGTAGAGTATAAAGCAATTAATATAAGTACGTTGCAACAATTGTCCGAAGCAAAGCAGTTGACGAAGATTGGACTTAACGAACTGATTAATGCCGGCTTCATTTCTACATCACAGTTAGTAAAAATTCTTGGTAATGGAACTCTGACGGCAAAATTAGAGGTTGAAGCACATGCTTTTTCAAAAAGCGCGGAAGCTGCTATCCAGGCCGTAGGTGGAACTGCCGTTAAACTCTAAAAGGATGAGAGCAATTGAAACAATAAAAAATATTTGGAAAATTGAGGATTTGAGAAATCGAATCCTTACTACTCTTTTGTTTGTTGCTATTTATCGTCTTGGTACATACGTTGTACTTCCCGGTATTGACCCTAAATCATTGGGCGCTTTGCAAGAACAGACAAGAGGAGGTCTATTGGCATTGCTTGATATGTTTGCAGGCGGTGCTTTCTCTAATGCATCAATCTTTGCATTAGGGATTATGCCTTATATATCAGCCTCAATTGTAATGCAATTAATGGCGATAGCAGTCCCTTCATTCCAAAAATTACAGAGAGAAGGAGAAAGTGGGCGCCGTAAAATTAATCAATGGACGCGTTACCTTACGATTGGAATCCTTTTATTTCAGGGCCCTACCTATCTTGTTAACTTGAACGTGCAGCTTAGAGCAGTTGGCACTGTGATGCCTGCCGGACTTTGGTTTACACTTTCTTCTACCGTGATGATGGCGGCAGGTAGTATGTTCGTTTTATGGTTGGGAGAAAGGATAACGGATAAAGGTATTGGTAATGGTATTTCATTTATAATCTTAGTTGGAATTATAGCCAGACTTCCTCATTCCCTGTTTCAGGAGTTTATTTCCCGGACGAGTGAAAAAACAGGCGGTTTGGTGATGTTCCTGTTTGAAATGTTAGTATTATTACTTGTTATTGCAGGCGCCATTCTTTTGGTGCAAGGTACCCGTAAGGTTCCCGTGCAATATGCAAAAAGAATTGTTGGAAATAAACAGTATGGTGGAGCGCGGCAATATATACCTTTGAAGGTAAATGCAGCGAATGTGATGCCTATTATCTTTGCCCAGGCAATTATGTTTATACCTATCTCTATTGTCGGTTTTTCCAATACAGGGAATACAAGCAGCTTTTGGGCTGCATTCATGGATAATAGCGGTTTTTGGTATAATTTTGTATTTGCCGTGCTGATTATATTGTTTACATACTTCTATACGGCTATTACTATTAATCCGACACAGATGGCTGATGACTTGAAAAGGAATAATGGGTTCATACCCGGAGTTAAACCGGGAAAATCAACCAAAGATTATTTGGATGCTATTATGGACCGTATAACTCTTCCAGGGGCATTTTTCCTCGCGTTAGTTGCGATTATGCCTGCTTTTGCGAGAATAGCCGGTGTAAGTATGGAATTTTCTCAATTTTTTGGAGGAACATCTTTATTGATTTTGGTAGGTGTAGTGCTTGATACATTACAGCAGATAGAAAGTCATCTGTTAATGCGTCATTACGATGGATTATTAAAATCAGGAAGAATTAAAGGACGTTCAGGCTCTGTGGCCGCTTATTGATTAAGAATGATTTATCTAAAAACAGATGAAGAAATAGAGTTGATGCGTTTGGCTAACCAGTTGGTTGGTAAAACACAGGGTGAATTGGCTAAGCATATTAAACCGGGTGTTACAACGCTTCAACTTGATAAAATTGCAGAAGAGTTTATAAGAGACAATGGGGCGTACCCGGCTTTCTTAGGCTATAATGGTTTTCCGAATTCTATTTGTACTTCAGTTAATGAACAGGTAGTACATGGGATTCCTTCAAGTAAAACCGTATTGAAAGAAGGAGATATTGTTTCTGTTGATTGTGGTGCTGTGTTAAATGATTTTGTTGGCGATTCGGCTTATACTTTTTGTGTGGGAGAAGTTGAACCTGATGTAAAGAGCTTGTTAAAAGTAACAAAAGAATCTCTTTATTTAGGTATTCAGCATGCGGTTGAAGGGAAAAGAATAGGGGATATAGGTAATGCTATCCAAACCTATTGTGAGTTGAATGGTTATTCTGTAGTCAGGGAATTAGTCGGTCATGGAATAGGACGCAAGATGCATGAAGACCCGGAAGTACCCAATTATGGCCGTCGTGGACAGGGAGCATTATTACGTAACGGAATGTGTATTTGCATTGAGCCTATGATTAATATGGGAAGTAAGAATGTTGCATTTGAACGGGATGGCTGGACAGTTAGAACAAAAGACAAAAAGTGTTCGGCACATTTCGAGCATTGTATAGCGATACGTTCGGAAGGGCCGCAAATTTTATCATCATTTGAGTTTTTAGAAAAAGTTCTTGGCGATAACGTAATTTAATATAAATATATGGCTAAACAAGCGGCAATTGAACAAGATGGAGTAATCATCGAAGCATTATCTAACGCTATGTTTCGGGTTGAATTAGAAAATGGGCATGAGATAACAGCCCATATTTCAGGAAAGATGCGTATGCATTATATAAAGATTCTTCCCGGCGACAAAGTTAGAGTAGAGATGTCTCCATATGATCTATCGAAAGGTAGAATTGCTTTTAGATATAAATAAAAATAATATAATATGAAAGTAAGAGCATCTTTAAAGAAGCGTACTCCTGATTGTAAAATAGTAAGGAGAAAAGGACGCCTATACGTGATCAATAAGAAAAATCCTAAGTTCAAACAACGTCAGGGATAATTTATTAATTTTGTAAACTAATCAATAGTAAGTAATTATGGCTATAAGAATAGTAGGTGTAGACTTGCCACAGAATAAAAGGGGGGAAATTGCTTTAACCTATATCTTTGGAATAGGCCGCAGTTCGGCAAACTCTATTTTAGAAAAAGCAGGTATTGATCGCGATATAAAAGTAAAAGACTGGACCGATGACCAGACTGCAAAAATCCGTGAGATTATCGGAGTAGATTACAAAGTGGAAGGCGATCTCCGTTCGGAGATTCAACTGAACATTAAACGTTTAATGGATATTGGTTGTTACCGTGGAATCCGCCACCGTATTGGTTTACCTTTGAGAGGACAAAGTACAAAAAACAATGCACGTACCCGTAAAGGAAGAAAGAAAACAGTTGCAAACAAGAAAAAAGCTACTAAATAATAAGAGTTAATATGGCAAAGAAAACAGTCGCAGCAAAAAAGAGAAATGTGAAGGTCGACGCTTACGGTCAGGCTCATATTCATTCTTCTTTCAATAATATCATTATTACTCTTGCTAATGGCGAAGGTCAGGTAATCAGTTGGTCTTCTGCGGGTAAGATGGGTTTTAGAAGTTCGAAAAAGAATACACCTTATGCTGCTCAAATGGCAGCGCAGGATTGTGCCAAGGTGGCTTACGACTTAGGTTTACGTAAAGTAAAGGTATATGTAAAAGGGCCGGGTAACGGACGTGAGTCTGCTATAAGGACTATTCATGGAGCCGGTATTGAAGTGACGGAAATTGTAGATGTTACTCCATTGCCACATAATGGTTGTCGTCCTCCTAAAAAGAGAAGAGTATAATTAATTATCGTTTTTTGGTATTGAATCCGGATTTGAGAATAGATTGCATATTAACCTTTCACTCTCTGTAATCGCGGCTGCTCGAATCAGGCTTCAAACAGAACAATTAAAATAATAAAATAAAAATGGCAAGATATATTGGACCAAAAACAAAGATTGCCCGTAAATTTGGCGAACCAATTTTCGGACCGGATAAAGTTCTGTCTAAAAAGAACTATCCTCCCGGACAACATGGTAATGCCAGAAAGAGGAAAACTTCCGAATACGGTATTCAGCTACGTGAAAAGCAAAAAGCAAAATATACGTATGGCGTATTGGAAAAACAATTTAGAAACTTATTTGACAAAGCGGCCCGTTCACGTGGTATTACGGGTGAAGTGTTATTACAATTACTCGAAGCGCGTTTAGATAATTTAGTGTTTCGTTTAGGCATTGCTCCTACAAGGGCGGCTGCCCGTCAGTTGGTTTCTCACCGTCATATTACTGTAGATGGGAAAGTGGTAAATATTCCTTCTTATTCAGTAAAACCCGGTCAGATAATTGGTGTGAGAGAAAGATCAAAATCTTTGGAAGTTGTAGTTGGCGCTTTAGCAGGTTTCAACCATAGCAAATATCCATGGATTGAATGGGATCAGCCTTCTTTAAGTGGAAAATTGCTGCATCTGCCTGAAAGGACTGATATCCCGGAAAATATTAAAGAGCAGTTAATTGTAGAATTATATTCTAAATAATAAAAAGATTTCCATGGCGATATTAGCATTTCAAAAACCCGATAAAGTATTAATGTTAGAAGCGGACAACTTCTTTGGCAAATTTGAATTTCGTCCGTTGGAACCCGGTTATGGAATTACCATTGGTAACGCTCTGCGCCGTATTCTACTGTCATCGCTTGAAGGTTTTGCTATTACATCCATAAAAATTGCAGGTGTTGAACATGAGTTCGGTTCAATTCCCGGGGTTTTAGAAGATGTGGCAAATATCATATTGAATCTGAAGCAAGTAAGATTTAAGCATATTGTTGACGATATAGAGGATGAAAAAGTAAGTATTACCGTTTCGGGTTCAGAAGTGTTCAAAGCTGGCGATATTGGTAAACAACTAACTGGATTTGAAGTATTAAATCCGGATTTAGTTATTTGTCGTTTAGACCCGAGTGCAAGTTTTCAAATTGAATTAACGATTAATAAAGGACGAGGCTATGTTCCTGCGGAAGAAAACAGGGAGTTAAGCGCGGATATACAGGTTATAGCGATTGATTCGATTTATACGCCTATACGTAATGTGAAGTATTCAATTGAAAATTTCCGTGTAGAGCAAAAAACGGATTATGAAAAGTTAATTCTTGAAATAGCCACAGACGGTTCTATTCATCCGAAGGAAGCTTTAAAAGAAGCCGCAAAGATTTTGATTCACCATTTCATGCTATTCTCCGATGAGAAAATTGCTATTGAAACGGTTGATGTTGACAGCAATGAAGAGTTCGATGAAGAGGTGCTTCATATGCGCCAATTGTTAAAGAGCAAATTGTCGGATATGGACCTTTCTGTCCGTGCATTGAATTGTTTGAAAGCAGCAGATGTTGAAACGTTGGGCGAATTGGTTAAGTTCAATAAGAATGACTTACTGAAATTCCGTAATTTTGGAAAGAAATCACTTACCGAGCTTGACGAGTTGCTTGAAAGCCTGAATCTTTCTTTCGGTATGGATATCACTAAATATAAATTAGATAAAGAGTAAGCAAAGCAATGAGACATAATAAGAAATTTAATCATTTGGGCCGTACCAACACGCATCGCCAGGCAATGCTGGCAAATATGGCTTCTTCTTTGGTCAAACATAAAAGAATTTTTACAACGACAGCAAAAGCAAAAGCGCTTCGTAAATATATTGAACCGATTATTACAAAGTCGAAAGAAGATACAACTCATTCACGGCGTGTGGTGTTTAGTTATTTGCAAGATAAAAATGCCGTAACCATTCTTTTTCAGGATATATCACAGAAAGTGGCTAACCGTCCGGGTGGTTATACAAGAATCTTGAAGACAGGAAACCGTTTAGGAGATAATGCGGCTATGTGCTTTATTGAATTGGTAGACTACAATGAAAACATGTTGAAGGATGCTAATAAGAAAACAGCAAAGGCAACAAGGCGTTCCCGTAAAAAATCAACAGGGGAAGTCCCAAAGGCAATAGCGTCTATGGAAGAAAGAGTAGTAGAAACAGTTGCTGAAGCTCCGGAGAAAGAAAAGGAACAGGCTGCGGAATAAGGCGATTTTACGATCTGTTTAAATAAAAAGAGAGGTTTCCCGAATTCGGAGAACCTCTCTTTTTTAGTGTATTACCTTTCACATAGGTTACGTTTACTTCGTAAGCATTCGGTAAAGTCCCCCTGTTTTCAGTAAAAAAATTCTTATCTTTGTGGGCAAAATAAACAACCCTTTATTTAGACAGACCCCTTCGTTCGTCAAAATAGGGTTAGTAACCTGGAGATGCTGTTATGATAAGGCTTTGCTTGTGTATATTATTGCTTTACATTCCTTTGAACCTTGTCTGGGGACAAGATATACAGTATGGATTGAAATTTCATTCCTATGAAGTGGAGAAGGAAAAGCGTACGGGGCTTAATCTGACTCCTGGTAAAGCCTTTTCCTTTCCCGACGGATTTACGATGTCTTTCGATATTAACTTCAACTCGGACTGGGTGCATCCTTTCGGTTCGGTTTTCCGTATTGTGACCGAAGAGAGACAGCATATCGACTTTATGTTGAGCGAAATCGAAAATACAGGTGAAACGATGGTGTCTTTTATTTCTTCTTCCAACGGAATATTATTCAAACAAGCTTTCGGAGACGAAACAGACTACGACCGGTTTATCCCCGTACAAATACAGATTGATATACGCCGGGGCATCGTCAGGGCTGCTGTCGGAAACAAACAGTTTTCACAACAAACCGCTTCGCTGGAAAGCTTCAGAAAAAGCCATATTCTGTTCGGGAAAAGCAATTATCCCCGGTTTCAGACTACGGATGTACCTTCCTTTATCCTGAGAGATATTAAAATTCAGGATGCAGCGGGAAAACCCATGTACGAATGGACGCTCTCCAGACATGCCGCCGCCGGCGTCTATGATGAGCTGAAGAAGCATTTCGCACAGTGTGAAAAACCCTGAATGGATATTAGACAGCCATGCCTTCTGGCAGAAACAAATCGAGTTCGAAACAAAGGTAAACTCGCAATTCTGCTACAATCCCGAGAAAAACGAGGTGGCCAACCAACTTATTTACACCGCTTCCGCCTCCAATAATCTTATTTATAATCCTTTTACCAAGGAATACAACTGCTACCTGCTTAATTTGCTGACGGGGGTGGATGTCTTAGTCTATGATACCTTGGCTGGTAACTGGAACAAAGGCAATGAAAGCAATGTCCCGCCGGATTATTGGCATCATAACCGTTTTTTCTCGCCTTTGGACAGCAATCTCTATCTGATGAACGGATACGGGCATCATAAATACAAGAATACGGTGAACCGCTATAATTATCATACAAAGAGCTGGGAAAGCTTTTCGCTCAAAGGAGACAGGATACACCCCCGCTATCTCAGCGGCCAGGGGAAAAAGGATGAGCAACATTTGATTCTGTTCGGCGGATATGGAAGTGAAACCGGTAACCAGGAGATGCGGCCCCAATCGTACTATGACTTGCATGAGATTGATATCCAAACCATGGAATCGAAGAAAATCTGGGAAATGGAATCTCCCATCCTCGATTTTGCGGTGGGGAACAGCCTCATCCCTTCCGCCGACCGCCGGACGTTTTATGCATTGGCCTTTCCCAGCCAGCAATTTTATTCGAAGATTGTATTGCTGGAAGTCTCCATGAACCGGCCGGAATACAGCATCGTGGGTGATAGCATTCCTTTCGACTTTGAAGATACCCGGTCGAACGCCGATCTGTATATTAACCCATCATCCAGCCTCCTGATTGCCGTTGTGGTCACGCCCCAAACCACTGCTTTGAGCCAGGTTGCTGTCTATACCTTATCTAATCCTCCGCTTGCACTTGGCGAACTGTATCAAAACGGACGAAAGGGAGGCATCCGGCTTATCCTTTTATATTCTTTCCTTAGCCTGGTATGTGCCGGGCTGCTGGTCTTTGCTGTTTCCCTTCTTCTCAGAAAACAAAAGATAAAACGCATCGTAAGCCGTGAGCTACAGAAAGCCCAAACACTTCCGGATGAAGATGATGCGGACGCGGAGCAAAAGCAGGCGATCTATTTGCCGGACAGCTTCCGGGTATTCGACAAGAATGGAATAAATGTGACCAAAGAGTTTTCTCCGATGTTGCGCCAACTTTTCACTTTGCTGCTCCTTTATACCGCGAAAAACGGGATAGGTATTTCTTCTTCCAAACTGAAAGACGCCCTTTGGTTTGACAAAAGCGAGAAAAACGCCAAAAACAACCGGGGCGTATTTATCAATAAACTGCGCCAGCTCTTCGAACAGATAGGTACTATTAAAACCACGATTTATACTGGAGCCTGGAAACAGACGACAGCATCTATTGCGATTACCTCGAAGTGATGCGTCTTATCAGAAAACTTTCGCACAACAAAAAGGAAGCTTCATCTTCCAGCCGTACAGCGACGGCAGCGTTTTTTCTTATCATGTTTGTGATTTCTTTCTCCGGCAAAGCAGGGCCGAAGCAGGCTCCCGACATGCCGTCAGGTGTCTCTGCCACTCGCTTTTCTTTCAGATAGATGTAACGGACAGCCAGCGCTGCTCCCAGGGCGCCTCCCGCATCTCCTGCAGCGGGTTGAACCCAGTAATTGCTGAAAATATTGCTTTTTTCGATAAGCCCGTTGGCTACGCAGTTCAGGGCCACTCCTCCGGCCATCACCAGATTTTCACATCCGCTCAGTTGCCTGGCGGTAGTCGCTAAATTCAGGAGCGCTTCTTCGGTTACGCTTTGTACGGCATACGTCTTATCTTTTACCACAAAAACACTTTCCCTGCTTTTCTTAAAACAGGGACGTTTCGTAAATCGTCTGCGACAGAAGCCAACAGGAGTAATAAGCAGATAAAAGACGACAGCCAGCAGGATGGCAGAAAAAAATCTTTCGCCCAGCCGTGCAAGCCCATACCACAGATACGACAATGGAGTATATACCACAGGCAATAAAGCGGTCATAAATAAAGTCGTAACAGCCACCTTATACAAAGCATCCTCCTTGCACAGCAAGGCAATCAGGAGCAGCGCCAGTGTCAGTACCACTCCAAAGTCGGTATTTTGTTTCCGGGTAATCATCAATTATACGTCCAGGCTATAGTGTACGACATGCTCCACAAAACGATCAAAAAAAGTAATATACCCGTGGCATAACGGATGAATATATTTTCAATCCTGTGAAAATAATCAGATTCCCGGAACGGAAATTGACAGCAACCATTTCCATGCAGAAATTACTTCTATTGCAATCCCTTCCGTTTCAATCAACCGTTCTTCGTCATAGGTGATGATGGTTAAACGTTCGGCAGGCATGAAACGGCTGAATTTCGCCAGGGCAACCGTTTCGCGCTTTTCCGTATCCCTGTCCGACAGGCTGTATGACACCTGTATCGCCCATCGCTCGGAAGGAATATAAAAATCAATTTCTATATTGTGGTTATAAAAACAGAGGTCATCGCCGTAAAGGCGCTTTAAGGTAATAGCTACTATGTTTTCGAGCAGGCGGGTTTCGGGATTGAACAGAAACAGGTTGAGAATGCCATTGTCGCAGAAGTAAAATTTGCGGTTACTTTCCTTCTCGGCAAGTTTGGCCGTAATGTTCGGTACAGCAAACGCAATCCATGTTTCAAGTAAATGATCTACGTAATCAATGACGGTAGATCTTCCGATCTTTGCGCCTGTAGATATAACGATATTGGCCAGTCGCGAATAGGAAAGCGGCGCCATGACGCTTTCTGCCATTTTCTTTACGATAATTTTAAGTGCAAACTGATTGCGTATTTCATAACGCGCTATCAGGTCGCCAAAAAATATTTTCTGATAAAGCGAGTTCAGCCATTGGCGCTTATCGTCGAAACGCTGCACTTCGGGCAACCCGCCGTAATAAAACCAGGTTGCGAACAGTTTTTTCAGCTTAAGTCTCATGCTACCGTACTCCATATTTTTCCGTAGGGTAATACCTTGCGATTCGAGAAACTCGCTAAAACTGTATGGGTAAACCGTTTGAATCAGAAAGCGCCCGCCGAGAGTAGTGGCGATTTCGCTGCTCAACATACGGGCATTGCTACCGGTAAGATATACCCGGTATCCGGTATCGGCAAGGCGACGGGCAAATTTCTCCCAGCCTTCAATCAACTGTATTTCATCAAGAAAGACGATGGGGCGATGGTCGAACATTTCCCGGTAACAGTCGAGTATTACGGAAAGGTCGCCCACCCGGATTTCCGATAAACGCTCGTCTTCAAAGTTGATATACAGTATTTCTTTTACTGTTGTTCCTTCGTTCAGTAATTCCCGGATTCGCTGATACATCAGGTAGGTTTTTCCCGCCCGTCGTAATCCTACAAAAACATAATTGCCTTGCTTCTCTATCTTTACGGTTCGGGGCAAAACGGATACATTCTCTACAAACTCTTGGTTTTCAACAATCAAATCCTTTATTAACACTTTATCCATTGCTATATTTGTCTTGTATGCAAGACAAATATAGCATTTTTTTTTCTACTATGTAAGACGATTTAAGGTTTGGACAGAACACGCCATCCTCACTCATGGAGTTTACCGGATGCCAAGGACTGCAAAGAGCGCAAGATTTGCAAAAGCAGAATAAAAAACAGATATTTACATCATGAAAATAGAATTGACAGAGGAAGCATTATCGGAATCGCCGGGCATGGATGTATCCACAGCGAATGAGATATAGCGGAAAAAGAAATAGAAAAAGAAAAAGAAATAGAAATAGATATAAAATGATAGAAACGAAGAGATTAATTATAATACCATTCTCGCTTCTACGGAAAAGACAAATATATCTTCTTACAGGGTATTAGAAAAGAATATGTTTACTAAAATAAGCGAGAGCGATAATTTAATGAATTGGCAACTTGTTTTAGATATAAATGAACTAAAATGAGGAACTTTCCAACTTTAGTAACTGAGCGACTCGACCTTGTTGAGATTCAGCAAAGTCATCTGAAAGACCTTTTTACGTTGTTTGGCAACAGAAAGGTGACGGAATTTTATAACTTACTTCCATTGGTAGAGGAACAGGAAGGACAAAAATTGTTGGATTGGTTTCAAAGTCGTTTCAAAGATGAATTAGGAATACGCTGGGGAATAGCATTGAAAGCCGTAATAGATTTTGGATTCAATGAACTTGATATAAACCGTATTGAAGCCGAAGTTATGCAAGGAAATATTGCATCGGAAAAATTACTTGAAAAACAGAACTTCACAAAAGAGGGAGTACTTAGGAAATGGATGTTTTGGAATGGACAGCATTATGATATGACGATGTATTCGTTGTTGAAGAATGAGTATCGTCATAAGTAGTATGAAAATGCAAAAAGTAGTCTGAAGTTCGTGTGTATATTGACGACTTTTGGAAAAAAAGGATTATGAGAATAGCCGGATTTATCGTATGGCTGATAACTAACATATTCGTTGGGATGGCAGAAGCAAAGGTTTCTACTGTAATTTTTGATATGCCTTATCAAAACAGGTTAGTGAAACATATCATCCGGGGGAGCGATACCGCCCGTATATTTGAAAGTAAGATAAGCCATGGCGAATTGTATTATCAGGCGCTTGTGCCGGAAGGAAAGATTAAAGGGGCGCTGGTACTTCTTCCGGGTGCATGGGAAGAGACGGAAAGTGTTTTGACACACAACAAACAGCTATGCCAGCGGGCTTATGATAAAGGAGTCATGACGGTTGTGCCGTCGGCCAACGCCCATATTTGTCTGGATACGCCTGTGCTCGACTTTTTGAATAAGACATTTGCGGATGTTATCGTGCGATATGGAGTGGCTGACGACGCGTTTGTTATTGGCGGTTTTTCTTTAGGCGGTACCGTAAGCCTGCGTTATACGGAAATGGCTTATGAAGACGTCCGGCAAACAGCCATTGTTCCCTGCGCCGCTTTCTGTGTAGACGGGCCTGTTGATTATATAACCCTATACCGGCAGTTTGAAACGGGCATCCGCAGGAATATGGACGGGGAAGCCATAGCCGAAGCTGCTTATTTCATTGACAGGATGCATAACGTATTTGGCGGTTCGCCCGGAGATACCTGTATTAATTATGTAAAGCACTCGGTTTATAACCGGGGAGAGGCTGAAGGCGGCAATGCCAGATACCTGGCAACCGTTCCTGTCAGGGTGTATGCCGACCCGGATATTGACTGGGCTATGAAATACCGCAAAAAGGATTACTATGACATGAATGCGCCCGGTCTTAGCGCATTAATCGTTGAATTGAATCTGCAAGGCAATGATAAGGCAGCGTTTATCAACCGGCTGGGCAAAGGTTTCCGCCTGGACGGCACACGCCATCCTCACTCATGGAGCTTGCTGGATGCAGATGATTGCATGGAATGGCTTTTAATGTGTTTGGAATGAGTTCTATCTGTCGAGCTGCCGCAGGGCTTTTATTAGCTGGTTGTTGTCTTTCTCGTCCCGGATGGCTATGCGGATATAGGGGCGGGAGTGGAAGCCGGCTTTGGTTGAACAGTCTTTTATTAATATATTATAAGAATAGAGAAGTTGGCTGCTTAGTCCTTTCGCTGTGTATTTTTCAGTGACTTCGCATAAGAAGTAATTGGCCGACGAGGGGATAACACGCAGGAAAGAAATCGTTTCCAATAAAGAAAAGAAGCGGGTACGCTCATTTACAAAGCTCAGGCAGGCTTGCCCGTAGGCATCCTGGTATTTGGTAAATATCTGCATAAAGAACTCCGCAAAGGAGTTGATATTCCAGATAGAGACTTCCTTTTTTAGTTTATTCATTAATTCTGCATTGCCCGAAGCCATAAAGCCTAACCTCAGCCCCGGTACGCCGTACGATTTGGAAATGCTTTTAACTACTGTCAAATGCGGGTTGCCGGCTAAATATTCTTTGTTAAACAGCGTAAACCGTTTGCTGTTTGCTGCAAAATCGGCAAACGATTCGTCTACTACTAACGTTATCCCTTTTTCTTTTGTCCATGTTATCAGTTGCAGCAATCCGGCCTTTTCTATCAGATTCCCTGAAGGATTGTCCGGGTTAATTACGATTAATTGCTCGATATCCTTTTCGGTAAAGAAATGAATAAGGTCGGCGGCCGTATAGGAAAAGTCTCTGTTTGCAGGGATAAACTCCACTTTATTGGCAGGCGTCAGCCTGTTGGGGTATTCTTCAAACGTAGGAAGTATTATGCCGGTTTTTACATCATTGAGGCGGATATAGGTGTTTATTAATTCCGCCGCGCCGTTTCCCACCGCAATCTGACCGGCGTATACATTGGCAAAGCGGGCGGCAAGCCGGGCATTTACTCCCATGCCGGAAGGGTATTCTGTCAATAAGGTATCAAAGTTAGACAGCATTTCTTCTTTCATCCGCTCATTGGGGAAGTAGGGGTTTACCAGATAGCAAAAATCCGTTACCTGCGGAAAGCGCCAATAGCCTCCATAGCGCTTTCCGTACAGGGCGGGGGCTTCTTCTTCCGATGCAAAAAGCGCTTCGGCATTTGCCAAATCCTGTTCATCGTCTATCTCATACCACTTCTCTTTAGCAACGGTCATGGCTTTGAGTTCGGGCTTGTCCAGCAGGGATATTACCCTTAACACCTGTTCGTAATATTCGTTATTGCCCAGCGCCTTGCTGTATGCTTCGAGGAAAGGGACATATTTATTGGATGAAAAATCAACGCTGAATTTGTAAATGTTCACCGTTTTGTAATAATTGTCTTTCTCGCTGAACTTAAAGGCTTTCTTGGGAATGAAGTTCAGGATATTGTTGTCTTCGTCCAGGGTGACCACCGTTCCATCCATCCAGCTCTGGTATTTATCCACAACCGTAAGGTTAGGGTAGGGGTTCTTTATCAGTTTCTTCAGTATCTGCCCGGAGAATATCAGGTCTGATTCGAGAAGGATGGTTTCATCTTCCATTAAATATTCGCGGGCGAGATACAGGGAATAGATATTATTCGTTTTGTCATATATTTTATTTTCCACATATATAACGGGCTTTCCCCGGAAGGTATCGCCTATAAGCTTTTTCAGGTTGTCTCCCTTATAACCGATAACGATAATGATACGCTTTATATTTTCGGAGGAAAGCTGGGTAAGCATACGTTCAATCAATGTCTGCGAATGGACTTTAATCATACACTTGGTGTTTTCTTTCGTGAGGCTGCCCAGGCGTTTACCCATACCTGCCGCCAGTATAATTGCTTGCATTTCGTTACTCGGATTTTATTCTTAGGTTATAAAAGAGGTACAAAAATAGCGAATTTCTTCTATCTTTGCCGAAAAAAATAACAAAAGATTCTTCAGTATGAAAATAGCGATTGTGGGCACAGGCTACGTAGGGTTGGTAACCGGCGCTTGTTTTGCAGAGATGGGAATGGAGGTTTATTGCGTAGACGTGGATAAGGCCAAGATAGAAAATTTAAAGAAAGGCATTATCCCTGTTTTTGAACCGGGGCTGGAAGAGATGGTAAGCCGCAACGCTCAGGCCGGGCGATTGAAGTTTTCTACGGCTTTAGATGAATGTATTAACGATGTGGAAGTTATATTCAGCGCCGTAGGCACCCCTTCCGGCGAAGATGGCAGCGCCGACCTGAAATATGTATTGGAAGTAGCCCGCCAGATAGGACGGAGCATGAACAGATACCTGCTAATCGTTACCAAAAGCACCGTACCGGTAGGCACGGCTCAAAAGGTAAAACAAACCATACAGGCAGAATTAGACAAACGAAAGGTAAGCATCGATTTTGACATTGCATCCAATCCTGAGTTTCTGAAGGAAGGAGCGGCTATCAAAGACTTTATGAGTCCGGACCGGGTGGTGGTGGGCGTAGAGTCTGAAAGGGCGGAAAAGGTAATGGCTAAACTGTACCGCCCGTTCCTGCTGAACAATTTCCGCGTTATCTTTATGGACGTGCTCTCGGCCGAAATGACCAAATATGCCGCCAATGCGATGCTGGCCACCCGTATCAGTTTTATGAACGACATGGCCAACCTGTGCGAGATAGTGGGCGCAGATGTAAATATGGTGCGCAAAGGCATTGGTTCGGACGGACGCATAGGCAGCCGTTTCCTGTATCCCGGCTGCGGCTACGGCGGGTCATGTTTCCCCAAAGACGTAAAGGCGCTTATCCGCACTGCCGGGGAAAACAACTATACGATGCGCATCCTGCAGGCCGTAGAAGAGGTGAACGAAAAGCAGAAGAACATCCTTTTCCATAAGCTTGACAAGCATTTCGGGGGAGACCTCTCCGGCAAACGGGTTGCTTTATGGGGACTGGCCTTCAAGCCCGAAACAGACGATATGCGCGAAGCCACGTCTTTAGTATTGATAGAAAAACTGCTGGCCGCGGGATGCAGCGTAGCTGCTTACGACCCGGCTGCCATGGAAGAGGCCAAAAGGCGATACGCCGACAGGATACATTATGGCAAAGACATCTATGAAACGGCGGTAGACGCCCACGCCCTCATCCTGGTGACCGAATGGAAAGAGTTTCGCCTGCCTTCCTGGCAAGTGGTAAAGAGGCTTATGGCTACGCCGCTCATCCTGGACGGGCGCAATATATACGACCCCAAAGAATTGGAAGAAAACGGATTTGTCTATCGCTGCATCGGCAGGTAAACCGCCCTGAAGCCTTTTCTAAAGAGAAGCAAGCTGCCCGGCAGTGTGGATACCGAAATTTTGAATAATCCCGCTGCCGGGCAGGTCTTTTCCCCGCAGGAGGGAAGCGGTAAGATATTCTTTCTGCATCTTGCCCTGCATCCAAAGCAATACCTCGTCTATACAGGGGGTTTCTTCCCCCATGGCTACGGCTACGGACTTAATGATGAGCAGGCCGAAAGGAATATCTTCCGTAAAATAACGGTTGGAGTAATCTATCCTGTACATACCCCCGGCCTGGCGGGTCATACCCATCCTGATGCCTTTAAAGGCGGCGATGGAACGTATCTTCCGGGTAAGCGAAGCAGCGCCGGAAGATTCGTAATAATCGAGTATGCCGGGGATTTCATCCCTGTTTACGGGGAGCCGTTCTATTATCCGCTGAAATTCATTGTCGCAGCGAATCAATACGTCCGAGCTGTAATCGTCCCATTCTTCATAGAACAACAGCTCCCTGTCGAAGCAATCGGTCGTTTCACGGCTCAGCATGCCGAATATGCGCGCCGGGTGAAGCAGGGGGTTGCTGTTGGTAAGGGTGGCTTCAAGGTAATGGCCCAGCGGGTATACGGGCGTGTCAAACGCCTGCGTAAACATAGCGGCCAGCGCATCTGCCGGGGCGCCGGGGCTTCCGGCTATCTTCAGCTTTGATTTATAGCCTTTAATCATGGCGCTTTTCCCATAGTCCGTTATCCTGCAAATGTAAGGAACCCGCTGAAAGCCGAACAGCCCCGCGGAAGCGCCCAATATATGCCGCGCTATCCAGAAAAAGCCATTGCTGCACACCACCGACCCCACGAGCATCCCCTCACGGATACAGGGCCTGGCCTGGCGCAGCATTTGTTCTGTCATAAATCCGGGCACGCACAGAAGCATCGCATCAGAAACGGCCACCGTCTCTTCCGCCCGGCCAGAGACGGCATGCAGGGCGCCGGTAAAGCTTTTGCCATTCAAATCGCCTGCTGTAATGCGGGGCGCCCACTTGCCGGGATGGCCCGTCCACAGGTTTACTGCGTATCCTTTACTGCTCAACCTTGCGGCTATCACATGCCCCAGGCTGCCTCCTCCACAAATGCAAATGCTCTTTATTCCCAACATACCGTTTTTTTTTTCTGCTATTTTAAATTAAAGCCGTAAATGTACGCATTAATCGCCAAAGTAAGCCCCTTGCCCGTGCGCAATCCGCCG
>JAIRKZ010000201.1 GCA_031259845.1 Tannerellaceae bacterium | reverse complement strand
CTACCATACAGAAAATTTCAGTAATTTTGTTTGAGGTAAGTATACTCATAATATTTTGTTATTTGATTGGTTATCAGCTACAAATATAGCAAAAATAATGAATACTTACCCCTCTTTTTTGCTTTTCTTATCCCGAACTCAGGTTTACTCATGTTTTCTTTTTCCGGCGATAATGGTTGATCGTATGGTCGGCAGGACACGGACATGGAGCTTCCTTCCATTTTTTCAATAACACTTATCCCGAACTCAGGTTTAAAGAATACAAAGATACGTCTCTGTGGATTGGTATAGCCGGGTATGCTGTTGCCACAGGTACAGGGGCTTTGAGGGTGCTCAATAAAAAGCATTGGGTTAGCGATGTGGTTACAGGAGCCGGGATAGGTATATTGAGCGCCGAAGCCGGATATCTGTTACTTCCGGTTTTTCATAATATGTCCGGTATAAAAAATAAAAAGAACAATCTGGTTGTAGCTCCTGTAATCGGGATAGACAACTATGGCATAGGGATGGCATATACATTTTAACGATAGGATATCTAATTATTACCCTCTTATATAAATATCAAAACAAATATTTGCGCCAAAAGAACCCGTAGAAACATGGTAAACGGATATACGGTTGCATAAGCCGCGGCCTGCGCCTGAACCGGCGCAATGCTATTTGCAAATTCCAATGCCGGCGGGTCGGTCATGGAACCGGCTATGCAACCGCATATTTTCAGGTAATTCACTTTCATTATCCGGGCAATAATCCCCACGGTAAGAATGGGTATCAAAGTAATTGCAACGCCATAAAGTATCCATTGCCAACCGCCGTTTTGAATCGTTTCTACAAATTTTTCGCCAGACAATAAACCGACACATGACAAAAACAGTATAATCCCAAACTCCCGCATAAAGAGATTGGCTCCCGGCGTCATATAAAAAATCATCTTGCCAATACGACCTTTGTAACCCAATATGATGGCAATTAAAAGGGGGCCTCCGGCAAGTCCGAGCTTGGCCGGAGCAGGAAGACCGGGAATGAAAACAGGGATGCTACCCAGCAGGATTCCTGCAAAAATGCCAAGGAAAATCGAAATAATATTGGGTTTGGCAAGTTCGTTTACCGAATCGCCCAACTCTTTTTTCACATCGTTCAGAATTTCTTTTTTCCCTACTACCCTGACCGAATCGCCCAGTTCCAGCGTTGTTTCCAAAGTTGGGAGTATCTTCATGCCCGACCGGAATATGCGAGTGATATTGGCCGGATAGCGGCGATAAATACCTACCTGCTCAATTGTTTTTCCTGCCAACCCCTGATTGGTCAATAAAACATTTGTCATAGCCAAAGGGCCGGAAATATCTTCAGGCGTTTCCACAACTTCTACTTTGCCTATTTTAAACTCTACGATTTCTATCCGGTTTTGGGCCGAAACACCACAAATAATATCACCCTGCCGGACAATTACGTCGCCGGTAGCAATGATAGATTCGCCATCCCTGATAATCCGTGAAATCGCCAGTTCTTTATCCATAATATGCTTGACGTAATCAATGGTTTTATCGAACAGTCCCGGATTTACAACCGTTATTTTCACACTTTGCAGTTTGGTTTCGCTGCCGCCCAGCGTTTCGGTGTAACGTTTAACCTCGGAATGGACATTTATCCTGAAAATCAACCGGATTAACAGCATGGTAATAATGATTCCCACAATTCCGAGCGGATAGGCCACAGCGTAAGCCATACCCGTTTCGGAAACCGTTGACGCGGCTACTCCCTGTTCGGCAAGTGTTTGTTGTGCGGCTCCAAGGCTGGGCGTATTAGTCACCGCGCCGCACAGAATCCCGACAATAACGGCTGGCGGCAAACCGGTAAAACAATAAATCAAACAAGCGACACCGAATCCGCCCAAGACAGATCCAATGGCAAAAAGATTCAGTAATAATCCGTCTTTTTTGAATGAAGAAAAAAATCGCGGCCCCATATTAAGCCCAATGCTGTAAACGAACAAAATCAATCCGAAGTCTCGGACAAAATGAAGGATGTGTTCGTCTACCGGCGCTCCGCAATGAGCGATGAAGATGCCGGTGAACAATACGCCAGCAACTCCCGGCTTAATACCTTTTATTCCGGGTTTTCCAAGCGCTACGCCGGTAAAAGCCGTTAAGCACAGGTACAGTACGGTGGATGCAATGCTTTGCGTAGTGAAAAAATCCTGTATATAGTTCATAATATCTGCTTTTATTTATAATGGAATGTTTCCGTTCTCCTTGCACGAACGCATGATGCGGACGGCTATTTCGCCACGATTGGCGATACGAGCCGGCGTTCATTCACCCGAACGGAGGTTTCTTGCTGCCTGCACCATATTTTTGAGGGATTGAACGGTTTCGTCCCAGTTACGGGTTTTCAGTCCGCAGTCGGGATTTACCCATAACTGACCGGCGGGAATCAGTGTCATGGCCTTCTGCAAGAGATTTTCTATTTCAGTGACCGAAGGAACGCGCGGCGAATGAATATCATAAACGCCGGGGCCAATATCGTTCGGATACTTAAAGTTGATAAACGCATCCAGCAGTTCCATTTGCGAACGGGATGTTTCGATGGTTATCACATCGGCGTCCATGGCGGCGATAGACGTGATTATATCGTTGAACTCAGAATAACACATGTGCGTATGCACCTGCGTTTGAGGCTGCGCCGACGACACCGACAGGCGGAAGGCTTTGACTGCCCATTCGAGATATTCCGCCCAACCGGCTTTGCGCAACGGCAATCCTTCACGTATTGCAGGCTCGTCAACCTGAATAATTTTCACGCCCGACTGTTCCAAATC
Source organism: Tannerellaceae bacterium (assembly GCA_031259845.1). GTDB lineage: Bacteria > Bacteroidota > Bacteroidia > Bacteroidales > Tannerellaceae > DFXE01. The sequence goes on along the minus strand of JAIRKZ010000201.1, from coordinate 10,780 downwards.
CGCCACTTCGTCGCGGATAGCCAATGCAATTTGCAGGGCTGTCGCCGAACGGGGCTGGTCGTTACGGACGAAAGACCATTGCAGAATGGTTACGGGGCCTGTCAACATTCCCTTTACCGGTTTGCTCGTCAGCGATTGCGCGTAAATTATCCACTCTGCCGTCATGGATGCAGGGCGGGAAACGTCGCCGTATATCACTGGCGGCTTCACGCAACGCGAGCCGTAGCTTTGTACCCAGCCGTTTTGCGTAAAGGCAAAACCGTTCATCTGTTCGCCGAAATATTCTACCATGTCATTGCGTTCAAATTCGCCGTGAACCAGTACGTCCAGCCCGATTTCCTCTTGGACTTCTATGGCTTCCCGCGTAAATTTCTGGATTGCTTCCGTGTAGTCTTTTTCGGAAATGGTTCCTTTTTTGAATTTTGCACGGGCTTCGCGCACGTCTTTTGTCTGCGGAAACGAACCGATGGAGGTTGTGGGCAGGAGAGGCAGGTTCAGGATTGCAGCTTGCAGCTTTTTCCGTTCACAGAAAGGCAATCCCCTTTCCAAATCTTTATCCTGAATGGCGGCTACACGGGCTTGCACGCTTAAATCATGGATGAGTACGGACGATATGCGGCTTTGCTGAACTTGCCGGTTTGCAACAAGCAGGTTTTCTGTTTCTTTATCCGGGCGGGATGCGGACAGTTTGGATAAATCGACCACTTCATTCAGTTTTTGTCTGGCAAACGACATCCAACGCTTTACTTTTCCGGGAAGGACGTCTTCATTCGTTTCCAAATCCAGGTCGCAGGGGCTGTGCAGCAGCGAGCAGGAAGGGGCAATCCATATCCGCTCGTCTCCCACGGCTTTTACCGCTTTGTTTATGGCTGACAGCGATTTCGCATAATCGTTTTTCCAGATATTCCGCCCGTCTACAACGCCCAGCGAGAGAGACATGGCGTCCGGGATTTGAGCCAGTACGTCATCCAACTGTTCCGGCGCTCTCGCCAAATCTACGTGCAGCGTATCCACGGGCAACGAACAGGCAAGCGGCAGGTTTTCGCCCAATTCCCCGAAATACGTAGCCAGCAGTATTTTTATTGCGGAACATTCCCTGCCGAAATAATGATACGCTTCGCGGAACGCCTGCTTCGCCGGTTCTTCCAAATCGAGCGCCAGACAGGGTTCGTCTAACTGTACATAGATTGCGCCCGCCTTTTGCAGGCTGTTGAGAATATCGGCATATACGGGCAACAGTGTTTTCAACAGGCTGATTCTGTCAAATCCCGTCTCTTTTTCCTTTCCCAATAAAAGATAGCTGACAGGGCCTAATATCACCGGCTTGGCGTTTATCCGCTGCTGCCGGGCTTCTACAAATTCGGCTACAACATCCGTGCAGACGAAGCCGAAGGTCTGGTTTTTATAAAATTCGGGAACGAGATAATGATAATTGGTGTCGAACCATTTCGTCATTTCGAGGGCGGTAATATCCATCGTACCCTTTTGATACCCTCGCGCCATAGCAAAGTAGAGGGTCGGGAACGATTTCTTTTCTTCCTGTACGAGCGGGAGAAAACGGGGAGGGATGTTGCCGAGCATCAGGCTCGTGTCCAACACCTGGTCGTAGTAAGAAAAATCATGAGTTGGAATCAGGTCGATTCCTGCCTCCTGTTGCAGTTTCCAGTTTTCCTGCCGGACTTGCTTCCCTGCATACAGTAATTCTGCAATGGAAATTTTGCCTGCCCAATAGTTTTCGCAGGCTACTTTCAATTCACGCCGGCTACCAATGCGCGGATAGCCCAAGTTGTGCGTTCGCATACTTTTAACTTTTAAATTTGATGAATAATCCAAGTTAAAAGCTCTTTTGAACTCAATACTTAACGGGAAAATTTCAGAGGAGGGAAAATGTACGCGCCACACACACTCTCTGCTGACAGGAGAGAAAATATACGCGTTTAATTTTGCTCGACTCTGCTTTTTTTCGCGAAAGCATTGTCAAACCTTATTAAGGCAGGTCTCCTGACTTACTCTATCCTGTGCGCCTTCCCAAAGAATTTACCCCAGTGGCGCCTTGCACAGAACTGTTCTTAGAGTTTACAGTTGCGCGACAGTCCGTGATTTTCACACGGTTCCCTTTTAATTCCGCCTAAAACGGAACACCTTAACGGTTGATAAGTAAAAGAACTTTTTCGGGGGCAAAGATATTGCTTTTATTTTAATTGCGAAGAATATATTGCAAAAGAAACATCCGGGGCGGCCAATGCCGTTTGTTCTCTATTGCCCAATGAGAACGGATGCCTTTGCCCGTTACTTCGGCGCAAGCTTCGTTTAGTCAGCCGGTGCGGATGCGGCATGTTAAAAAAGCCAACAATGTTAGAATGTTAGAATGTTTTGATTGGTTTTTATGATATTTGCAGCAATAGATGTTATAACATTATGAAAACAAGTATTATTCAAATAGGGAATAGCAAAGGGCTTATTTTACCTTCTGAAATCTTGCGAAGATTGCATTTGTTCCTTAAAACAACCGTAAGTGTTTCGGTTGATGGTGAGAAGATTATAATTAAACCCGAACCCCGTCAGGGCTGGGCGGAAGCTGCCAGGCTGATGAACGAATCCGGCGACGATGTTCTTTTAATCCCGGCCGGTTTGATATCTACTGGGTAAACCACAGAAAGAGAGAACTTACAGGAAGTCTTGAATGAGATGTTTTGTCAATAGTTACATGCGCCTTTCATATATAATACTCCGCCACGTCGAAAATGCCGGCGCGGATGGCGTATTTTACCGCCTCGTGTACATTATTTATATCTAATTTGCGGAAGATGTTTTTCCTGTGCGAATTAACCGTGTGGAAGCTCAGGTTCTTTTCGTAGGCGATTTCTTTGGTTGTTTTTCCCATCGCTATCTCATGCAGGATTATTTTCTCCATGGCGGTAAGGTTTACCGGCGGTGCGTATGCGGCGAGGCAATTGTTACCGATTATCTGTTCGGCATACTCGCAGGCATAGGGTATCCTGCCGGCCGTATGCTGTAAGGCCTGCCGGATTTCTTCTTCCGTATCGTTTTTCATCACGATGTTTAGCGCCGGGTCGGACAGTAATACGTAGCGCAGGAAATGCTCGCTCAGTTCATTGGAAAAAAGCAGCCAGAACGATTCTTTGGCCGCCGATTTAACGTTCAGCATCTGCTGCATGGAAGTAAAATCAAACAAGGTATAGTCCAGCACAACGAAAGCCTGGGGGAAAGCGTTTAACTTCTCCTGTAGTTCGGTCATTGTCTTTGCCGGAATAATGGTTTCTACTCCTATTTCTTCACAGAGGGCGGTAATCCCCCGGTTCGTTATAAATTGATTGTCGGCCAGGATACAGGTTTTCATTTGGATAATTATGCTGTGTACCGGGGCAAAGATAGGTATTTGGGGCGAAAACCAATATACCATGAATGTGCTATTTTTTTATTTGTAGAAACCCATTACATTTGTGGAAATAATAAAACAATGTATTATGTCTGAAATTGCTAAAAAACTGACTGATCTTATAGGGAATACCCCTTTGCTGGAACTGCGTTCGTATGCGAAAACGTATTCGCTGAAAGCGCGTATAATAGGGAAACTGGAATATTTCAACCCCCTGGGAAGCGTAAAAGACCGTATCGCCCTGGCTATGGTGGAAGACGCCGAATCTAAAGGCCTCCTTTTGCCAGGCTCGGTTATTATAGAGCCTACAAGCGGCAACACGGGAATAGGACTGGCTTTCGTTGCCGCAACGAAAGGCTACAAACTGATTCTTACCATGCCGGAAACGATGAGCCTGGAACGCCGCAATCTGTTAAAGGCCCTGGGCGCCATACTGGTGCTCACGCCGGGAGCGGAAGGGATGAAAGGCGCTATCGCAAAGGCCGAAGCGCTTCGTAAGGAGTATGAAAATTCAATTATCCTGCAGCAGTTTGAAAATCCGGCCAACCCGGCCATCCATTACCGTACAACGGCCGAAGAAATCTGGCGCGACACGGGAGGTAAGGTTGACGTCTTCGTCTCCGGCGTAGGTACGGGAGGCACGGTAAGCGGCGCGGGCAAACGACTGAAAGAATTGAACCCGGAGGTTAAAATTGTAGCCGTAGAACCCGAAGATTCGCCCGTACTTTCCGGCGGAAGCCCAGGCCCCCATAAGATACAGGGCATTGGCGCCGGATTTGTGCCGGCAACGTATAACGCATCCGTTGTAGACGAAATTATCAAGGTAAAGAACGACAGCGCCATCCTTACAAGCCGCATACTGGCAAGCGGCGAAGGCCTGCTGGTAGGCATATCCTCCGGAGCGGCGGTATTTGCCGCCACCCAACTGGCCGCCAGAGCAGAAAATGAAGGGAAAAACATCGTTGTTATCCTCCCCGACACTGGCGAACGCTATCTGTCTACCTTACTCTATGCCTACGACGAATACCCGCTATAAAAATATCAAACAAACAGTATATCTAAAAAAAACGTAACTGATTATGAGCAATCTGAAATTTGAAACATTACAAGTGCATGCCGGACAGGAAGTAGACAAAACTACTCATGCCCGGGCTTTACCCATTTATCAAACATCGTCGTATGTATTTGAAGATGCAAAAGACGGGGCAGACCTTTTCGGACTGCGCAAATTCGGGAATATTTACACCCGCCTGCAGAACCCGACCACCGACGTCTTTGAAAAACGTGTTGCCGCGCTGGAAGGGGGCGCCACGGGGCTTGCCACCTCTTCCGGGCAGTCTGCACAGTTTATCGCCCTGAATAATATTATTCAGGCAGGGGATAACTTCGTTACTACTTCCCACTTATATGGCGGAACCTACAATCAGTTCAAATCCCAGTTCAAACGCTTGGGCGTAGAGGCCCGTTTCACGCCGAATGACGATCCGGAAGAATTTGAAAAGCTGATAGACGACAATACGAAAGCGCTTTACATAGAAACAATAGGGAACCCGGAACTGAATATCCCTGATTTCGATGCAATAGCAGAGGTGGCCAAGCGGTATGGCATTCCACTCATTGTAGATAATACGTTCGGCGCCGCAGGGTATCTGTTTCGCCCGATAGAGCACGGGGCCTCTGTGGTAGTAGAATCGGCTACCAAATGGATAGGCGGGCACGGCACGTCTATCGGAGGCGTAATTGTAGACAGCGGCACGTTCAACTGGGGTAACGGGAAATTCCCTGCTTTTACCGAACCTTCCGACAGCTATCACGGGCTTGTGTTCTGGGATGTATTCGGGGCCGGCGGTCCTTTCGGCAACATTGCCTTCAATGTGCGCGCCCGCGTGGAAGGGCTGCGCGACTGGGGAAATACCATCAGCCCGTTCAACTCTTTCTTACTGGTGCAGGGACTGGAAACGCTGTCGCTTCGCCTGGAACGGCATGTGCAGAATACGCAGGCCCTCGCCGAATGGCTCGAACAGCATCCGAAGGTGGAATATGTGAATTATCCGGGCTTGGAGAGCAGCAAATACTACAGTTTGGCTAAGAAATATTTCCCGAAAGGACCGGGAGCCGTATTGACGTTCAAAATAAAAGGCGACGTGTCCAATGCCGACAAACTGATAGACAACGTGAAACTGCTGAGCCACCTGGCCAATGTGGGCGATGCCAAATCCCTGATTATCCACCCTGCCGCTACTACCCACGAGCAGTTGTCGGCCGAAGACCAGAAGGCGAGCGGCGTAGAACCGGGCTTGCTGCGCATCTCGGTAGGTATTGAAAATATAGAAGATATCAAGGACGACTTACAGCAGGCGTTAGACACGATTGCCTGAATAATGGCATGTCCGGGATAAACGTAAACGGCCCTCCTGAGCGGGGCCGTTTATTGTTTCCAGAAGCCGGGGAGCAGGATGGTGAGCACGGTGAATATCTCCAGGCGACCCACCATCATGAGGAAAGACAGGAACCACTTCGACACGGCAGGCGCTTCGGCATAGTTGCCGGCCGGGCCTAAGCTGCCCAGCGCGGGGCCTACGTTGCTTATTGCCGAAATAGTGGCGCCTACTGTTTCTTCAAACCCCATGCCGTCGAGCATCAACACTAAGCAACTGGCCAGTATCAGGGAGATATATACGAATACGAAAGCCAGTATGCGGTGTACTACGTCTTCCGAAACGACCCTCCCGTTCATCCGTACCGGGAGGATGGCGTTAGGATGCGTCTGCTTCAGGAATACGTTCGAAAGATTCTTGTTCAATACGATAAAACGGCTCATCTTCAGGCCGCCGCTGGTGGAACCGGCGCATCCTCCCACAAACATGACGGTAAGGGCGATGAGCCAGAAGAATGGCCCCCACGGAAGATAATCGGCCGTAGAGAAGCCGGTAGACGAGGCGAGGGAAATAACCTGGAAGGCCGCTTTCCGGAAAGCCTCTTCCGTACCGGACGCAAAGCCGTTGTGCAGCAGCCAGGCGGCGGAGATGGCGATAACGATTAGCACGAAGGCGGAGAACCATCTTGCTTCTTCGTCGGCAAGGAGTTTGCGGGGGCTTCCCTTTACAACGAACCAGAGCAGGGTCATATTGATAGAGCCGATGAACATAAAGGCCATCACTACATATTCCACGTACTGCGAATGCCAGTGGGCGATGCTTGCGTTTTTCGTAGAATACCCGCCGGTAGACATGGTAGTGAGGGCATGGTTCACGGCGTCGAACAGGTCCATCGGCCCCCGGTATAGCAGGGCGGCCAGCAGGGCGGTGAACAGGATATATACGCCCGAAAGCCGTTTGGCTACTTGCGTAACGCGCGGACGGAAGCGTTCGTGCGTAATGCCGGTGGTCTCGGCGTCGAACATTTGCGAGGCTCCCTTGCCGATGATGGGCAGCAGGGCTACCGTAAAGACCACCACGCCTATCCCCCCCTGCCACTGGGTGAGGCTCCGCCAGAAGAGGATGCCTTTGGGGAGGGCTTCGATGTCGGTAAGGATAGTGGCGCCGGTGGTGGTGAAGCCCGACATGGTTTCGAAGTAAGCGTCGGTTACGTTGTCTATATACCCCCCGATATAAAAGGGCAGCATGCCGAAGAGGGAGAGGAGCCCCCAGGTAAGCGCTACCACCAGCATGCCTTCGCGGCGCCCGGCGGCGTATTCGTTGGCGTGCAGCCCTCCGAGGTAAAAGGCGGCGCCGCATCCCAGCAGCAGGCCGCTCGAAATGAGCAGGGGGTAGAAATCGTTGCCCTGATAGATAAAGGCCACGGCCGAGGCCAGTAGCATGAAGATTGTTTCCAGGATAAACATGGAACCAAGCATCTTTATGACGAAGCGGATGTTCATGGCTAATTAAAATAATCTTCCAGCTTGCGCAGGGCGGTGTCGAGGCAAAACACTACTACGCTGTCGAACGCCTGTATTTGCGTATTCCCGTTTATCATCATCGGCGCGCCGGCGCGTATCAGGCCGCCCAGCGTCATGTCTTTGGGGAGGTGGAGGTCTTTCACCGCCTTGCGGGTGATTCGTGAATGGGGGCGGGCTACGAGTTCGGCCACATCGGCGCTGGCAAAGGTCATACTCTTTATGTTAGACACATCCGCGTCGAGAAGGAACTGATAGATATGGCTGGCGGTGATGAGCTTTTTGTTAATCACCGAGCCGATGTCCATATTCTCGGCCAGGGGGATATAGTCGAGGTTCTCTATCTTGGCGATGGTCTTCACCACGCCGTAGCGTTTGGCGGCCAGGCAGGCGAGGATGTTGGTGCTTTCGTTCTCGGTAAGGGCGATGAAGGCCTGCGAGTCTTTTATACCCTCCTGAACGAGCAAGTCAAGGTCTCGCCCGTCGCCGTTTATCACCAGCACGTTGCCGGGCGCCGCCTCGGCGATGTGATGGCTCTTCTCCTTGTCTATCTCTATCAACCGGATGCGTATATTGGCCGGAAGATACTGGCAGGCCCTCAGCGCGATGCGGCTGCCGCCCATGATGATGATTTTCTTCACCTCCGGGTTTTCCTTACCGGCCTGTACCTGTATGTCGTTGATGTGTTCCTTGCGGGTGGTGAAGAATACCAGGTCGCCGGGCAGTATGCAGTCTGATCCGCTGGGAATGATGGTTTCGTTGCCACGTTTGATGGCTACGATGTGGAAGAGTTTGTTTTCGCCCGGCAGTTCGTACAGCTTGAGGTTTACCAATTGCGAGTTGTTACGTATCTTCACGCCAACCAGGATAATCGCTCCCCCGGACAGTTCGAAGTACTGGCGGGTCCACGGCCGGCGGATAGCCGTGACGATTTCGCCCGCGGCCAGCATTTCGGGGTATATCATGGAACTGATGCCGAAGCGTTCGAACAGTTCCCTGTTCCTGGGCAGCAGGTATTCGTAATTGTTGATGCGGGCCAGGGTTTTTTGCGCCCCCAGGCTGGCGGCCAGCATACAGGCTGTGATGTTGGTAGATTCTTCGGGGGTGACGCTTACAAACAGGTCGGCCCCTTTTACTCCGGCTCCGGCAAGGTCGCCCGGCGATACGGGATTGCCCGTTACCGGCAGTATCTCCGCTCCCGCAGCAGGGATTTGCAAACGTTCTTCGTTGGGGTCGAGCAGGATAATGTCGAGCTTCTCCCGCGCCAGCATCTTGGCCAGATAGGTTCCTACCTCTCCGGCTCCGGCAATAATGATTCTCATATCGCTTCTCCTCTACTTACATTTCCTCTACGATTGCGCGGGCGATGCTTGCGGCGTCCATCCCGCATAGTTTGAATAATTCGGCTACGGAGCCTTGCTTTATGAAAGCGTCTGGTATGCCGATTCTTTTTACGCGCGGCGTATAGCCGTGGTCTGCCATAAATTCGAGCACGGCGCTGCCCAGTCCGCCCTGTATCACGCCGTTTTCTACGGTGACGATCCGTTTGAAGCGCCTGCCTGCCTCGTGCAGCAAGTCTTCGTCGATGGGCTTGAGGTAAATCATGTCGTAATGGGCCACGGACAGTCTGCTTCCTGCCTGGTCTATCGCCCTGGCTACTTCGTTTCCTATGGGGCCGATAGAGAGCACGGCTACGTCTGCCCCGTCGCGAAGTTTACGGCCTTTTCCGGCGGGGAGTATCTCCGGTTGGTTGTGCCAGTGGGCCTTTTCGCCCTCTCCCTTGGGGTAGCGTATCACCCATGTGCCGGCTATCCTGTGTGCGGTGTGCATGAGGTTGCGCAAGTCCCATTCGTTGATAGGGGAGGCTATGGTGAGGCCCGGCACGGGGCGGAGGCAGGCCATGTCGAACACGCCGTGGTGCGTGGCTCCGTCTTCGCCCACCAGTCCGCCCCTGTCGAGACAGATAACCAGATGAAGTCTCTGCAGGGCTATGTCGTGAATAATATTATCGTATCCCCGCTGCATAAAGGATGAGTAGACGTTGCAGAAAGGTATCATGCCTTCCCTGGCCAGTCCTGCCGAGAAGGTGAGGGCGTGTCCTTCGGCGATGCCTACGTCGAAGGCGCGTTCGGGAAATTCCTTCATCAGGTATGTCATGGAGCATCCGGTGGGCATGGCGGGGGTGATGCCTGTTATGCGTTTGTCTTCGCGGGCCAGTTCTACCAGGGTGTGGCCGAAGACGTCTTGATACAGCGGGGGGCGTCCCGGATTGTCGGGGCGGATTCGTTTGCCCGTCGCTTTGTTGAACTTGCCGGGGGCGTGCCATTCGGCGGCGGATTCTTCGGCAGGCTTGAAGCCGCGGCCTTTCTGTGTTTTGATATGCAGCAGCTTGGGGCCTTGCAGATGCTTTATATCGTTCATTACGCGGATAAGGAGGCTGAGGTCGTGCCCGTCTACCGGCCCGAAATAGCGTATGCTGAATCCCTCGAACAGGTTGTGCTGCCGGGTGAGCAGCGCTTTCAGGCTGTTGTTGAAGCGGAGGATGTGCCCCCGGCTGCCCTCTGTGAGGAGTCTCATCTTCTTAAGCCCCTTGTATACGTCGTAGCGCATCTTGTTATATGCCTGGCTGGTGGTGATGTTTACCAGGTACTGGCTGAGGGCGCCTACGCTGTCGTCTATGGCCATATTGTTGTCGTTGAGGATAATGAGGAGGTTGTTCGGGTTCATGGAGGCGTTATTAAGGCCTTCGAAGGCCAGCCCGCCCGTCATGGCGCCGTCTCCTATTACGGCTATCACCTGCCTGTCTTCTTTTTTCAGCAGGGAGGCTACCGACATTCCCAGCGCGGCGGAAATGGAGTTGGAGGCATGCCCGGCGATAAAAGCGTCGTACTCGCTCTCTTCGGGATTGGGGAATCCCCCGATGCCGCCCATCTTGCGCAGCGTATGGAAAACGTCGCGCCGCCCGGTGAGTATCTTGTGTCCGTATGCCTGGTGGCCCACGTCCCATACGATACGGTCGTAAGGCGTGTTAAATACGGTATGCAGGGCTACGGTAAGTTCTACCGTGCCGAGGCTGGCGCCCAGGTGGCCGGGGTTTTCGGATAATACGTCGATAATGAATTGGCGCAGCTCCGCACAGAGTAGCGGAAGCCGGGCGGCAGGTAATTGCCGTAAGTCGTACGGTGAATTTATGGTCTGTAAGATGGTGTCTTGTCGTTTGGCCATGAAGATTACAAAATTTCCACAAAGGTAAAGATTTTCGTTAAGCGAAGGCTATAAACGTATATGGAAAGCGTTTTTTTCCGTGCGGAAATCGCCCCGTTCCGTGCGGAAATCATCTTTTTCCGCATGGAAACGGCCTTTTTCGGTGCGGAAACCGTCTTTTTCTGTGCGGAAACTGTCTGTTTCCGTACGGAATTTGCCCGTTTCCGCGCGGAATTTGCCCGTTTCCGCGCGGAATTTGCCTTTTTCTGCGCGGAAAT
>JAIRKZ010000117.1 GCA_031259845.1 Tannerellaceae bacterium | reverse complement strand
ATGCCGGCCAGCATGTATCCAAGGTTCATAATGCCGCTGGCGAAGGCGTAGTGCGCCATTTTATGTTTGCCGGGGGCTACCTGCTGCATCATAAAAAGCGTTAATCCGACGAAGCCGAAGCCGTATCCGAAATACTCGCACACAATAGCCGTGCCGGTAAGCGCTATCTGTGAAGGCTGGTAAATGGCGAGCAGCAAGTAGAGCAGGAACGGCAGGTTGATGGTGCAGCACAATAAGAAAATGGTGCGGCGCAACCCTTTTTTCGCTACAAAATATCCCGCAAGGATAGACCCAAAACTGAAAGCCAGCGTTCCCACTGTGCCCACAATTAAGCCGTATTCTTCATTGGTCAGCCCCATGCCGCCTTCTGCCGTACCGGATTTAAGAAAGAGCGGCAGCACCTTTATGGCTAATCCTTCCGCCAAACGGTAAAGGATGATGAAAATAATGTAACACCAAATATAAGGTTTGCGGAAGAAGGTGATAAACACTTCGCGGAACGAATCCCATCCTTCTTTGAAATTCCGGATTTTGGTTGCAGCGCCACCCGGCGGTAGTGCGCGGCTATGATAAAGGCTCAGCACAATCATCAACCCTGCGCAGATACCCATAATGCCCATCCAGGCGTAGAGCGGCCCCATGGTTTTCATCAGCACGCCGGCGAGGAAAACCAGTCCGCCGTTGCAGACCACTTTGGCAATATTGAAAAATGCGCCTTGCCAGCCGATATATTTTGCCTGCGTAGACGTATCGAGTTCTGCCATGTAGATGCCGTCGGTGGCAATATCGTGTGTGGCGCCGCTGAACGCAATAAGCCCCATCAGCGCTATCGTATAGGTGAAGAAGCCGGGCAGCGGCATGCTCAGCGCGAGCACGGCGAATGAGAGGCCGGTAATCATTTGTGTGCCCACGACGAAGTATTTCTTCGTGCGGAACATTTCCAGGAACGGGCTCCAGAGCGGTTTCAGCGTCCACGGAAGAATGATGAGCGACGTCCAGAAAGTGATTTGGGCATTGGGAATGCCAAGGTCTTTGAGCATGACCACCGATACCAGCGACAGCATGACAAACGGCATGCCCATGGCGAAATATACGGTAGGCACCCAGCGTAGCGGGTGGTGAATACAGGTGGCGGGAGAATTTAAAGGGGTATCTGTTTTCATGGATGCAAAAGTACGAAAAAATATGTTAATTTTGTAGTCTGTAACAATATTAAAGATAACATTAAATAAAAATAGAGATGAAAGCAAAAGAAGGACATAAAAAGTCGGGCAAACTGTTTATCATCGCCAATCCGATATACGATACGGTGTTTAAAAGATTGATGGAAAATCAGCAGATAGCGAAATTTTTCATCAGTACGATCATCGAACAGCCGATAGAGGACTTAACCGTTCTACCACAGGAGTTCCCTTATAAACGCAATGAGTCGAAGTCTTTGAACAAAGACATGGATGAAACAGAAAAAAAGGATAAAGCAGGAAAAATAGATACCCAATACTATTCCATACTTCGATTAGACTTCATGGCAACCATTCGCGACGCCGACGGCACGCCGCGCAAGATATTGATCGAACTGCAGAAATCATGGGGCACGGAGGATGTCATGCGTTTTCGTAAATACCTTGGAGAGCAGTATGTAAGAGTAGATATTGTAGACGAAAAGAAAACAATGCTCCCGATTACTACTATCTATATATTGGGTAATAATCTCGCCGGAATAAACAGCCCTTGCATCAAAGTCGGACGTACATATATCGACATGATAAATAACGAATCCATTGATGTAAAGTCGGAATTTATCGAAAATCTTACACACAACTGCTATGTCATTCAGGCCGGCAGGATCACGGACATGCGCTACACGACAAACCTCGATAAATTACTCAGCATCTTTGAACAAAAACATTTTATCATAGAAAATTCGGATGTAATGAAAGTATATCCCTATCAAACAGATGATGAAAATATAGACCTTATTACCGATATTCTTTACGAAATAGGAGCCAACCCCCAAAAACGTAAAGAAATAGAAGACGAAAAAGAGTTTCTGCGTGTGCTTAACCTTCAACACGGCTCTCTCATAGAAAAGCTCGAAGAAAAAGAGAAAAGAATTGCAGAATTGGAGCGTCTTCTGCGGAATAAATAAAGCAACTAATTTTACAAAGAACATTATCGTATACCCTTTAATCTCCCCAAAAAAATCACATGCAAAAAATTTTAGTCATCGGCGCTCTCGGGCAAATAGGCTCAGAACTTACAACGGCTTTTAACGCACGGTACGGCACGAAGAATGTCGTAGTGGCCGACGTGCACGAAGATACCAACCATTTTTTTCCGGACAATGTGTTTGAAAAAATAGATGTAACCGATAGTACGGCGATCGAGCAAGCCATCGAGCGGCATCGGATTGATACCATTGTGAACCTCGCGGCTATTCTGTCGGCCTCCGGCGAGAAAAACCCGGATTGGGCATGGAATATTAATATCAATGGCTTGCTGAATGTCATCCGGCTGGGTATCAAACACCGCCTCGACCGCGTGATGGTGCCCAGTTCGATTGCGGTTTTCGGGCCGCAATCGGTGCTATACGACACGCCGCAGGAAACCGTCCTCACGCCGAATACGATGTACGGAGTGACCAAAGTGGTGGGAGAACTGTTGGGTGACTACTATTTTAAAAAAGCAGGGCTAGATTTTCGCGGCATCCGCTATCCGGGCATCATCAGCAGCAAAACCATGCCCGGCGGCGGTACGACCGATTACGCCGTAGAAATTTTTTACGAAGCGCTTAAAAACAAACATTACACCTGTTTCCTCAGTAGCGAATCGTGCTTACCGATGATGTACATGCCTGACTGCATCCGCGCGACTATCACCCTGCTCGAAGCCGACCGCCGGCGACTGCGGCATTGCGGTAACTACAATGTCGGGGCGATGAGTTTTACGCCCGAAATCCTGACGAACGAAATTAAAAAACACATTCCTGATTTCACGATTGACTACAAGCCTGACTTCCGCCGCGAGATTGCCCGTTACTGGCCTGCATCGGTCGACGATTCGGCCGCGCGTTCCGACTGGGGATGGCAGCCGGAATGGATGCTGGAAAATATGGTAGCGGACATGTTATGGGCGGTGCGGGAGAAATACTGCTAAGCATTGTTTCCCATATAGATACAATTAGTTTTTTCTCATACACAACTCTTCTCATACTGAAGCTTGGACGCCGGATTCCTCTAAGAGGAATCCGCTTTCACAGCATCGTAATAACAGCTCACCAGCAAAACCCTGTGTTTAGGGGCGTTTTTTTAGACAAAATAATGCGGATTGCAGTTTCTCAGCCTCTGACAGTTGGGTGATTCTCACACCAATAGAACAGCGCATAAAGACTAAAATTGAGGCAGTTGGAACGCCGCTGAAAGATTGGGATATTCAAATTAACTACGGAATAAAAACAGGCTATAATGAGGCGTTTATCATATCCGGAGAAAAGCGAAAGGAACTGATTGAACAAGACCCAAAAAGCACGGGCGCCACCGTAAGCGAAATGTGTAGCCCCACAATCATGAAGCCTTGTTTGATAAGGCTACTGAGATGGTGAATTATATGGCTGACTCCAATCGCGCACGGACGGACTTAGGCTCCGGGACGCCGGGAGGGCTTTGGTACGACAGTACGGTTATTCCGGCGTTCGAGGAACTTGCGGGCGCTTTTTTTGATCCGAAGTATGCCTGCGGGGGCGAAGTACAGGGTAGACCACACCTTATTTCCCTAACAAAACAACCTCAGTAGCCGTCTGCAATATCCGAAAACCGAATCTTATTCCTTTATTCATCCTTTTAAAATAAGGGCAGGGAAGGGAGGCATCGCGAGTTACTAAGGGGATCTTTTCATTATCCCTTACCTGTTGCCTCTTAGTCTATGTGCTCTTGTCTTTTAAAAAAAACACGGATTTAATAAGGAAATAAGATGTGTTTTCATTTATTTGTGTATCTTTGCAGTGAAACAGACGAGTTTATTTGTATCGTTTTTCTTCGTAATATTTTGTTCCGTTACTAATTAACAGAACTTTCTATCGTCAAAACCGGCATTAAAATCAACTTACATGTTTAGATTATGAATCAAGAAAACTGCTTTTGAAGCAGCTAAAGATAATATGACATTTAAAGAATTAAACATCTCAGAGCCGATATTAGATGCTCTGGTTAAAAAAAAGTACTCTTTGCCGACTCCTGTTCAGGAACAAGCTATACCTGTCGCCCTTAAAGGACATGACCTGTTGGGTATAGCACAGACCGGCACAGGTAAAACCGCCGCATTCGCCATACCCGTTATTCAACAACTCAACCGGATGACGCCGAAAGGCACAGAACGGAATATTCAGGCGCTGATTCTGACCCCGACACGGGAGTTGGCCATTCAGATTGATGAATGTTTCAGCGACTATGCCCGATATACTAACCTGCGCCACACGGTCATATTCGGCGGCGTAAATCAACGGCCACAGGTCAATTCCCTGAAACAGGGAGTCGACATACTGATTGCAACACCGGGACGTTTACTCGACCTGATCAATCAAAAGTACATTACCCTCAACCATGTGAAGCACTTTATTCTGGACGAGGCCGACCGGATGCTTGACATGGGGTTTATCCATGATATCAAACGATTATTACCACTATTACCCAAACAAAAGCAGACGCTATTCTTTTCGGCCACTATGCCGCAAGCGATCGCAAACCTGTCGAAATCTATCCTGAACAAACCTGTCAGAATAGAAGTTACACCCGAATCATCCGTTGTAGACACAATTGAGCAGCGTCTGTATTTTGTAGAGAAGTCACAGAAAAGCCAGTTGCTGGTAAATATTTTGCAGAAAAAAAAGCGGTCGGTACTGGTTTTTTCGCGCACCAAACACGGGGCGGATAAAATAGCCCGGGTGCTGAACAGACAGGGGATTGGTTGTGAAGCCATTCACGGGAACAAGACGCAGGTAGCCCGGCAACGGGCGCTGGCCAACTTCAAATCGGGTAAAACGCATGTTATTATAGCCACCGACATTGCTGCAAGAGGCATTGACATTGTCAACCTCGAAATGGTCATCAACTACGATTTACCTGATGTAGCGGAAACTTACGTTCACCGCATCGGGCGCACCGGACGCGCCGGCAACGGCGGAACGGCGCTCACCTTCTGTTCGCAGGAGGAATATACCATAGTAAAAGACATACAGAAGCTTACCGGAAGAAAGTTAAACACAGTAGCTATTCCGGCCTGAAATTTGAAATCATAATCTATATACACCAATGGCTATATCATACAACAAAAGAGAGTTACAGAAGAAAAAAGAACAAAAGCGGAAAGACAAGCAAAAACGCAAGGAAGAGCGTAAAGCAAACAGTAGCGGATCGTTGGACGACATGATTGCATACGTGGACGAAAACGGCGTGATTACCGACACTCCTCCTGATCCGCTTATGAAGCAGGAGGTTGAAGTCGAGAGCATCGTGATTTCGACACCTAAAAAAGAAGACGTAGAGGAGCCGATTCTAATCGGCCGTGTAGAATTTTTTAATTCCGGTAAGGGATATGGATTTATCAAAAACACAGCCAATACGGAGAAATACTTCTTCCATGTCAGCAATGCGCCGGCGAATATTGCCGAAGGAAATATGGTTACTTTTGAATTGGAACGGGGAAAAAGAGGCATGAATGCCGTCCATATCGTTATTACAAAATAAAATACAATAAATTATTTACATTAAACCAAAAAAAGAAATGAACATTTACGTATCAAATCTAAACTATCGCACAGAAAGCGACAGATTGCAGTCATTATTTGCAGAATATGGAGAAGTTAGCTCCGCAAAAATTATCACAGACCGTGAAACCGGGCGCTCGCGCGGTTTCGGTTTTGTCGAAATGACCGACGACAACGCCGGACAGAAAGCAATTGATGAGCTGAACAATACTGAGCTTGACGGCAAAACCATTACTGTAAACATTGCCCGTCCTAAAACGGAAAAAAGCAATGGCGGTTACAACCGTAACAGTGGCGGCGGATACAACAAAAATCGCTACTAAAAAATCCACCGGTAAAGATAATTCAACGCAAGAGTTTCGGGTTAATTCTTTTATCGAGGTGCTATGAAAAACAATTTTTCTGACCTCCATTAAAGTACGAATGTAGAGGCGAAAGCCTCTCGCCTGAAGCCATCCTTTGGAGAATGCAGAACGTCCTGAAAGGACTTTTAAGAGGGATGGGCAGGGCTGACGCATCTAAAATATATTCGTTTTCACCGGTTGATAGAAAATTCCCTGCACCGGGCGCTTTGCACGGCCTTGCGTCAAGGAGCAGATTCCTCCGC
>JAIRKZ010000124.1 GCA_031259845.1 Tannerellaceae bacterium | reverse complement strand
TGAATCCGGGCGGCGACAACATTTATTTGGGCGTTGTTCAAAAAGCATTCAGCGCCGTGTCTGGTAAAGACAGGTTTGAACTGAAAAACAACTTATATTTAGAGCGCGGCCCTTATGTTATTGCTTCTGTGATGGACGAAAGCGTATCGGATGAATCGATGACGCTGAAAGGGATATTCATCGATCTGTTCAACCCTGCACTGCCTGTTTTGAAAGAGAAAACAATTCATCCGGACGAACAGGCTTTCCTGTACAACGTACAGCAGGTAAAAAACAAGAAAAAACCGGCTGTATTATGCGGGGCATCGCGGGTATATGAAGAAACGTTCAAAAGCGGATTTTACTCGTTTGTGGCCAAAAGTCCTATAGAAACGAATAATGTGAGCCGTGTGTTGCTTCCCGGGAAGCCAAAAGAAGTGACAGTAAAAAAGGTTGCCGGCGAAATAATCGTTGCTGCCGAACATGTATGGGACGAAACCTCGAACACCTGTTTAGTGAAGTTTGAAAATGACCCGGACGGGATAACAGTGGAAATAAAATGGTAGATATGATTATGAAAAACAACATTCAAAAGTTCATGAGCGGCGGTTTTCTTTTTGCAAGTATATTCATTCTTGCGATTTGCACGAATGTAAAAGCCCAAACGCAACAGACAGCCGCCACGGAAATATCCTGGCCGGAAGATCAGGCGTTTCCTTCTTTTTCTTTTCCTGCCGATACACTCGATGCCATACGGGTAGAATATAGAAGCAATAATTCCGAAGAGAACGTAATGTTTTCCGCCCTGCAAGGATTGGTCAACAGAACGAAACCTTCCCTTTTGCTACTTCGTACAACGGGGCAGGAAAGCATGAAATGGCCTCAACTCCTGGGATTGAAACTCAGGGAATATACGCCTGATAATAAATGGGAACTTGTACGGAAATACCGCGACAGGATCAGTGGCGTTGTTCTATACAGTATTGAAAAAAGCCAGCATTACCGTAACCTGGCTACTACCGTGGCAGGCCTGCGCAATGCCCTCCCTGTGACGCTCGCCGAGTATGAGCAGTTGTCGGCGCGCGATATGAAATTCCCTGTGTTGGCAGATTTAACGGGATTAACGTATACTCAACCCGAAGATATTTACCTCTACCTGTATAATACTTACTGGAAAGAATGTACCCGGCGTTTGCTTATCCACCACCGTGCAACGCCTTATATCAGAGACATAGCAGTAGCTGCAAAAGCGGCCGTAATATGGCTCGACCCACGCAATGTAGCGGAAAGGAATGTACTTCGATTGTTTCTTCAGGATATGAAAGCAGGCGAAAGCATCATACTGGGGTGGTGGGCAGAGGAACGGTCTGGCATTGGCATTGGAACGGAATACGGGATATCCACCATTCCGGCCGATTATTACGAAAATGCAACAGTATATGCCGGTATGAATCACATCATCAACCTGCCTGTGGTTCCTAAAAAGCCGGAACTCGAAAACAAGGTTTACCTGGCGCTTTTCCTGAGCGACGGCGATAATATACAATACTGCCAAAATGCGTTGTTGCGATTGTGGGAAAATACCGGGCGGGGAATCATACCTATCAACTGGACAATAAGTCCGGGATTGGCCGATCTGGGCCCCGGTCTTCTCAATTATTTCTACAAGACAGCTACGCCAAATGATTTCTTTGCTTCCGGACCTTCAGGCTTGGGTTATACGCTTCTCTATGACGCACACAACCGGAAATGGAACAACACTGGCGGAAAGGAGTTCGACCAATACATGAAGCTTACGCAGCGTTATTTAGAAAAAAGCGGTCTGCGAGTGATTACCGTGTGGGACGAAATCAATCAGGGGCAAATGGACTCGTATGCCACTTATTGCCGCTACTTGTATGGCGCGACACAACAGGACTGGGAAAGACAAATAGGCAAAATCCCCTCATACGTCAAACAAAACAAACTTGCATTCCTTCCCAACTATCCTTGCTACGCTAACGGCCCGGATGTGTTTGTGAGAATGAACCGGGATACGATAGCCGGGTTTGACGGTAAACGTCCTGTTTTCCTGACCGCTCAAGGCGAATCATGGCGAATGGGGCCTGAAAGCATGGTAGCCTTGCAGAAAAGCTTAGACTCCATTTCACCCGGAAATATTGTTATCTGCCGCGGCGACCATTTCTTTGCCTTGTATAACGAGGCGAACCGTATGGATTTCAATTTGACGCTTTCGTCGAAAATGAAAATTACCTCCAGCGAAACATCTACTCATGCAGATTATGCTGCCGATGGTACCTGTTCATCCGAACGCACCTGGATTTCTTCGGCTAATGGGGATAAATGGATACAATTCGATTTTTCGCAACCCTATCTGGTCAGTCGTTTTGTAATCAGGCACGCGGGAGCTGTAAATGGTATGGATGAATCTTTCAAAATGAAATCGTTTGTAATTGAAGCCAGCGAAGATAGCAATCAGTGGAAATTAGTAAATGAACAGCGCGACAACCACGCAAACGCAACAGATGTGGATATAGCGCCTGTAAAAGCGCGCTATATGCGAATCAGGGCGCTCGACAATAATAACACGATTGGTATAGCTGATATGGAAATTTATGGTTCGGCGTTGTAGAATGTTTTATAGATGCCAGTCACATGAGTTAATAAATTAGATTATGGATAAACACCTTTTTATTATTGTTTTTCTGCTACTGACGCAAAATCTTTTTTCACAGGAATCAACATACCGTAATCCGGTGATTGCGTATGATTTTCCCGATCCTACGGTTATCCGGGTGGGTGATACCTATTATGCTGCGGGTACATCCGGCGAATCGGCGCCTCCTTACCGTGCTTATGAGTCCAAAGACCTGATCAACTGGAAATTTACAGGACACTTATTCAAAGAAATGCCTGAATGGACAATGGGAAGTTATTGGGCTCCCGAACTGTTTTATCATAACAATACGTATTACCTTTACTACACAGCCCGCAGGAAAAGCGACCGGAAATCGTTCATAGGCGTAGCAACTACTGACGATATACATAAAGGATTCACCGATCATGGTATGATGATCGAATGGACAAATGAAGCCATTGACGCATTTGCGATTGAACTCGACGAAAAAGTTTATATTACATGGAAAGCATACGGGCTTGACAGCGATCGCGTTATTCAAATATTGGGCGCGGAGTTGTCGGATGATGGCTTATCGGTGAAGAGTGAAGCGTTTACGCTCCTCGAAGCCAATGTGAGTGATTGGGAAGCCGGCGGGATAGAAGGACAATGTTTGGTTAAGCATGGCGACTATATTTATATGTTTTATGCCGGAAACAGTTGTTGCGGTCTTAACTGCAACTACATGACCGGAGTTGCAAGAGCAAAAAACATCAAAGGGCCCTGGGAAAGATATTCTGGAAATCCCATTCTGGTTGGCGATGAACATTGGAAGTGTCCGGGGCATGGAACATTAGTCGCTACTCCTGATAATCGTTATTTTTTCATGTATCATGCTTACAACGCAGTAACAAATTTATATGCAGGCAGGCAGGGAATGATAGACGAAATACGTTGGGATGAAAAAACAGGCTGGCCTTATTTCCGCTACGGGACAACTCCGTCATTACAGGCGGAAACACCTTTTCCCGGAACTGTCCGGGAGAAAATCCCGGATTTTGTTGACGACTTCTCTTCAAGTGCACTTTGCAGTGAATGGACCTGGGCTGCATCACAACCCAAGCCGGAGTTGAGTATAAAAAATAATAAGCTGGAACTGAAAGGAAACGATTCGCCTGTTGGTTCATTTTTGGGTTTACATCCCAGAAAAAGCGGCTATCGTTTGATTGCAACCGTTGAGAAAACTCATTCATCTTCAGGAATTTGTTTTTCCGGAGGAAGATACAGTGCGGTTGGGTTATCGCTACGAAATACCAATGTTGAATTTTGGAAAGTATCGAACGGTAATCGAACGATAATAGAAACAATTCCTTTCAAACTCGATACGGCGTCTCTGTTTCTTGAAGTATCCACCGGGCATATCTGCCGTTTTGGCTATGTAAACGAAGAAGGCGATTCGGTCTTTATCGGCGAACCGATTCCTCTTCCCGGTTTATCACAAAGGGAACGGCTTGTTCAACCCGGGATTCATAGTAAAGGATTGGATGTTGGACGATTTGATTCGGTAAAAATTCAGTATGATTAACAAATAACCTCACTCCCGTATCTTCAGGAAAGGGATTGTCAGGAAGGCGGGGATGCAGCAGATCATTACCCAGATGAAGAAATATTGGTAGCCTATCATTTCTTGTATCCAGCCGGAAGCCATTCCCGGGAGCATCATGCCTAAAGCCATAAAGCCTGTGCAGATGGCGTAGTGGGATGTTTTGTATTCGCCATTTGAGAAAAGCATCAGATACATGGTGTAAGCGGTAAATCCATAGCCGTATCCGAACTGTTCGATTCCTACGCATGCGTTAATTATGTATATGTTTTCCGGCAAGGCGTATGCCATATATAGATAAGCAAGGTTGGGTAGCGATATGGCTAAGGCCATAGGCCAAAGGCATTTCTTTAAGCCGGATGCAGAGATAGCTATGCCGCCGAGGATACCGCCAAAGAGCAGGGATATAACGCCTACGGCGCCATAAGCAAATCCTACCTGGGCCGTTTCCAGCTCCAATCCTCCAACTCCGTGTTTATCCAGGAGAAAAGGAGACGCGAGTTTTACTAATTGTGATTCTCCCAGGCGATACGTTAACATAAATAACAAGGCTGCAACAATTCCTTTCTTTTGGAAGAAACCGGCAAATGTCTTTCCGAACTCCGTCAGGATGGTTTGAGGTTTGATGCCTGTGCGTTGAACATCTGAGATGGGACGGGGCAGGATGAATTTATGCCACAACGCAAGACCGGTAAATACGCCGGCTAAAATAAAGAAGACAATACTCCATGAGAAGGGGATACGCTCCGTTGTTTTTTCAAGGAAACCTGCCAGCATCACCAGCAAACCCTGCCCGGTAAGCATAGCGAACCGGTAAAATGTATTACGAATCCCTATAAAGAAGGCTTGATTTTCTTCCGACAAACCTAACATATAGAAACCGTCGGCTGCAATATCATGGGTGGCAGAACTAAAAGCCATCAGCCAGAAGAAGGCAAGCGTGGCCTGGAAAAAGAAATCCATCGGAATCGTAAAGGCGATGCCGGCCATTCCTCCTCCTGTGAGGAGTTGCATCGTATAAACCCACCAGCGCTTTGTTTTTATCAGGTCTACAAACGGGCTCCACAGCGGTTTGATTACCCAGGGCAAGTAAAGCCAACTGGTATAAAAGGCAATATCCGTATTAGAAATATCCAGGTTCTTATACATGATAACAGAAACCGTCATTACGGCCACATAAGGCAATCCTTCGGCAAAATACAGCGAAGGAATCCATGTCCAGGGATTAGGTTTTCTCATGATGTATTGTAAATGTATCGGCGTCTTCCCAGGCGGGGAACTTTGTTCGCAGATCGGTTAATTCTTCTTTATACAAGGTACATGTACGGATTATTTCTTCCCGTTTCCCGGCATCGGCCAGTTTTTTTCCTTTAGGGGTATATAGCATGGAGCCGCCGTGGTAAATGAAACCTTTTCCGTCTACGCCCGTACGGTTTACGCCGCATACGTACGCTATGTTTTCAAGCGCTCTTGCCGGAAGAAGCGAATGCCATACTGTTTTACGGACTTCCGGCCAATTGGCTACGTAGATCAATAAGTCGTAGGCGTTATTCATATTCCGGCTCCATACGGGGAAACGCAGGTCGTAACATATTTGAAGGCAAATGTTCCAGCCTTTGTAAGAAACGATTACCTGTTTCGTTCCGGGGGTAAAATATTTCTCTTCTTCCCCCATCCGGAATAAATGCCGTTTATCGTAGTAAGACTCTTTGCCTCCGGGGGTAATAAAGAAAGCCCTGTTATAATAGTTTCCGTCTTCTTTTGCTATAAAACTTCCCACGATTGCCATTTTGTATTTTTCAGCCCAGTCCTTAAGCGTCGAAACCGTTTTACCGTTCATTGTGTCGGCCAGTTTCTCCACATTCATGGAAAAACCGGTAGAAAATGTTTCCGGTAGTACGGCCATATCCGTTTTTCCTTTTATCCGGCCGAGCAATTCCCCGTAATATCCGAGATTTTTATCCCGGTCTTCCCATACGATAGGACACTGAACCATGCTTATACGCAAACTGTCTGTCATAATTCCAGGTATTTAAAGGTCAATAATATTCATTATGTTTCTACAAAATTAGCAGGATAACAGGCTGTCACGCCTTTATAATAAGAGCGAATCGCTTCCATATCGGCGTCAACATCTCCTGTGGGGTAAAAAAAAGTTTTGACGCCTACTTCTTTTTCCTTGTAATCTATGTAGGCAAGCATGATAGGCACATTGGCTTTTAGTGCGATAAAGTAAAACCCTCTTTTCCATTCCTGCGTTTTCTTCCGGGTTCCTTCCGGCGTTACTGCCAGGTGAAACGTTTTCCGCCTTACAAATTCTTCTACCATCTGATCGGTCACGGATGTTTTTTTGTTTCTGTCAACCGGTATTCCTCCCATTGGTCCGAAAATCAGGTTGAAAGGGAAAACAAACCATTCTTTCTTTATCAGAAAACAAGCTCTCCGCCCTATTAAAGCGTAAAAAAGTTTCCCTATCACAAAATCCCAGTTACTGGTATGCGGCGCAACACAAATAACGCATTTCGGAACATTATCCCCCAGTGGCCCTGTCTTCCAACCAGCTATGCGAAGGAGCCATTTACTAACATATTTCATCACGTCGGCAGTTCCTTTTGTAATATACCATCTGCCCTTCTTCATCGTTCTTCTTTTAGTCATATATTCATATAATTCAGCGCAAAACTACGAATTTTCTTTGGATAGAAGCGTATAAACCGTCATTTATACTTCCCGCCGCAAGGCTATGCACCTCTGCGTCCCACCATCAGGGCTGTAGCGTCGCGAGGCTTTCGTAGCGCTACGAATCGTTCTGCACAGGAACTTGCAGCGGAAAATCCGGACGACGCCCTCCGGCGGGGGATGCGCCCAAACAGGCCGGACAGTGGGACGCAGAGGCGCAAAACGTTGCTGCGAAGTATAATCGTAACACGGCGCCCTTTCGCCGGTTTTAAGAGGTTCAAAAAATGCAATTTTTAATTAAAAGAAGTTCGGGAATCGCTATTTTTAATTAAATATGGTTTCATTTAATGCAAAATCTATTAAATATAAACGAAATCTTTGCGGTATTTCTATCTTTGCGGGCTTAAAAAAACGAATAAACAATTTTAATCAATTAAGATGGAGCATAAAAACGATAAGGTGGATTATATATTTGAGAGCAGTTGGGAAGTGTGTAATAAAGTAGGAGGTATATATACCGTGCTTTCCACTAAAGCGCGTACATTGCAAGAGTTGTATCCGGATAAAATAATATTTATCGGCCCCGATATTTGGAGGAATATCAAGGCGCCGGACTTTATGGAAGACACGGAATTATTCGCCGGCTGGAAAAAACAGGCCGGGCAAAAAGATAATCTTTCCATTAAAACAGGCCGGTGGGATATTCCCGGTACCCCCCCCGTCGTCCTGGTTGATTTTAATCCTTTTTTTGATAAGAAAGAAGAATTATATTATTCCATGTGGGATCGTTTCGGGGTAGACTCCTTACGGGCTTATGGCGATTATGATGCGTCTTGCCTGTTTGCATACGCTGCGGGAAAGGTGATTGAGAGCTTCTATCGTTTCTACAGGCTGGAAGATAAAAAGGTGATTGCCTTGTTCAACGAATGGATGCTGGGAATGGGGGCTTTATATGTAAAACAGGCGCTTCCTTCCATAGCCACTGTCTTTTCAACCCACGCTACTTCCATCGGACGTTCCATCGCCGGCAATAATAAACCATTGTATTCACATCTCGAAAGTTACGATGGCGATGTTATGGCTAAAGAACTGAATATGCAGGCTAAACATTCGCTGGAGAAACAAGCGGCGGCACATGTGGATTGTTTTGTCACAGTAAGCGATATTACGGCCCTTGAATGTAAACAATTACTGGAGAAAGCCCCCGACAGGGTTACCCCGAATGGTTTCGAACCCGATTTCGTGCCCGGAGGAGACCGTTATACAACCAAGCGGAAAGAAGCCCGCCATACGCTCATCCAAATGGCGGAAAAGTTATTGGGGACTTCCATACCTCCGGATACGTTACTTATTTCTACCAGTGGACGGTACGAATATCGTAATAAAGGAATAGATGTTTTTATTGAGGCAATAGACAAGCTGCGCCATTCCGGCGAACTGCAACGCGGCGTTATCGCCTTCATCCTTACGCCCGCCTGGATACGTGATACGCGCGCCGACCTGAAAGCGGCGATTGAAAACGATATCCATATCACTTCGCCCATGCAAAAGCCTTTCTGCACGCATTGGCTCAACCAGATGGAAAACGATAAGGTGCTGAATTATATTTCACAAAAAGGCTTTACCAATGAGGAGGCCGAGAAAGTGAAAATAATCTTTGTCCCTTGTTACTTGGACGGTAAAGACGGGATATTAAATAAATCATACTACGATTTGCTGATAGGCATGGACCTTACGGTTTATCCTTCGTATTACGAGCCGTGGGGATATACGCCGCTTGAGAGCGCCGCTTTCGGTATCCCTACGATTACAACGAATTTAGCCGGTTTTGGCTTATGGGCCAGGAAAGAAGGCGCAGGCGATGATATAACACAGGGTGTACAGGTTATAAACCGGACGGATGATAATTATTTTGAAGTGGCCGATGCGATTAAACAAGCCATAATAACATTGTGCAAAGAAAATAAAACCGGGTTGAAAGCCATTCGGAATCGCTGTTTCAATCTTGCCTCGCATGCCCAATGGAGTAAATTCATTTCTTTTTATCAACAGGCATTTGATATTGCGTTAAAGAATGCGGCAAAAAGAAACTGTTAAATAATCCTTTGTTTTACAAAGATAATTTTATCTTTGCCTCTTTACAAAAATAAATATGAAAACTTAAAAAAATATCGCAATAATGAAGATTAAAGCAAACAATTCAAACAACCCTGTTTGGAAAAAAATTTACTCACATTCATCCCTTCCAAAAGATTTGGCGCGATTGGAAGAAATGGCAACCAACCTATGGTGGGTGTGGAATTATGAAGGCGCCAAATTGTTTGGGAAATTGGATGAGAAACTTTGG
This sequence comes from Tannerellaceae bacterium, assembly GCA_031259845.1. Classification (GTDB taxonomy): domain Bacteria; phylum Bacteroidota; class Bacteroidia; order Bacteroidales; family Tannerellaceae; genus DFXE01. Next base: position 5,499 of record JAIRKZ010000124.1, on the reverse strand, counting down.
AAATCAACGGAAGGTAATCCTGTTCTCCTGCTTCAGAGCTTGTCGGTTAAACGAATGGGTGAAATCCTTGCCGACGAAGCCCTGATGAGTGAAGTAAATGCCGTCTATGCGCTATTCAGAAAATATATTGATGTAAAGCCCGACAATACCAAGCCGTCGGTAGCCTATTTCAGTATGGAATACGGGATGACCAATGTGTTGAAGATTTATTCGGGAGGTTTGGGCGTACTGGCCGGCGACTATTTGAAAGAAGCAAGCGACAGCAATATAGACCTCACGGGCGTAGGGTTCCTTTACCGTTACGGCTACTTTACCCAGTCGCTGGCAATGGACGGGCAGCAAATAGCCAATTATGAAGCGCAGAACTTCGGTTCGTTGCCTTTAACCCAGGTAGTGGATTCGGGAGGCCGCCCCATGTTACTTGAAGTTCCCTATCCCGGACGAACCGTATATGCCCACATCTGGAAAGTAGGCGTGGGGCGTATCTCTTTATATCTGATGGATACCGATATCCCCGAAAACAGCGAATGGGACCGTTCGATTACCCACCAACTGTACGGAGGCGATTGGGAAAACCGTATGAAGCAAGAATACCTGTTAGGTATCGGCGGCATTTTGATGCTGAAAAAACTCGGCATAAAGAAGCAGATATATCATTGCAACGAAGGGCATGCCGCATTGATTAACGCACAGCGTTTAGTAGACTATATACAGGAAGACGGGTTGTCGTTTAACGAGGCGCTCGAAGTTGTCCGCTCTTCGGCTTTATATACCGTACATACGCCGGTTCCTGCCGGGCACGACTATTTTGAAGAAAGTTTGTTTGGCCGTTACATGGGTGAGTTTCCTGCTAAATTAGGGATTAGTTGGCAAGACTTTATTAATATGGGGCGTGAAAACCCCGATTCGAATGAACGCTTCTCCATGAGCGTATTTGCACTGAATACCTGCCAGGAAGCCAATGGCGTAAGCTGGCTGCACGGGAAAGTATCGCAAAAGATGTTTGCCCCTGTATGGAAAGGTTACTTCCCCGACGAACTGCATGTAAGCTGGGTTACGAACGGCGTACACATGCCTACATGGGCGGCAACGGAATGGAAACGTTTCTACGCAAGCCATTTCGACCCCCGGTTTATGACAGACCAATCGAACAAAACCTATTGGGAAGCCATTCAACGCGTTCCCGACGAAGAAATTTGGAATATCCGCAAAGCGCTCAAACAAAAGCTTGTTGACTATATCAAGATACAATTCAGCGACAATTGGCTAAAGAATCAGGGAGACCCGTCCAAAGTAGTATCGATCCTTGATAAAATCAATCCGAATGCATTGCTGATTGGCTTTGGAAGGCGTTTTGCCACTTACAAACGCGCCCATCTGCTGTTTACCGATTTAGAGCGTTTGTCAAAGATAGTCAATAACGAAAAATATCCGATTCAATTCATTTTTACAGGAAAAGCGCACCCTGCCGACGGTGGCGGACAGGGATTGATTAAACATATTGTAGAGATTTCCCGTCGTCCGGAGTTCCTTGGAAAAATTATTTTCCTCGAAAATTATGATATGCGCCTGGCCCGCCGTTTGATATCCGGCGTAGATGTATGGCTGAATACGCCCACGCGCCCGTTGGAAGCATCCGGGACATCCGGCGAAAAGGCTGAGATGAACGGCGTACTCAACTTTTCCGTATTAGACGGTTGGTGGTACGAAGGCTATAAGGAAGGAGCAGGCTGGGCATTAACGGAGAAACGCACGTACGAACACCAACAGTATCAGGATCAGTTGGATGCAGCTACCATTTATCATATTCTGGAAAATAAAATCATCCCTCTTTACTACGCTAAAAACGGCGAGGGATATTCGCCGGAATGGATACAATACATCAAAAACTCCATCTCGCAGATTGCCCCGGATTATACGATGAAGCGTATGCTGGACGATTATCTGAACCGCTTCTATAATAAATTAGCCGCCCGGTCTTCCCATCTGAAAGAAAACCATTTTGCCAAAGCAAAAGAAATAGCAGCCTGGAAAGAAGAAGTGGCGTTGCATTGGGATGGCTTCCAGGTAGAATCGTTTACGGCAGACGAAGATTTCAGTAAAAATTTCCCGGTTGTAGGAAAAGAATATACCTTCCGGTTAGTGATCGACAGGAAAGATCTTCAGGGAATGTTGGGAGTTGAGATGGTTGTAACCAAAGACAATCCCGAAACAGGTACGCTGGATTTATACGACGTCTATCCCTTTATCCTTAAAAAAGAAGAAGGCGCCAAACTCTATCTCGAGTTGAAAATTTCGGATCCGGAGCCCGGTTTCCACAATATTGGTTTTCGCGCCTACCCCGTAAACAAAGAACTCCCGCATCGTATGGACTTTGCCTATGTGCGGTGGCTCTCCATGTAACGGCCTTTTTTTATTAGAGCATGCCGCTTCCGTCAAAGCTAAGGGGAAGCAAGGAGGCGGCGCTCTCTGCCATATAAATTTCTTTTTTGCCGCACAACAATATCTTTATAGGGGATTGATAGCGCTTTTCCACTTCAAGCAATACCTGCCGGCAAGCTCCGCAAGGCGTTATCATATTCGTTTGTTTCCCATCCGTTACGGCTGCTACGGCAATGGCCAGTACCTTTGTGTCGGGGTATTGGGTGTTAGCAGAGAATAAGGCTACCCGTTCGGCGCATAAACCGGAAGGATAAGCGGCATTTTCCTGGTTGCTGCCTTCTATGATCTTTCCATTCGTCAGCAATACAGCCGCCCCTACATTAAGATACGAATAAGGGGCATAGGCATTGGCCGTAGCATCAATGGCCGATTCTATTAACTCGCGATATATCTCAGGCGCTTCCGATACGGAAAACACCTGTATCTTCGTTTCAAAAAGCAATTCTTTCATATCATATATAGTAAAAGAGGGATACGCCGCAACGGGGCATCCCTCTTATGATTGTTTTGTAAGGAAAATAATTAAGCTTCCGCTTTTACTTCTACAACAGATACAAAAGACCTGTCTTCTTTTCCTGTATGAAATTTTACTTCGCCATCAGTCAGAGCATACAATGTATGGTCTCTTCCGATGCCCACATTCTTACCGGGATGATGAACCGTGCCTCTCTGGCGCACCAGAATGTTGCCCGCTTTAGCGAGTTCTCCGCCAAAAAGTTTCACTCCAAGCCGTTTACTTTCGGATTCACGACCGTTCTTAGAACTACCTACACCTTTTTTATGTGCCATTTTCTTACTGCTTTCTTAAACGTTAACAACAACTTCTTTAATTCTCACTTCGGTAAACTGCTGGCGATGCCCATTCAACTTACGGAATCCTTTTCTTCTTTTCTTTTTGAATACTAATACCTTGTCGCCTTTCACGATGGGCGAAGCCACTTCGCAAACTACTTTCGCGCCTTCTACTACCGGCGCTCCTACGGTTATTGCCCCGTCATTGTCAACCAACAATACTTTATCAAATTCAACAGAGGCGCCACCTTCTACATTAGGAATGTGGTGAACGAATAATTTTTTGCCTTCTTCAGCTTTGAATTGCTGTCCGTTAATTTCTACGATTACGTACATCTGTTTTTTTATTCATTAACAGGTTATTTCCGGGGGTGGGCGTTTATCATTTATCCGCCACTTGTTTACCCTTTAAGAATCAGAGTGCAAAATTATAGCTTCTTTATTTTATATACAAGTATTTTTTTGAAAAAAACGGCAAGCCAGGGAGAAAAACAGAGTGGCAAGAAAAAGAATTTGCTGTTTTTGTAGAGAAAACATCCAATTAAACAATAAAATCGTATGACAGTATCAAACAAAAGTACAAAAACAGAGATATTAGATGCTTATGAGAATCTGTTGAAGAAGGTACAGGCAGGAAAATCGGAAACGCCTAAAGTAGTGCAGGAAGAAAATAAGAAGAAAGAGGCTTTGGAGAAAGTGTCTGAACTCAACGACGACAAAATCGAAAAAGAAATTCTTGACCTGAAAACAGATATAAGCCATTCGTTAGATGGCCTGCTGAAAAACATGAGGAATGAATTCAGGAAACTGGAAGAGATACGCGCCGCCATCGCCATAGAGAAGAAATCACTCGAAGATTTATATTCCTTATCCGCCAATACTGATTCGCTGGCTGCCATGTTATTGGCCCAGAAAGAAAGAAAGGAATGTTTCGAAAAAGAAATGGAAGATAAACAAGGGGCCTTCAATAGCGACATGGCTGCTAAAAAAGAACAATGGGAAGCCGAAAAAACAAAACAAAAATTAGCTGAAAAAGAATATCTTGACGATTTGACGAAGCGCCGCAAACGCGAAGAAGACGAGTATAATTACACCCGGAAGATTGTCCGCCAGAAGGAGCAAGACGAATATGACGTCCGGAAAGCATCCCTTGAAAAAGAACTGACAGACAGGAAAGCCGGATTTGAACAAGACATCTCCAAACGCGAAGCCGAGATAAAAAACGCAGAAGCAGAACTGGCCGAACTCAAAAAGAACAATGCCGAATTTCCCGGAAAGCTCGAAAAAGCGCTTGAAAACAAAGAAAAGGAAATCACCACCGCCCTACAAACCAAGTATGACTTCGATATAAAACTAATCGAAAACCAATATAAAGCCGACATCCGCTTAAAAGACCAGATCATCTCTTCCTTGCAGGAAAAAATAAAAGAACTGAACATACAGTTGAAAGATTATTCGGAAAAAGCGACCCGCGCCGAAGCCGGCGTCAAAGAAATAGCCGTAAAAGCCATCGAAAATGCCAACAAAATCCACTTGAGCAGCAAACCGACGGTTGAATAACGCTTTAAAAACCATTTAAAGTAACAGCCTGAGATTGTTTAACGGAGTAAACAATTTCAGGCTGTTACTTTTGTTTACCTTCGCAAATCAAAGGCGAAGCTTTCCGAATACTGTTAAAACAACAACAATGACATCCAAAGCAACTGTTCCGCCTCTTTTGTTCCTTGAATATGAGCAAGAACGCCTTGAAACAGAAAGGGAAGAAAATCCTGGTCTGCCGCCTCAACATTCATTTCAACATCTATCTTTTCATCTCTGTCATTGAAAGAATAGCTGGAAGCCGCAGATATGTGGCCGTCTTTTTTGTATGACAATTTCTTTTTGCCGGATGCAAGTTCATACATACTACCATCCGCCATATAAAATTTCCTGTATTTTTTAGATGACGCTCTGCCCAATTCTTTATCCGGAGATGAGAAAACAATCTTCTTTTTATCTTTCGTTATTTTTATGGGAGTTTGCCGATAAACAAAGGCATCTTTTCCATACAGAAGCACAGCATTATCATGCACATCATACACTACAACAGTATCTTGTTTGGAATTAATCGTAAAATGGTACTTTTCCTGCGCATCCGCCAATAGATTGTTTATTAAAACAAACATCAATAACATTCCGATTCTCTTCATTTTCCATAAATTCTGTAAATTCATATTCTCTATCTTTATCTTTGATGTTTCGGTACAAAAATAAGATTCTTCTTAA
>JAIRKZ010000046.1 GCA_031259845.1 Tannerellaceae bacterium | reverse complement strand
GATTAAATTGTTTTCAATACGTTTATCAACTCATCGGGAGTAATATCTGTAGCAATAATAACTCCTTCATCGTTAATCAGATAATTTTTAAAACCTCTTTTCAGATTATACCTCTTGTATAAAACTGATTTTCTACTTTGTCCTGCATGAAACTGTGTTGTTTCATTCAATTTGTCTATTCTTACAGTCTCAGAGAAGATGGATTCTTTCTCGTCGAGCGAAATAGAACAGAACGAAATTTTTTCAGGATTAAGTTTACTTACTTCGTTCGCTAACCTGATGTTGCGTACCCGGGATTCTGCATTATAAGCAGCCCAAAAGTTAAGCAAGGTATAACGGCCCGAATGATTTTGGAAATTAAAATCCCTTTCATTTCCTAAAGACTTTATTCCCGGAGCAAGATCGCCTGGAGATAACCCCTTAACCAATCTTACATCCTTTGTAGCAGCAGACATTGTAAGCAATGTTACCGTTACAATGAGAACATAAGCTTTTACCTTCATAATGTCATTTTAATATTAAACTTAATTGAATTAAATAATAAACAATTATTATTTATCCAACCCCTGATTTTCAGGGAAGACAAGGAGAACCCTTCGCTAAGGCATCCAACACCCATCTTAAAAATTGCGGCAAAGATACGAAAATGGTTTTTTAGTAAGGTAAAACAGGCGTTCTTTTAACAAAGATGAATAAAAAAAGGGGGCCATCAATAGATGATCCCCTTTTTTTATTTAGCATAAATAAGCGATTATTCTGCTTTTTATTCTGCAGCAACAGACGCTTCTTCTCCGCCGGCATCAGCAGGCGTTACCGCTTCGGCCGCCGCAATTTCAGCTTTCTTTTTAGCTACTTCCGCCGCTTTGGCTTTGTTAACTTCTTTCTCTGCATCCAAGCGAGCTTTTGCTTCTACTTTAGAGCTTTCACGATCTTTGTCTTTTAATGCTTGGGCTGCTTGTTGTTTGTTTTTCAACCAAGCCTGAAATTTAGTTTCAACCGTCGCTTCATCAAAAGCGCCTTTTTTAACGCCTTCCAGTAAATGTTTTTTCAGACAAACGCCTTCTTTAGAAAGAATAGTACGTGTAGTGTCTGTTGGCTGCGCGCCTACTTGTAACCAATACAAAGCCCTCTCGAAATTCAAATCTATTGTAGCAGGATTAGTGTTCGGATTATATGAACCTATCCTTTCAATAAATTTTCCATCACGTGGAGCCCTGCTGTCTGCGACTACGATCTTATAAAAAGCGTACCCTTTACGTCCGTGTCTTTGCAATCTGATTTTTGTTGCCATGTTTGAATAATTAATTAAGCTATTTTGTATTAGCGGGTGCAAAGATAAGGCAATTAATCAATTAAACAAATTTTCGCCGGGTAATTTTTTCTATTGTATAGATGCTTTTATCCGGTCGTTTATCACGGCTGTTAATCCGGCTTTACCCTGCTCGTCTTTTCGGATAATGACCATAGCCAAGCCATTAAAAAGCTTACGCTGTGGCAGGTAATCCGCCTCATGGCTGGCAGGGTCTCCATTGCCTGTCCCTACAAATTCGCCTTTCGTTATGGAGAATTTCACCTCTTCGTTACAATTCTCACATAATAAGCCATTGGCGTCATAAGCTGCAATTTTTATCAGATCCATCTCTTTTCCCTGCCAAACTGTTTCAAGCCGCAACTCAACCGGAGAACCAAATGTTTTCCGGACAGATTCGGCAACTGCTATACCTTTATTATATGCTATCAATTTTATTTCACCCGGCTGATATGTTACTTCCCATTTACCAATATCGCCTTTGCAGTTCTTCTTTTTCCCTTGCGAAACATTATTTATAAAAAGCTCTACTTCTTCGCAATTACTGTATGTTTCAACTTTAATTGCCTGTCCTTCTTTCCCGGGGAAATACCAGTTCGGTAAAACATGCGCCAAAGGCTCGTCTGTCCATACGCTTTTCCAATAATAGAACGCATCCTTTTCAAAACCGCACATATCCATAGCGCCGAAATTACTGCCGATAGAAGGCCAATACCAGGGAGAGGGTTCGCCTCTGTAATCAAAGGCCGTCCATAAGAAAAGACCGCCCAGCTGGGGGACGTCAATCCGGTTGTGTTTCCAGGCATATCCAAGGGAGCCGTGGCTGGTTAGCCCTCCCAAAGTTCCTTTATCCACATCACTATCGTCGCCTCCGGACATCATGGCCTGCATATAGGAACCGCTGTCGTAAGCCGAACACCAGCCGTTTTTCGGATCGTCTGCATATACGCCGCGCGTAGACATAAAACTGGCGTCTTCCGTTCCCATCACCAATATACCCGGTATATTCTTTACGTGCATCGCTGCATCCTGATCGTCGTAATTAAAACCGGCTACATCGGGGATTGTAACGTATGCGGAGTCTTCTTTCGCCGCCATACCCGCCATCGTAATCATCCGGGTGGGATCCTGATGTTTAACAAGTTCTTTAATACGTTTTAATAACGCCTTGCCTTGTTTTGCAGGCGTAATCATTTCTTCATTCTCCAAACAGTACATAAATACGCAAGGGTGGTTCCGGCTCGATACGATTAAATCGCGTATATCTTCCAGTGTGATGGGATTTACCATAAAATTCCGGTTTTCATTCAGCACCAAAATACCTTCCCTGTCACAGATATCGAGGAAGGAACGGGTTGCCGGATGATGTGACGAACGGTATGCATTAACCCCCATATCTTTCATCCGCTTTACTTTATATTCCATTATATCATCCGTCAGGGCAATACCTACCCCGGCAAAGTCTTGATGTTCGCAAACGCCTTTCAGTTCTACCCAACGCCCGTTCAGGAATAGTCCTTCCCGGGTATAATCAATTGTACGCAGCCCGAAAGCGGTTTCCATTTCTTCTTCATTCTTCCCGTTGCAACTGATCCGAACGTTTACTTTATAAAGATTAGGTTGGTCTAAATCCCATAATACAGGATTGTCAATATGGAAGAGATATGAAAAAGGCTGCTCGCCAAAAGAGGGTATTGTAAATTCTTCCGTGCCTTTTTGCAGGGATTTTCCTTCAGGATCGACAATTTCATAAAGAAGAGAGAACGTTTTATTATCCGGGTAATTGCTGATAAGTTCCGATATCACCTCCACATCAAATGTTTTATCCGCCAAAGGGATTACTTTGGCAAATATTCCTTCTTTCTTAAAACCAAGCGTTCCGTGGGTTGCCAACCATACATTCCGGTAAATACCGGCGCCGTCGTACCACCAGCCTTCCCGTCCGTAAGAAGATGTTTTAACTAAAACCACATTCTTGTCGGAGCCATATTCCAGATACTCCGTTACATCAAAGTCAAAACCGGTATACCCCGAATAATGATTGCCAATGTAATGCCCGTTTACCCAAATGTCGCAATCATGCATTACACCTTCAAATTCCAGGTGAACCCTTTTCCCTTCGGCTTCCGGCACGGCAAAACGTTTGCGGTAGTAACCCACATTATCCGGTAAATAACCGTTATTGGCGTCCGACTCCATACTGAACCCCGCCGGCCTTTCTTTCGGCGCCTGGTATTCCTGGCGAAACATCCAGTCGTGGGGAATGTTTACTTTCTCCCAACCTTCGGACAGGGCCGGGACAACGCCATAAAAAGAATACAGGAAATCGGCATTACCGCCTCCTAAAATCTTGGCAAAAACCCCGGGCGGCGTTAATTGAATCCCTTCTTCACGGGTAAGAATAGAAGCTCCTCCGGTAAAACCGGCCTTTGTAGAAATCTTCCTGGGGATTTCCTGTACAGGTAATTCTCCCAAATGGAATTGCCAGCCGGCATTCAATAATGTTTTCCTGTTTGTTTGGTTTGTAGCATTTACAAACGTACTTAGCAACATCATAAAACTTGTTGCTACAACGAAAGCCGTGTGATTTTTCATGATATTTATTTATGAGGTTTATTCATCTTCGGTAATACAACCTTTAAAAGAAAATTCTTTCTTAGCCCGTTCGGGAGTAATTACAAAATAAATCATATCCGCCCGCGAACAAAGTACATTTTGTGAATTGTATATCTCCGCCTCCAGGTATACCGCATTAAATCGTACTTCCTTTATCCGTCCCCGGATAGTTAATTGAGGTTCATCCGTTGAAATACGCTTCATAAACCGGGCGTCCAATTTCGAGGTCACTCCCGTTGTTTGTAATTTTCGTATAATTACCCAACCGCCTATTTCGTCCATCAACGTACATTGTATGCCTCCATGCAATGTATTCTGCCAACCCTGATAATACTTATTTGGCTTCCAAACGGCAACCACATCATCTCCGTCTTCATAAAACTCCATGTGGAGCCCTAACGGATTATCGGACGAACAGGCAAAACACATATACCCCTCCATCCCCTCCCAAGGATTAATTATCTTTTTCATACGATACAAAGAAAATAAATCATCCCGAAGGAAACAAAAAAAGTTTCATTTTTATTCACTAAACCGGCAGGAGGGGAGGTGAATAAAGAAATTGCAGGGTGGAAACAACAGCTTCCATCCTGCAATACATATTATAAAAGGTTTTTAGGTGGATAATGAAAGATCAATTCAATTTTCGGAACTGTATGGCTGCTCCACCTGCGGGGGCTAAACGAAGGTTTATTTTAGCGCCTGCTTTTACTTTTACCTTTTTGATGGTGATGTGCTTGGGCGACTGGTCGGAATCGGGGGCGTCGGCGTAAATCTCGGCTTCATAGTTGCCTTTTTCAAGAAAGTCGAGTGTGATATCGTATTCCCGTT
>JAIRKZ010000033.1 GCA_031259845.1 Tannerellaceae bacterium | reverse complement strand
CTTCGCGATTGATACCGTTGGCTGCCCACAGCAGAGCGGATAAATCCGATAACTTCAATTTGTCGGGAGCGAATGTACGGTCAGACTTCCGGTTGTTGAAAACCTTCATCAAGGGTTCGCCGCCTGCTTTTGCGGGAGCGCTCAATTTAATCACTTTTAAATCTTGTGCATGTAAGCATCCGATAAATAAAAGTGCGCAAAAAGTAAATACCAAATGTTTCATAAGTTGTTCATATTACGGGTTAAACATAAGTAAAAGCTACTTAAAATTCATATTCGTCTGTAAAATAATAAAATAATCGGCAAATTTATCCGTTTTACCGATTAGTATGCAAAAGTAGGAAAAATATCGGATATATAAACAGGCCCGTATGCTTACATCTTTCGTATTAATCCTGTTTTTTGTTTTAAAGGAATGTATATTGATTAACAGATAACTTTAATCTACAGTTGAATGAAAAAGAGAATTTATTTGCTTAGTGTGTTGCTTTTTATTGCTACCTGTTCGTATGCCCAGACAAACGGTTTTGTTGTTAAAGGACAAGTGGTAGATTCGTTAACGAATGAAACGGTTCCTTATGCAACGCTTCGTATAGCGTTAGTTACAACGCCCCAAACGCCCGTGAAATTATTAGCATGTGATGAAAACGGGAAATTTGAATCTGCTTTGAATGTGGCAGACAATTATGTGATGTCTTTACAATCAATAGGGAAAGTTCCCGCTACAAGAACGTTTACCATAAGCGCCGGTAGCAAAACGGTAGATTTAGGCAAGGTGTATATGCTTGAAGACAACCAACGGCTGGCAGAAGTTACGGTAACGGCTCAAAAACCATTGGTGAGAGTGGAAATAGACAAACTTACGTATAGCCTGGAAGACGACCCGGAAGCGCAGACAAACAATACGCTCGATATGCTTCGCAAAGTTCCTATGGTAACCGTAGACGGAGAAGATAAAATACAATTGAAAGGCTCGGAAAACTTTAAAATCTATTTAAACGGCAAACCGTCGAATATGCTGTCGGGCAACAATGCTTCGGATGTATTAAAGAGTATGCCGGCCGGTTCGGTAAAAAGTATAGAAGTGATAACCGAACCGGGAGCCAAATATGATGCGGAAGGCGTGGGAGGAATCATAAATATTATCACCTCCCGCAATTCATTGCAGGGATATACCGGGACGGTAAGGGCAGACGGAAGCCTTTTGGGCCGCTTTGGAGGAGGCGCTAACTTGTCGGTAAAAGCAGGGAAATTAGGCATAACCGGGAATTATAACTATCGTTATCAAAACAGTCCGTGGAACGACTCCGAAGCCGTCCGTGATACCAGAGGCGACACTCCTTCCCAATTAACCCAAACCGGAAGAAGTAAAAACAAAGGCCCTTTTCAGTTTGGTTCGTTAGAGGCGAGCTATGAAATAGATACGCTCAATTTACTTACCATCGGCGCAAACCGCTTTAATGGAAACATGCGGAATTATTCGGAATCGGAAGCAGCCATGAATTATGCCGGCGGAATGCCCGGTTACGGCTATGCAAGCGACGGGTATGGCAAATATACGTTCGGCTCAACGGATGTGGCGATAGACTATCAACGCTCTACCGGCAAAAAAGACGAATTGTTTACTGTTTCATACAAATTCAGCCATTCGCCGGACGACAGCGAGAGTCGTACCTTATTTTCCGGAATCGTGAATTATCCTGATTTCTTACCGGCATTAAATTCGCGCTGGGAAACCAACGAGGCTTATACCAATGAACATACGATTCAGGTGGATTATACTACGCCGGTAGCCGAAAAGCAAACGATTGAAACCGGATTGAAATACATCAACAGGCAAAACAACAGTAATACGGAAAATCTCCATTATATCGACTCTACGGGGCTATGGATAGAAAACCCGTTTAACCCGTCTAACCAGTTCAGGCATAAACAGCATATTTACGCCGCTTATGCAGGGTATACGTTACGTTTGGAAAAGTGGGGATTTAAAGCCGGCTTCAGAGGAGAAGGCACCGCGCTGAACGTGAAGTTCAAAAATACCCCGGAAGAAAACTTTAAAGCCGATTATTATGACATTGTACCGAACGGAACCATTTCGTATCAATTAAGCATGGCGCAACAACTGAGAATAGGATATAATATGCGTATCCAACGTCCGGGTATATGGTATTTGAATCCCTATATAAACACTGCCAATCCTGAAAATATCTCTTACGGTAATCCCAACCTCGATTCTGAAAAAAGCCATAATATTAATCTGAATTATAGCATGTTTGCGCAGAAAATAAATATCAACATAAGCGGAAACTATACATTCCTGAATAACGCGATTGAGCGATATACCTTTATTAATGAACGCGGGATTGCCGAAACCACATACGGGAATATAGGCAAAAGACATCAGGCAGGTTCCTTTGGTTATGTACGGTGGAACCCTGTTTCCTTCTTTAATATTTCGCTCAACGGAGGGGTGAATTATATTCGTTATAAAGCGGAGTCGCGCCAGCTGGAAAATGATGGCGTTTCAGGGAGGCTATTCGCCAACGCCCAGTTTAATCTGCCGGAAGATATAAACGTATCTTTATACGGAGGCTATTCCAGCCCCTGGATAACCTTGCAGGGAAAAGGCTCGCAATTCTATCAGACAGGATTCAATATCAACAAAAACCTCCTGAAAAAGAGTCTTACCGTCACCCTGTCGTGCAACAGCCCTTTCCCGAAAAACATGAAAATGACCAATGAAACATCCGACACGGTCTTTTTCATGCGAAGCGTCAATTATTGGCGGGCCCGCGATTTCAGCATCCGTATCTCCTATCGTTTCGGAACGCTGAAAGACAGCATCAAAAAAGTACGCCGGGGCATCGTAAACGACGATGCCAAGAGCGGGGGAAATTCAAGCGGGGGAGAAGGACAGCAAAATATATGAACCGGTATATATGGGGGAGGAGACATTGCCTCCCCTATTTCCCGCCAAAGGAAAAGTTTACAGGGATGAACGCGGGGGAGGCGAGGGAGTAGCCTCCTATATCGAACGTTGGCTTGAGTTGGAAGGAAACGTTTGATTGCCGGCTGCCTATTCCTAAGAAGTTTTTAGCGATGGAGAGGATGGCGTTTTTTGATTCGTCTTTCAGCAGGGTTGCCAAATCAAGCCCGATACTTAGCGGTAACACCTGTGTTTCGCCGGCTGCAACGTTGAATGCCTGATTGATTGCGCCTGTAGTAAACTGCACATCGTCTATAATCAATGTGTATTGTAATCCGTTTAAAGACGCGGCTGATTGATTAGGGTTGGCTACATTCAGGTTTAATGTAAAATTTAACGGAACAGACGACGCATTACCTGACAGAAGAGAGGTCAACTGAAGGATATTGGCAGCCGTAAGCCCTTTGGAAAGATTCGTTCCTGCAAGGGATAAGTTCGTAATGGTGTTGTAACTGAATTTACATTGCGTAAGATTATAAGCGCTTCCTGCTTGCTTAGCCACATCACATCCTGAGCATGTGACAAAGAGGGCAATAACGAAAATGAGATGTTTGGATTTCATGAAACAGTTGTTTATTAATAATGGGCAAATGTATGAAAAAAAGAGACAACTGCCCGGGGCTGTCTCCGCAATTCATCCCCACGAAACTTCTTTAAAGGCATACCGGCGCATCTCTCCGTTTTCCAATTGAAGGAGCAGATGCCCGGTAGTTTCTATATCATATATACGGGCGGAGAAAGAACCTGCCCGATCGGAAAAGGGATGATATCCTTCTTTCCGGTAGAGCGCCTGCATATAGGCATTCTTTATTTCGGTAAACTTTTCTTGTAACACCAATAGGTAATAAGCGTAAAATATCCGGAGGAACCTGTTCAATACGTCTTGTTTATCATATATTAGGCCGGTAACCTGCGTAAGCGAGACGGGATTGGGGGCGTTGCTTTCAAACAGAGTCTGGTTGAGGTTTATCCCTACGCCTATGATGGAACGGCATACCGTTGCCCCGGTTATATCATTCTCTATCAGTATGCCGCTAATCTTTTTGTTTTGCAGGTAAATATCATTCGGCCATTTGATGGCAACAGGGCTTGTGTAAGCATCCAACGTTTCTTTTACGGCGAGTGACGCTATCTGAGAGATAACGAATTGCCGGTTAATCAAAAGTTGTTCCGGATATAAAACAAGGCTGAACAACAGGTTCATTCCCGGAGACGACTCCCAGCTATTCCCTGTTTGCCCGCGTCCGCCGGTTTGATAATTGGCTACCACTACGCTGCCTTCCGGCAAATGTTCTTTCTTCAGGCAGGCCCGGAGATAATTGTTTGTCGAACCGGTTTCGTCTAAGCAAATGAGTCGGGGATGCGCGTCATTGTTGTTCATCGTTGTATTTTTCCCTTATCCTCTTAGGTAATTTGGCGATAACTTCTTTGTAGGAATGCCGTATCCAGCGCTTTATTTCGCCGGCGGGCATATCCCTGTCCAAGTAAATCGTATTCCAGTATTTCTTGTTGAAATGATAAGCTCCTTCCACAGCCTCGTAGCGTTCGCGCAGGCCTTCCGTATAGTCTGTATGGCATTTTAGCGAAAGGCAGGGTTCGGCGGCGTCCAGCGGCAACAATAAATACATCTTATCTTCTACCTTAAACACCAGTGATACATCATCGAAAGGAAAACATTCCGTCGTGTTCTTCAGCGAAAGGCAATATTCTCTTACATCTTCAATATTCATGGCACGCTACGTTTTTCAGGAAACAAAAATAACGTATTTGCATGAATAATTCAGCTTTGTTTTTATTTTTGCATTTCGTTGTAGTATTCTTTTTAAATTATAACCCATCCGTTCGTTACCCGGATAATTAGTAACCATTAAATTATATAGATTAAATTATGAGAAATTCAATTGTTTTACTTTTCTTTTTATTGCTTTCGGGAGGATATGTTCATGCACAATCCATGTCGGCAGGGAACCTGCGTTGCGAATACATGCACAATCCGTTGGGTATAGATGTGGCGCAGCCCCGGTTTGCCTGGGAGTTGGCTTCCTCCGGAAAAAACAAGAAGCAGACGGCTTACCAGATCGTGGTATCCGAAGACCCGGCTCTGCCGGCCGGCGGCGTATGGGACAGCGGGAAAACAGCCGGCGACGAGACGAACCAGATTCATTACCAGGGGCGCCCGTTCAAGCCGTTTACCTGTTATTACTGGCAGGTTCGCGTGTGGGACGAACAGGGGAAACCCTCTGCCTGGAGCCCGGCAGCAAAGTTTTCTACCGGACCGTTGTCAGACAGCGACTGGACGGCGCAGTGGATTGGCGACGCGAATGTTCCCATCACAAAGGATAACCGCTATTACCCGCATCTGGGCTATTTCTCCGACTATGCTTACCAGCCTTACGCCGAAAAGTGGGTTGTGATAGACCTGGGCGAAATGCAGGCGGTAGACGAAGTGAAACTTTTTCCGGCCGATAAAAAAGAAAAATTGTTCCCCCTTCATTTCAAGGTAGAAATAGCGGAAGACGCGGCTTTTACCGGGGCGACAATCATGGCGGGCGCCTTGAACGACGAAGCGACGGAGCAATCGTTCCCGTATACCGTCAGGCTTTCCACGCCGGCAAGGGGGAGATATGTCAAACTAACGGTTACTAAGTTGCCCTCTGTTAAGAAAGGCGTCTACGAATACGGACTGTCCGAAATAGAATTGCTGTACCGGGGGAAAAACCTGGCCTTGAACAAACCGGTGCAAGTATCCGACGAGAAGATAGAATATCATTGGGGCGACGGCGATTGCAAATGGCTTTCGTCTCTACTCACGGATGGCTACTATGCGTCGAAGCCCGGCGATTATTACGCCAATATACCCCCTTCCCCGCTGTTGCGCAAGGAGATTAATATCGGTAAAAAAATCAAACACGCCCTGTATCACACCTCCGCTTTAGGTATTTACGAGGCCTATATCAACGGGAAAAAGGTGGGCAGGCAATTCCTGGCGCCCGAATGGACGGATTACGGCCATCATGTACAGTATCAAACGCATGACGTTACCGGTATGCTGCAAAAAGGAGCAAACGCGCTTGGCGTGATGCTGGCCGACGGCTGGTACTCGGGCGCGCGCTGGTCGCATCCCGGCAGGGGCGGATACGGCAGCCTTGCACGCAAATTCATCGGGCAACTGGTTGTTTGCTACGAAGACGGAACAACCGAAACCATCGGGACAGACAACACATGGAAATACCTGGCGCAAGGCCCCGTTATGCAGGCAACCTTCTTTGGCGGGGAAGAATATGATGCGAAAAACGATCCCCAAGGCTGGGATAAGCCCGGCTTTGACGACTCGCAGTGGAGCGCCCCGGCCGTCTACCCCGGCGAAGACGCCAATCTGTGCGCTCAACTGAACGAACCCATCGCCGTCATCTCCGAACACAAGGCCCTGTCGGTACACAAAGTAGGCGAGAACAAATACATTTTCGATTTAGGACAAAACATCGTGGGCTGGTGCCGGCTGTCGCTCTCCTATAATCCGGGGCAGACGCTTACCTTCCGTTACGGCGAAGTGCTGAACGACGACAAGACGCTGTATACGGAAAACCTGCGCGGCGCCCGGCAGACAGACGTCTACCATCCCGCCCGTGAAAAACGGATTGATTACGAACCGCGTTTCACCTATCACGGTTTCCGTTTCGTAGAAGTAGACGGGCTCACGCAGCCCCCCCAGCCCGGTAATATCCGGGGTAAAATGATTGCCTCTTCATCTCCCAAAACCGGTACGTTTGTTACTTCCGACAAAGACGTGAACAAACTGTGGGAAAATATCCGCTGGACGCAATGGGGCAACATGATATCCGTGCCCACCGACTGCCCGCAGCGCGACGAACGCGAAGGCTGGACGGGCGATGCGCAGGTATTTTCGCAAACGGCCATCTACAACCTCGACATGGCCGGCTTCTATACCAAATGGATGCGCGATATACGCGACGACCAGTTGCCCGACGGCCGCCTGCCCGACATCTCGCCGAACGATGGCCAATGGGCGGCCTTCTACAATGCGCCGGGCTGGGCCGACGCCGGCGTCATCATCCCCTGGCGGATGTATCAGAACTACAATGATACCGGCCTGTTGGCCGCGCAATACGACGCTATGAAACGTTTTATCGATTTTATCCACCAGCGCAATCCTGGTTTGCTGTGGCGTTTCAGCCGGGGACACATGTACGGCGACTGGCTGAACGGGAATACCATTGTGTCGGACGATTATCCCAATACGGGCGGACAAGTCCCGAACGACGTATATTCTACCATCTATTTTGCCTACTCCACCGGCATACTTGCCAAGGCGGCCAAATTGCTGGGCAAGGAAAGCGACTACGCCTGGTACAGCGCGTTGGCCGGCAAGATAAAACAAGCCTTTGCCGCCGCCTACATCTCGTCCGACGGGAAAATAGAAGGCGATACGCAGGCCGGTTATGCCATGGCGCTGGAATGGGAGATGATACCCGAAGCCCTGCGCACGCAAGCCGCCGCTAATATGGCCGAAGCGGTGAAGGCTTACGATTACCGCATCTCCACCGGCATCCATTCTACGATTCGCCTGATGAAGCAGTTGTGTAACTACGGTTACGCCGACATCGCTTATCGCCTCCTCACCAGCCGGCGCTTCCCCTCATGGCTCTATTCGATTGACCAGGGAGCTACCACGATTTGGGAACGCTGGGACGGATACGTGGCCGGGCGCGGTTTCCAGGATGCCGGGATGAATTCGTTCAACCATGTGGCCATCGGCGCCGTGGGCGAATGGATGTACAGCCATATCCTCGGTATCCGCCCGGACGAAAACCACCCGGGCTATCGCCGCTTCACCGTCAAGCCCCTGCCCGGCGGAGGACTGGAATGGGCGAAAGGCAGTTACCATGCCATTACCGGCACAATCGAAGTAGCCTGGACAGACCGGAACCGTACCTTTACGTTGGATGTAACAGTCCCGCCCAATACGGAAGCAACCATCGCCACGCCGTACGATAACAAAACGCATACCGTTGGTTCGGGCAAGCATCATTTCAGCGTAAAATATTAACTATACTTTAATTAAGATTCAGGGGATGTACGACAAAACTCCCTGTAGAGCCAATCCCGGCGATTTTTATCCGGAAAAACCAGCCGTCCGGGGTATGTAGTGGTAAGAGCTTTGGGCGCATCCCCCTCCCTCTGCCTCGTCGCCGGTCGCCCCTCCGCTCGTCTTCCGGGCTTTCCGGTGCAGTCCCTTGCGCAAGCTGCGCAATCCTGTTTACCCGCATGGATCGCCGGCAATGGGTACTATTTCAGCAAGGCTCCAGGGGCTGACATCAAAGGCCTGTCAGTCGACAACCAAGCCCGGTGGGTCGGCCCCCAAGCCCGGTGGGTCGGCCTCCCGGCCCCAAGCGCTATAATAAAAGGGCTGTCTGCGAAAGGGATTGCAGCGAAAAGCCCGGACGATGAGCGGAGGGGACGGACGATGACGACCGAAGGCCAGAGAGGGGGATGCGCCCAAAGCTTCCGCCTTTACCCCCGGAGCGGCCGGTTTCCCGGATAAAAACAGCATGAAGGAAAGAAGGTAAAGGCATAAAAAAAGTTGGAACGAAGAATATTCCCCGTTCCAACCATTCATTTAATGTATACCAAACCTATTTAACAGTTCATAGCGCTGCTTTCACGCTCGAACCATCTGAAACGATGATATAGAATCCGCGATCACGTAAAGGTATAAACTGTTTCGTATCAGCGGCTTTTCCCTGATAAACAAGTATACCCGAAACATTGTAGATGCGCAGCGCAGCGCCGGGTGTAAGCCCGTATACATACAGGCCGCCATCGGCTTTCACAACGCTCAACGCTCCGTTCCCGGGCGAAGCCATGATACCTACGGAACCATCCTCTTCTATACCGTCTACCGTGATGGAGACGTCTCCGCTCAGGTATCCCAGGGCAAGTTCATAAAGCCCTTCGCCATTGTTCGTAAGCGTCTGCTCTACGCCATTAGCATAGACGCGCATGGCTGCTATCGAATATCCTTCGGCTGCCTGGAAAGTAAGCGTCATATACGTGTTTTCGCTCACTGCGTGCGCCCCTGCTGCCAGGCTCGTGATAAGCCCTTCTGCAGCCGGAATGTTCAGCGTATAGAATATTTCTTCCGCAACAGGCGGCGTATAGGTAATGGGGGTAATCGTACCGTTCAGGCTGCCCGTCGTTTCGGATGCGCCGTTCAGAGCAAAGGATACGGTGAAAGCGAAGCTGCCGCTGGTTCCGGCCGGTGCGGATTCTGTGCCCGCTACAGCCGGTGTAATGGCATCAATCGTAACGTCGTCGGTCGAGATGACAACCCCGGACGAACGAAGCAGGTCATTGATATGCCGTACCAGCCAGCCGGTTACCTGGATGCCAGTGTTGGCCGTTGCCTGGTTAACCGTATAGGTTTCTTTTTCATCCAGCCATGCTTTTACGCCGGTCACTATCTCGTCGTCGGTCTTCGTCAGTTCTTTGTCGGTAGACTCAGACACGCCTTCATCGTCATAAACCACCTGCACCTTATACGTATGAGCGGCTGCTACCGTCATCGCGTCGTCGGTGAATGTAGTAGTGGTTGCTTCTCCAATATTTACCCCGTCGCGATTGATGAGATATTTGGCAACGGCAGGCACAGCAGGAGGAGCTGCTTCTACAAAGGCTTCGGCTGTTCCGCCTTCCGATGCGGAGAGCGTAGCGCCCTGCGTTTGACCGCTTTCATCCTTCAGCGCAGGCAACGAAATAGTGGCATCCAATCCCTGATGATAGCCTGCGATACCGTCGATAATCCAGTTACCTGTGAGGGTAGGCGCTAAATCCGTAAGAGACGCCCATGCTCCGTTCATGTAGATAAGGTTACCCTTGCCGTTGAGCGTAGATGTTACCTGGCGGGGAGCTACCGGATATCCGCCTGCCGTCATATTGCAACGGAAGCCTATCCAGATTTCCTTCGCAGGATCAATCGGTACGGGGGTATCCAATGCAAACTCATTCCATTCTCCAACTGTATGTTCGGGGATCACCTGGTCTACTACCAGCTCTCCGGGTTCATACACTCCGGCGGATGGATTGCCGCCGCCTACCCATACGCGGACGGAATACGTAACAATATCCTTCGCCGACAGAGGGATAAAGCGCACCTTGGAGAGCATCAGTCCGTCAAGATTTCCTATCTCGTCCGGAGTCCACCGGGCTGCTATGTAGATGTCGGGCGCTGTACCGTTGATTGTTACCCCGCCATAAGTCCCGCTATCGTAGGTATGATGTCTTAGTTTCCGGGCATATACCGGAGCCTCCCAGGTCAGTTTGCTCTGCAAGGGTCCCGTAACCGTTACATCAAGTCCGGTAACCGGGCGATACAGGTCGCTTAAAGGAACTACGTTAGCGTCTACGCATGCCGGTTCGCTTTCGTTCACGCCGTCGTAAACAGCCGTTACGCAGTAGCTATACGTGCCTGTTTCCATGCCGGTGAGGGTATATTCCCGCTCGGTGAGGCCGGTCGCTATCGTCTGATCTCCTTCGGAGATATTGTAGGTAATATCGCCTACGCTGATGGGAGCCAGCACCTTCACGTTGTCGAGCATCAGTAAGAACTGGTCTTCAGTGTCAAAATGGCGGAAAGCGAGGTAGACCGTTTGCCCGGCGTAAGCGCTCAGGTCAATCGTCCGTTCTTCCCATACTCCCTGTGCATACTGGGGGGCGCCGGGTTTGACGGTTTTCAAAGCAGGCTTTACTACCGGTTGGGCCGGGGGAGAAGCTAAGGTTTGTTCCCGCAGCGGCTCAAATGTGCCGGGTACGTCGTCTGAGGTAGAAATATACACGCCATAATGTTCCGGATATGGAGCAATATTGTTCACGTAATAGCGCAGTATGTTGCCCTCGGTCAGGGTGATGGCCGGAGTAACCAGCCAGTTGTCGGGCGTCAGCGGATCCCCGGTATACAGTGCGTCATAGGAAAGCGAGAAAACCATCAGGTTACCATCCTGGGCAGGTAGCAATCCGGGGAAATAATCCCATTTATAGTCGTCGCCGTCTGCGTCTACATTTTTCCAGCCGGCAGGAATACCGCTTTCAAAGCTTTCTGCAAATACAGTAGAATAAGCGCGGTATTGGGGCGTCCAGGTAAGCGTTATCTCGTCTGCCACTACCTTTGCCTTGAGGTTGACCGGCTGGTAGGGGGTATCCACCGTAGCGTCCACGCATACGGCTTCGCTCTCGTTCACGCCGTCGTAAACAGCCGTCACGCAATAGCTGTGCGTGCCTGGTTCCACGCCGGTCAGGGTGTATTGTGGAGAAGTCAGCCCTGTGGCTACCGTTTGGTCTCCTTCATATATAGTATAGGTACGAACGCCTGTATCGATTCCTTTCACTACCTTCACATTGTCGAGGTTCAGGTAGAACTGGTCTTCAGTGTCAAAATGGCGGAAGGCGATATAGACCGTCTGCCCGTTGTAAGCGCTCAGGTCGATCTTCCGCTCATACCATGTTCCTTGAACATATTGCGGCCCGCTGGAGCGGAATGCACCCGGAGCGGGATTGGCAACCGGTTTGCCCGGAGAGGCAGTCATGGTTTCTCCAAACAACTCTGTAAACGTGCCGGGAACCGTATTGGAGGTAGAAATATACACCCCGTAATGTTCTGCCGCCCAACCTGCATCCTGGGCGCTCACGTAATAGATCAGCTTGTTGTCATCCGTCAGGGTGATGGCCGGAGTAACCAGCCAGTTGTCGGGAGTCAGCGCGCCGACAGGATAGAGATAGGAAGCCGAATACACTGCGCTGCTGCCATCCTGAGCTTCAGCCACAGGGGATATGTCCCATTTATAGCCGTCGCCATCCTTATCTACATTGCCCCAAGCAGCGGGGATTCCGCTTTCAAAGCTTTCTTCAAACAATACCGTGTAAGCCTCTTGCGGTTCCCAGGCGAGTGTCACATCATCCAGGTATACCTGCGCCGTGAGGTTGGTTACCGGTTTGTAAGGAGTATCCGTCTGCGTTTCTATGCATACGCTTTCAGACAAACCGCCATCGGCGTATTCTGCAACTACGCAATAAGCATAGGCAGTAGAAGGAGTCAGGCCTTCGTCCGTGTAGGAAGTCGTAGCAGACGTGCCTGCCTCCACGCCGTCGCGGTATATATGATAAGTCGCAACGGTAGAAGGAGCCTGGCTGAAACCGGTATTGACGATTCCTTCGCCGGCTTTCAGTTTCTTACTGCTGTTTTTCTTCAGGAAAGAGGTATTGGCAGGAATAGCAGGTTCCGGCAATATTACGGGCGAGCCGCCGCCGGTTCCGTCAAGGTACACCTGCAAACAGTAGTTACGGCCTAAGGGAATGTCTATGTCCTCCAGAACAGACCATCCGTCTACATCGTAGAAGATATTCCGATCCGGATAAGAGTCTCCCTGAGAGACGGGCAAACAGTTTCCTCCTACCGTATGAACCTGTATACCCACGATTACGCCTTTCGTAGCGTCGACGGTATACGGAGTGGTCAGCGTTATTTCATTATAGGCTCCTATATTTCCCGAATAAGTAAGCGGGTCGGCGATAGCTTGGGTATAAACCTCTACGGGGGCTCCGCTGGTTGGGACTTCATAAATCACCACTGCATACGAAGCGCCGTCGCTGATTTTTTCTATCGGGACAAACTTCACCTTGCTGATTTCGAATCCGTTCAGCCCTTTCAGGTCGGAAGGGCTCCAAAGAGTTCCTGCAAAGAAATCCCATACGTCACCAAAATAGTAAGCGGTGGTGGGATTGCCGGCAATTCCCGTCCAGCCTCCGGTAAAGGGAGCCGTCCAACTCAGGGTAACGTTGTTTACGCCGGCTGTAGCCTGGAGATCGGAAACAGGCAGGTAAAAGTCGTCGCTACCCGTTGTAACGGCAACCGGGATACAAGTCCCTGCCGATTCGGTCACTTCGTAAACCACGGATACGCAATATTCATAGTTGCCTTTAGGTACGCTGATTTGCGTGTAAGTAGTCAGCTCTTTATTGTTCGTGCTGAACTGAAGCGTTCCGTCTCTGAATATCTTATATCCTTGGATATCGTTGCGGGCGGGAGGCGTCCAGTCGAGCTTCACGTCGTTGCCCGTTACGGTAGCGCTAAGGTTGGTAACCGGGTCTGTGGGGCCGTCTAAGAACTTAAACGAGATAGTCCCGTCTGCCGCTTCCGCAATTTCGGTCACAGGCTTAGGCACCGGCTGAAGCCCTGTCCAGGAAAACATGGCCGGCGTGGTAGTTCCGGCGAAACTCGTTTTTCCCGAAGTACCGGGGAAGGGTGTATCCGGAGAACCCATCGGTCCGTACGAGGAAGGACTGGAGTTCGGGATCGCTATCGTTGATGCAGCCCATACGGGATACAACTGTTGCGGATGCCCTGCATTGCTGCCCGATCCTCCGAGGGCGGCGGGATGTACATGCCATATCAGGAGACCATGGCCGGGCAAAGAGGCGTCAAACCCTGTCTTCTGCCTGTTGTCGAGCACGTATAGCTCGCCGTTGTCGTTGGCTTGGATCGTATAAGCCACCGGATTCTGAGCGGAGGGCGGCATACCCGTAACCGTCTTCTGCGTAGTCAGCGCTTCGGGAGTAACCCATTCGTAGAGCATCTTCTGGAAGATATTAATGTGGGACGGCTGGCGTCCGTTGTCGTTCCAACTACCACTTGCCATCAAATCCCAATAACCCGTACCCGGATAACCCGAATTACCTGTATCATAATAATCGGGAGCGCCGAAGACATGAGTCAATTCATGGCAAATCACCCCTATGTAGGTAATATTATTACCGCTGCTCCCTCGTAACTCCGGCGAGCAGGAGTACACGGAAATCCGTACCCCGTCGCGATAGATAGGCGAAGCCAGTTGCCATTTGTGCGACCATATCTGTTGCCCGTTGTTGATGTTTTCATCTCCATATCCTGCAAAAAGGATATGGAAAGTCTCCAATACTCCATTATCTGCAAAATCATTGTAATCCACATCGGCATCGGCAGCAGTTGCGGCAAAAGTCGCAAACTCCCTGTAATGAGCGTCGTCTCCATAATATGCGGTAGTACTATCCGCTACATAAGGCCCTACCACCGTTACGGTGAAGTCTAATTGCCCGTAAGAGTTTTCGCGGAAGAAATCACGAACGCTTCCTTTGACCGAATTGTCGGCCGGATAAAGGTTCAACTGGTTAAAAAGTATCTCGTAATCCCCTTTAGCCTTTCCGAACGGTTTGTCAGAAAATCCCACTAAAACGCAAAGCGCCTTCCGTTCTCCGACAGTAGAGCCTGCCTTCTGTTGGCCCGAACTGTTTTGGGCGTCCGGACCGGAAGTTACCTCCCAGATTTGTTTAAGGGCTGCTACCTGGTCTTTGCTGTACCGCAACCCCTTGGGAGAGGTGGATTGTACGCCCACGCCGCCATACCGGATGTTGGAAGGAACCATATTGCCTCTTTCATCCTGTTTGGCATACACTACATACTTTTGATCGTCATACATTAAGGTATAACCATCCATACTTTCCATCCAGTGAACTTGCTCGTCGCCGCGTAAGTACACGGAAATAACTGTTCCGTCGGGCTGAGTTTTCTCAACGGGCCAGGGAACAGCCGTCACTGCAAACACATCCCGGGCAAGCAATGATAGCGCCCCCAGGAACAAAATAAAGAGATAATTTTTCACCATACTAAAGTAGTATTAAAGATTAAAAAACTAAAAAATATATTGAAATTGAAAAAAATATGGATTACTAAAACTGCCTTATCCTGCAGTATATATGTACATCAACAATGGTAACACAATCTCTTTTGTCATATTAGCATTTTTTATTTAAGTTAGAATTACCGAAAGAAATCATCATCACACAACATTTTCCTTTCATAAAAACTAATAAAATTAAGCGTAGGAAGTGGTCGAATTCAACAATATGACAAAAATAATTATTTTCTTCATTCTTTTTAGTTAATAAATCAAAAAAACTTGGATTGCTTATAATAAATAGTATCATTTGTTCATTGATGGCGTACAGGCGTCAAATTCAGATAATCTTCAAACCCTCTCTGATAAGGACTTATAGGGGACGGCATGGGCTTTTTCTCTCTGCCTGTTCTTTTATTGCCGGCATGGTGGATAAGTAACCGCGACTTCCTGTCCGTTTAATCGTTTCACAATTGTGGAACGATTAAACGTGTGCGATGAAAATATAAAATCCATATAAATCAGTCAATAAAATTATACGTCGAACTCGCGTTATTACAGGCAGGATTCGTATGAGTAATAATTTCTTATGGAAATTTGTTTTATAAGAAATGAGGGATTACCTTTGTGTGGCAGGGATAAGGTAATCTTTGATAAAAAGGGAATTAATTCAAATTTATATAAATAAAGCCTAATGAAAAAAATAGGATGTATTCTGGTTATGGGGATGATATTTGCCTCATGTAATGCACAAACAAAAACAGATAAGCAAGGCAGTAAAACAGTAACAGCAGAAAAAGTGATGCAAACAATACATTTAACAAAAGCAGATTTTCTGGCGAAAGTAGCTAACTATGAGACGAATCCCGAAGAATGGGAATATTTGGGCGACAAACCGGCTTTGATAGATTTTTACGCCGACTGGTGCGGGCCCTGTAAAGCAATCGCTCCGGTACTGGAAGAATTAGCAGCCGAATACGGCGGACAAATTTATATTTATAAAATAGATACGGAAGCCGAACAGGAACTGGCGGCGGTATTTGGTATCCGAAGTATCCCTTCTTTATTATTTGTGCCTATGGACGAAAATCCGCAAATGACGCAGGGCGCTATACCGAAACCTCAGTTAAAGGAGGCTATTGAGCAATTGTTGTTAAAAAAATAAGATTTTTATGAAGAAGCCGCTGCTTTTATTTTGTCTCTTTGCATTTCTTTTTTCATTGAATGCACAAGTATCTGATTATGTGTTATGGTATAAACAACCGGCGGCAAACTGGGATGAAGCTTTGCCGGTGGGTAATGGCCGGTTGGGAGCGATGGTGTTTGGCCACTATTACAGGGAAACGATTCAGCTAAACGAAGAAAGCCTGTGGGCCGGGTACAAAACGGAATCCAATGCCGATGCTGCCGCTTATTTGCCCGACATCCGGAAACATCTGCTCAACGGTGAAATTGCCGGGGCCGTGGAACTTTCTGAAAAATATATGAGGAGCGACCCGCTTCGCATCCGTTCGTATCAATCGTTTGGCGATATTAACATCGATTTTTATGCAGACAGGGGCGCTGTGCCCAACATTGAAAATTACCGGCGCAGCCTGGAGCTGGAAACCGGGATAGCAACGGTGCAATACCGGATAGGGGAAACTGTCTTTACACGTGAAGTCTTTGCTTCGGCGCCTGATAATCTGATCGTGATCCGCTTGCATGCCGATAAACCGGGACAATTAACTTTCAGGCTGTCTTACAACCGCGAACAGGATGCTACGGCTTATCCTTCTCCCGGCATGGATAAAGCGCTGGATATACAGGGGCAGATTGTGGATTTGCCTTTTCAAGACGCCGGCGAAACCGGATTACACATGAAGTTTGCC
This sequence comes from Tannerellaceae bacterium, assembly GCA_031259845.1. Classification (GTDB taxonomy): domain Bacteria; phylum Bacteroidota; class Bacteroidia; order Bacteroidales; family Tannerellaceae; genus DFXE01. Next base: position 13,987 of record JAIRKZ010000033.1, on the reverse strand, counting down.
GGGCAAATACGCGGCGTGAACAAAGGAGGGGCGTTGATTGCCTTGAATAATTCGTTTTATGTAGAAAAGGCGGATGAAGCCATCTTCTATTTTACAGGAGCAACCGATTATAATTTCAAGGAACTGAACTTCGACAGGTCGATTGACCCGGCCGCTGTTTGCCGTACGATTTTAGATAAGGCAAACCTGCATAATTACACATTAACAAAAGAGCGGCATGTGCAGGAGCATAGCGCTATCTTTAACCGGATGTCATTTGCTTTAGGCGAAGCAACGATGAATCTTATCCCTACGGATGAGCGGATGAAGAACGTGCGTGAAGGAAAGGAAGACCTCGCCCTCATAGCGCTTTATTTTCAATACGGGCGGTATTTGTTGATGAACTCTTCCCGTTCGCCGGGCATACTCCCTGCCAATTTGCAGGGGATTTGGAATAAAGATATGAATGCGCCCTGGTCTGCCGATTTCCATACGAATATCAATATCCAGATGAATTACTGGCCGGCCGAAGTGTGTAACCTGTCGGAAACAATAATTCCTTTCTCTAATCTGATCAATGCCTTGCGGGAACCCGGACGGATAACAGCCCGTAAAACCTATAATTCTACAGGCTGGACCATGAATCACCTGACCGACCCTTTCGGGCGTACGGCCATTAGCGACGGGGTGGGATGGGGAACCTTTCCGATTGCCTCATCCTGGCTGGTGCTGCATCAATGGGAGCACTATCTTTTCACCAAAGATAAAGCCTGGCTGAAAGAGGAAGCCTATCCCAGTATGAAAGAGGCGGCGGAATTTATTTTAAACTATCTGATTGAAGATAAAAACGGTCATTTAGTAACAGCGCCCTCCAATTCGCCGGAAAACCGTTATCAACTACCCGATAAGTCTTCTTTTATGCTTACCTATGGGGCTACGATGGATATTGAAATTATCATGGAATTATTTAATGCCTGCCTGTTGGCCGGAAAGGAATTGGATGTAGACGCCACATTCCGTAAGGAACTGGAACGGGCCTTGAAGAAATTACCTCCGATACGGATAAGCAAACGCTACAATACCATACAGGAATGGATTGAAGATTATGAAGAAGTAGAGCCAGGGCATCGCCATACATCACACCTTTTCGGCTTGCATCCGGGGACAACGATTACGGCTGCCGATAAGGAACTGTTTGCCGCCGCCCGCCGCACCATCGAACGCCGCCGCAAGTATAACGAAGGGGAAGTGAAGATAGGTTCGTATACCGGTTGGAGCCGTGCATGGATGATAAACTTCTATGCGCGCCTGCTGGATGGCGAAGAAGCCGGTAGTAATGTACAGGCATTATTTGCCAAATCAACCTTGTCGAACTTGTTTGATACGCATCCTCCTTTTCAGATAGATGGTAACTTTGGGGGGACGGCGGGTATTGCCGAAATGTTATTACAGAGCCATACGAATGAAATACATTTATTGCCTGCCTTGCCCGCATCGTGGAAAAACGGAGAGATTAAAGGTTTATGCGCCCGGGGAGGGTATACCGTTGATATGAAATGGGAAAACGGAGAGCTGCTGCAGGCTTGTGTAACTTCTGCGAATGGAGGCAAATATACCGTTCGTTACAAAGGAAAGGTTAAGACTTTTCCGGGGAAGGATAAGACAATTATAAATGCTCAACTTTCTGCACTCAAATAAGAATATGTATTTTTGCGTAAAAATGGATTCAATGCTAAAAATAAAATCTGCAATCGTTCTCATTGTCTTATTATCCTTATCCGCATGTAACGGTAAGCAGGGAGATGAGAAAATTATTTCCGTCACAATTGAGCCTCAGCGTTATTTTGCCGAGCGGATTGGAGGCGGCAGGTTTACGGTTCATACGGTAGTGCCGGCAGGACAAAGCCCCGAAACATACGACCCTACGCCTCGGCAAATGATCCGGGTAAGTAAAAGCCTCGCTTACCTGCGCATCGGATATATCGGATTTGAACAGGCCTGGATGCAAAGCATACAGGAAAACAACCCGGAGATGAAGGTGTTCGACCTTTCGGAAGGGATTGAACTGATTCTTGAAACGGATGAAGAAGACGAGCCTGGCGACCATCATCATCATGGGCATCATCCGGGAGGTATCGACCCGCATATATGGAACTCGGTGCATGGAGCCAAAACGATTGCCCTGAATACATTGAATGCCTTTTTGGCATTGGACGGGGAACATACGGACGATTATCTGCATAATTACGCCCGGTTGATGGAAGAGATAGACAAAACCGGAGCCGAGTTGTCGGCATGTATCTCGCCGCTATCCAACCGTACATTTATTATATATCATCCTGCGCTTACTTATTTTGCCAGAGAATTTAATCTTACACAGCTTTGTATAGAAATGGAAGGGAAAGAACCGTCGCCTGCCCAGTTGAAAAAATTAGTGGAAACATCCAGGCTACATCAGACAAAAGTGGTGTTTATCCAGCAGGAATTTGACCGGAAAAATGCCGAACTGATAGCAAAAGAAACGGGATGCCGCTTAGTTGCCATCAATCCGCTATCATATAACTGGAGTAAGGAAATGATTCATATTGCAAAATCGTTGGCGGCTGGTGAATAAACTGATCGAAATAAAGGATGTAACAGCCGCTTATGGCGCCAAAACAGCGCTTCGCAATGTAACGGTCAATTTGTATGAAGGCGACTTCTTAGGTATCATAGGCCCCAACGGAGGCGGTAAGACAACTTTGCTGAAAATAGCGCTTGGCTTATTGCCGGCAGTATCGGGTTCCATTCATTTTTATAAGGGAGGAAAGGAAGCGCCTTCTTTAAAGATGGGCTATCTTCCTCAAATGAATCAGATAGATAAAAAATTTCCTGTTTCTGTAAAAGACGTGATTGCTTCGGGGCTTGTTTCCGAAAAACAATTGTTTCGCTCATTCAATGCAAAGCAGCATGAGCGGATCAATGATGTGATCAAACAAATGGGCTTGGAAGAATTGTCTACCCGTCCTATCGGCGAACTTTCCGGCGGTCAACTGCAACGTGTTCTGTTAGGGCGTTCCATCGTTTCATGCCCGGACGTATTAATTTTAGACGAGCCGAGTTCTTATGTGGATAAACGTTTCGAGTCTCATTTCAACCATTTGCTGGAAGAGATAAACAGGGAGAGCGCTATTATCTTAGTATCGCATGATATAGGAACGGTTCTTTCCATGGTAAAGAATATTGCCTGCGTGAATGAAACGCTGCACTATCATGCAGGGGTTGATGTGTCGGAAGACTGGTTGGGCGAGGCGTATGCCTGTCCGATAGACCTTGTTGGACATGGCGATTTACCTCATAGAGTATTGAAAAAACATTAAAAACAGACAGTTGGCAACAAAAAGAATTTTAATCACCGGAGCGAGCGGCTTTATTGGAGGCTTTTTAGTAGAAGAGGCGCTTCGCAGGGGATATGAAACGTGGGCCGGCATTCGCGCCGGAAGTAACCGTTCGCATTTACAAGACAAACGTATCCGGTTTATTGATTTAAACTATAGTAGCAAGGAGGCCCTTACGGAACAACTGACCACTTTTGTCAGGGAGCATGGAGCGTGGAGCTATGTTATACATAATGCAGGAGTAACCAAAGTTTTGAATAAAGATGATTTCTCCCGGGTGAATGCCGGATACGCCATTCACTTGATTGAAGCATTAGAAGCTGCGGGCTGTAAACCTGAAAAATTCCTGCTGATGAGCAGCCTGAGTACGTACGGGAAAGGGGATGAAAAGAATTTTACGCCCATTCGCCCGGACGACCCGCAACTGCCGGATACGGCGTACGGGAAAAGCAAACTGGAAGCCGAATGTCATCTTGCCCATCAGTCTTATTTCCCGTATATCATCCTGCGCCCTACCGGCGTTTACGGCCCCGGCGATAAGGATTATTTTATGGAGATAAAATCAGTCAACTCAGGCTTTGATTTTGCCGTTGGCTGTACGCCTCAACGGATTACGTTTATTTATGTAAAGGATTTAGCTACGGCAGCCTTCCTTACTCTGGAAAACGAACAAATCAGGAACAAACATTATTTTGTGGCGGATGGAGACGTATATACCGACACGGAATTTGCCGGCGAGATAAAGAATATTCTCGGAAAGAAGTTTGTATTACATGCCCGCATCCCTGCCGGATTGGTATATATAGCCTGTGTGTGTTCGGAGTGGATAGGGAAATTGTTGAAGAAAAGTATGACGCTCAATAGCGATAAATACCGTATCCTGAAACAGCGAAACTGGATATGCGACGTCAAGCCGCTTCAGGATGATACGGGTTTTTCCCCTGCCTATCCGCTCCGTAAAGGATTGGAAGAGAGCATTGCCTGGTATAAAAAAGAAGGCTGGTTGTAATTAATCCATCTTCTTGATACTACCCGATCCGGCTATTTCCTTCCGTATCGTTTGAGGGTCTCCTTTGTATTTGATACGTCCGCTTCCGGCTACATCCGCAGAAATACTATGGCTTACGCTTATTTCAATATCCCCGCTTCCGGCGATATTGCATTTCATGTCTTCTACCTGAAGGTCAAAAGCACGGACGGTTCCGCTACCGGCGATTTCGAATGTTGCTTTTGTCATAATACCTCCCAGATTGATTTTTCCACTTCCGGCGATGTCTCCGTCAAAATCTTTTCCGTTTAGTTTGCAGGCATTGAACGTGCTGCTTCCGGCCAGGTCAATATCCAATTTATTGATAGTAACCAGGTGGTTCAGGTTGATCGTTCCGCTACCGGCTAAATTAATTTCCAGATCGTTTCCGGTAAGCGGGCTGTCCAGGTCGAACGTAACGCTACCGGCTAAATTCACCTTTTTCAGCCCTTTCGAATGGGTTGTAACCGTAAATTGGGTAGGAAAGAAATTCGCGTATTTATATTCATCTTTAGGCTTTATCTGCAATTTGGAATCTTTCACCTGGAAGGTGTATTTTTCCATAATATTCTGGTCGGTAGTAACGGTTAAAACAGGAGGGTCTTCCGATTGGATATAGGTTGCTTTGATTGAATGACTGGCTTCAATCACGTCATAATCGTCAAGCGTCAGCGTCTGGGTCACTAAATTACCATCGCCCCGTATCAGGTGGAATGGATTACAACTGTTCATTGATAATAAACAGGCAAGGAAAATGGATACGTTTGTTTTCATGTCTTACATTGTTTTTTATTGGATAAGGATATAAGCGATATAATGTGTATGTTTTGTAACGGGGCAAAGCGACAGGTAGCCGCTTCTGAGTTTGCCGTCTTTACAGGTAAGGGGGTAATCTTTTTGGTTTTTCCGGTGCGTGTTGGCTATCATTCCGGGTTCGGCGCCATATATCAGATTGAAAACGCCTTCCGCATCGGGGTGGATATATTTTTCGAATAACCTGATAGCGGCCATTCCCATCGTATAACGCATATTAACTTCTATACAGGGATGGAGGGCGTTTGCGCCTTCCGAGGTTTTGTATACAAGCATGTCAATACCGATATATCCGGCATATCCGGCATAAATCTCCCGGATGGCTTCCGCCGCCGCTTCTTTTACCTGCAGAAACAGGGTTCTTCCGATGGAAGAGGTGATTATGTTTTCCAACTCTTCCTGCCTCATGAGCCTGTTGCCGCGATACGCTCCTTTGGGGGATGTATCGAAAACAGATAATCCCTCATACCTTACTTTTCCCTGCTCATTGATAAAGAACTCCATCGCAAAATTACGGATTACATTCAAAACAGGCTCTATACTGACGCTTCCCTGTTTTTTGAGGGCCCCTTTTATCCAATTTATATCTTTATCTTTTAGCGTACCCTCATCCGGCCACAACAAGCCCCTTCCTGATGATGAATAAGGCGTTTTTATAACATAAGCTCCGGGATGTTCGCAAAGCCAGGCTTCTATATCCGGTAATTCGGAAAAGAAGAGAGGGAGGGGTGGGAGGGAGGCGCCGGGAAGAAGCCGGGCTATTTTCTTAAAACACGCGGCTCCTGTTTGTCTGCCGGTTAATCTTACATATTCATCTTTCCATACAGGGGGGTTGACTGTAACGTTATGCCTGCTCATTAAATCCTTATAGAACCCGGCGCTTTGCCGTGAAAGCCCCCAGGGAGCAGCCTGCATTTCGGGGAATGATGACGTATGAAGGCGTAAGGCTTCCTCTGAAGCAATCGTAACCTCCGGGCGTATCTCTCCGGGCAATAATGATAAAAAGCCGGGTTGCTCGTTCTTTTCTATATACACATAGTCGCCCCTGTCTGCATACCATACAGGCAATAACGCCAGTTCGTCCAGCATCCTCCGTACATTAGCCGGAGGCGTATAATTGGCAGCGCCTTGTAGCGTTGCCGTTTCATGCCCGGGATTATAGTAGTGCAGTTTAGGCTTCATACGATGTGTGATAAAAACAAAAGAGCCGCTTCTAAAGCAGCTCTTTATACCTTGCTATTATAAGTTTTCGTCGATAGCGTCAATCTTTTTCACGATGAGCGCCATCTCTTCTTTTAGTTTTTCAATTTTCCGTTCCATTTCTTTTATAAGGCCGCCTCCGCCTTTTGAAGAAATGCTAAGGAAACCGATATTATTTTCATACGTTTGCAGTTCGTTCTTCATACGTTCGTAGGCGCGCATCAGTTTTTCCCGTTCTCCGTAAAGTTTTCCTTTGCCTTTCTCACTGCCGGTTATTTCGTTGAGGTTATTCCGGAAAGATTCCATTTTTCGGTCGTTTTGCCCTACTTTCAGGCGGTCGAACTGTTTGTTGATAGCTTCGTGATATTCTTTATATATTCTGCCTTTTTCTTTGAAGGGGACAAAGCCAATCGTAGCCCACTCGGCCATATATTCTTTCAGCATCGCTAATGCGGTATCATGTTCCGGCTGGCTGCTTAGGGCATTGATTTTCGCTATCAGTTCTTTTTTTGCCGCTAAATTTGCCTGCTCAACGCTTTTCTGTGAAGTAGTATTTTTGTTTTTTTCTTCAAAGAAATAATCGCAGGCTGTGATAAAACGCTTCCATATCATATCAGAATGTTTGCGGGCGACAGAGCCAATGGTTTTCCATTCCTTTTGCAAGGCAACCATCTTTTCGGTCGTCTCTTTCCAATCCGTACTGTCTTTCAGCGCTTCGGCTTTTTCACATAAGGCTATTTTCAGGTGGAGATTTTTCTCCATATTGTCTTTAATGCCTTTGTAGAAATCACTTTTCCTGTTAAAATAGTTATCGCATGCGGCACGGAAACGTTCGAATATCTTCACATTGTATTTTTTAGGCGCAAAACCGATCGTTTTCCATTTTTCCTGCAAGCCAATCACTTCTTTGTTTTTTTCTTCCCAGTCTTTAAAGGTTTTCAGCAGGCTGAAATCGATGTTTTCAATCTGTTCGCAAATAGCTGTTTTAATCTCCAGGTTTTCCTGTTCTTTTTCTTTAAGCGACTCAAAATACTGTTGATGCCGTTTGTTTATAGCTGTTGATGCTGTTTTGAACCTCGTCCACAAATCTTCCCTGAGTTCTTTTACCACAGGGCCTACCTCGCGCCATTGCTGGTGTAGTTTCTGCAATTGGTGGAACGCCGAAATGACGTCTGGTTCGTCTATTAGCTTTTCTACCGTTTCGCAAAGGGCCGTTTTCATTTCCAGGTTCTTTTTGAAGTCGTAGTCGCGAAACTGGTTATTTATCTTGATAATATCATAGAACTGTTCGCTGTATAACTGATAGCTTTTATACAATTCATTCGCATGTTCCTGTGGAATCAGTTTGGTTTCTTTCCACCTCTGTTGTATCTCTTTAAACTCATTATAGAGTTTGTTGAAATCGTCCTGGCTTTCCGTTAGTTCTTTCAGCCTGCTGATTAATTGCAGCTTCAGCGCATAGTTGGCTGCTTTTAGTTGCTCTTCTTCCGCGTGTAAATTCGCCTTTTTCTCTCTATACTGTGCCAGGAGTTCTTTTATTTTCTCTTCCGTTTCATCCAGAGGGGGGCGGAAATCTTTTTCATCGCCTCCTTCTTCGATGAATGCTTTTTTCAATTCGTCTACTTCTCCCCTGTGGGTTTTATAATATGCCTGTTTTAAAGATTCTATTTCATTACGGGCATTTTCCACCGGGCTTTCAATCAGCTCGGCCAGTTTGGCCAGGATTTCGTCTTTAGCCGGTTTGTTACTGTTTTGGGGAATCACTTCTCCGGAAGTTTCATCGCTTACCTCATCGTTTGCTTTCGCTTCCGCTTTTACTTCTGCTACTGCTTTTACTTCCGCTTCTGCTTTTACTTCTGCTTCCGCTTCTGCTACTTCTTCTACCGGCTGTTCAACAATAGAATCTTCTTCTTTCATAGATTCTGCAACAATGATGTCTTCGGGGATAACTTCCGGTGCTTTAGTTTCTTCTAATGTACCATCCTCTTCTGCTGGCAGATTAGCTTCATGGGTGTCCTTCATATTCAATACATTTTTTAAGATAAAGGATATATATTCCTTTATCAACTCACAAATTAAACTAAATATTTTCGTATAACCGCGTGTCGTTGCATTTTTCTGGTTAAAAAATTTGCTAAATTCAGATTCCCAATGGTCATAATGCTAATAATTGAATAAGAAAAGAGGATTGTCCGGTAAATTGGGTATTTTTGTTTTGTAATAATAAAAACATCATTGCTATGAATAGAATTTGTGAGTTATTTGGAATAAAGTATCCTATTATACAGGGAGGAATGGTTTGGTGTAGCGGTTGGCGATTAGCTTCCGCCGTAAGTAACGCAGGAGGACTGGGTTTGTTGGGAGCCGGTTCGATGCATCCGGAAGTACTTCGCGAACACATCCGAAAATGCAAAAAGGCAACCGGAAAGCCATTTGGCGTTAATCTTCCTTTAATGTATCCCGAAATAGAATCAGCCGTACAGATTTTGATAGAAGAAGACGTGAAAATCGTTTTCACCTCCTCCGGAAACCCCAAGGCGTGGACTGAATACCTGAAAGAACATGCTATTACAGTGGCCCATGTAGTGAGCAGTACCAGGTTTGCCGTTAAATGCGAGGAAGCAGGCGTAGACGCTATTGTAGCAGAAGGTTTTGAAGCAGGAGGGCATAACGGACGCGAAGAAACGACAACGCTCTGCCTTATCCCGGCAGTCAGGCGCGCCACCCAACTGCCGCTGATAGCTGCCGGCGGAATAGGTACAGGCAAAGCCATACTTGCAGTACAGGCCTTAGGCGCCGAAGGCGTACAGATAGGGACACGTTTCGCCCTCACGAAAGAAAGCTCCGCCCACGATAATTTCAAACAATTATGCCTTGCCTTAAATGAAGGAGATACCAAGCTGTTGTTAAAGAAATTAGTCCCTGCCCGCCTGGTAAAAGGTAATTTTAAAACAGCCGTGGAAGAAGCCGAAGCTCGTGGCGCTTCCATAGAAGAGATGAAAGAACTGTTAGGAAAAGGACGCGCAAAGAAAGGTATATTTGAAGGCAATCTGGAAGAAGGAGAATTAGAAATAGGGCAGGTAGCTTCTCTTTTCCATGAACTGCAAACCGTAGATGAGGTAATAAAAGAACTGGTTGAAGAATATCTAAACGTCAATTTATCACATTGGGCATTATGAGCAGCTATTATAAGCCGTAAAAATCATACGTCGTCTATGTATTTCTGCATAAATTCTTTGGGGAGCATGTGGTACATTTTGTAAAAGACTTTGGCGAAGTAAGAGGGGGAGTTGAACCCTACGCTGAAGGCTACTTCGTTGATGCGCATGTCTGTTTCGAGCAGGAGTTTGCAGGCTTTCTTCAGGCGGTAGTTACGCAGGTAGTCGCCGGGGGTTACGCCGCTGATGCTTTTCAGTTTGCGTTGCAGGTTTGAGCGGCTCATGTTGAATATTTCGGTCAGGGAATCTACGGAGAAGTTTTCGTCGGAGATGTGTTTCTCTATCTCTTCGTTCAGTTTGGCGAGGAAAATTTCATCGTTCCTGTTGTTTACCAATATGGAATAAGAGGCTAAGGGCGAACGGTTGAACGCTTCCAGTATCGTTTTCCGGTTTTCAAGTAAACTTGCTATCTGGGCTTTCAGGTAAGAGATGGAGAAAGGCTTTTCTATAAAGGCATCCGCTCCCGAAAGCAGGCCTTCTACCTTTACAGCGTTTTCTGTCCGGGCGGATAGAAGGATGATGGGGATATGGCTGTAGTTGAGGTCGGAGCGCAGGCGTTTGGTAAAAGAGATGCCGTCTGTGCCCGGCATCATGATGTCTGACAGGATGATGTCGTAACTGTTCTCGTTCAGTAGCTGGAAGGCTTTGGCTGCGTCGGGCGCTGCGTCTGCGTTATACTCGCGCTGGAGTGAATTTAAGATAAAGAGCGCCATGTCGGGATTGTCTTCCACCACAAGGATGGCATGGCGGCTGTTGTCCGGGGATGCAGGAAGGTCGGCTTCCGGTATTTGCGGGTTTGCTTCGGGCTTCTTTTCCCTGTCTTCACCGGCTACGTCGCGGAATGTAAATTCAAACCGGGTTCCTCCTGCCGGGTTGTCTTCCACGCGGATGGTTCCCCCGAGTATCTCCGTGAGGTTTTTTACAAGGGACAGTCCTAAGCCGGTTCCTATCTTTGCGTCTTCTTTCTGTACCTGGTAGAAAGGGTCGAAGATAAGCGTTTTGTGATGTTCGGATATGCCCCGCCCGTTGTCTGTTACTTTTACCGTAAACGAATGGCCGGCGTTTTTCCCGGCGGAGAGGATAATCTTGTTGCGAGTGTATTTCAAGGCATTGGCAAGCAGGTTGCCGATGATTTTTATCAGGGCGTCTTCGTCGGACAAGACGGTCATTTCTGTTCTGTCCTGCGGTAGCTGGAGTTCCATGTCGATGCCTTTTTGTTGCGCCGTTTTGCTGAAGCGGTCGTACAGTTCCTGCAGGAGGTCGTTGAGGTTGACCAGCTTGGGATTGATAATGTAGCGGGTGGAATCCATTTTCCTGAAATCGAGCAGCTGGTTAATCAGTTCTTTCAGGCGGTTGCAATTCTTTTCTATGATGGAAAGGTTTTGTTTGGCCTCGTCGCTCCCTTCGTTAGAGTTGATTACCTCTTCCAGGGGGGCCGAAATCAGGCTTAGCGGGGTTCGTATCTCATGGGCGATGGTGGTGAAGAAATCTATTTTGGATTTGAAGGCGAGCGTTTCCTGCTGTGTTTTGTAGTTTTCCAGCGCCTGCCGGTGTTTCTCCCGGCTTTTCTTCAGATACCAGGATACAGCGAGGTAGCAGAGCACGAGCGACAATACGGCATAAGCAATCCTGGCCGGCAGGGATAGCCAGAAGGGAGGGGTTATTTCTATTTGTATGGAGGCGCCCGTTTCGTTCCACAGGCCATCGTTGTTTGTGCCTTTTACACGGAAGAGGTATTTGCCGGGCGAGAGGTTTACGTAGGTCATACGCTTGTTGTTACGGGCATAGTTCCAGTCGGGGTCTATACCTTCCAGGCGATAGGCGTACTGGTTTTTGGCGGGTGCGGTATAACTCAGGCTTACGTAAGAGATGGTAAAAGAAGAGCGGTTGTAAGGCAGCGTAATCTTTTCGCGTTTGTTTACGCTGATTTGTATTTCCTCCTCCAGCTTTGGGTCCGAATGGCCGAGCAGGCTTACGCCTATGATTTCTACCGGGGGGACGATTTCGTTCCCGTTTTTGGTTGCATCCTGCGGGAAGAAAGAGTTAAAGCCATTGATGCCTCCGAAATAAAATTTCCCGTTGCGGGCCTTGAGGCTTGATTTATAATTGAACTGGTTGCTTTGCAGGCCGTCTTCTTTGCCGTACAGTTTGTGGGCGGAAGGGTTTGACGTTTTAAAACGGACTAAACCCTTGTTGCAGCTAATCCACAGGTTGCCCTGCGGATCGTCCAGGATGCCGTATACTACGTTGTTGGGCAGGCCTTCGGCTTCGGAGATATTGACGAACGTGTCGTTCAGGCTGTCATAGATAAAAATCCCTTTGCCCTCGCTGGAGAAGAGCGTCCTCTTCTGGCTGTCTATATAAATGCCGGTGAGCTTGCTTCCGGCGATGGGATTGGCGCGGGCCTGCACCGTGTCGTAGTGAATCCACTTGCCCGACTGCGCGTCTAAGCGCATGGCTCCCCGCCCGTAGGTGGCAAGCCACAGGTTTTCGTTCCCGTCTTCTTTAATATCATAGATAAAATCGGCTACCTCCGGGATTCGGGTAAAGGTGCGGCTATACCTGTCGAATTTGTTAAGCCCGGCGGCTGTGCCGGCATAGATGTCGCCCTTTTTGGTTTTGTAGAGGGCAAAGATGCAATCGTCGTTGAGCGTCAGGCTGTCTTCCTTTTTATTCCGGAAATTGGCGATGGCGTGCGTCCGTACATTATATATATCGATTCCCCTGGAAAAAGTGCCTATCCACAGTTCGTCTCCGTCGAGAAGCAGGGCATGGGTGTTGTGATAGGAAGTGTTGATGGGCTGGGTGATACTTTTTGTATGCGTGTTGAGGTAGTTCACGCCGCCGTCTTCCGTAGCAATCCAGAGGTTGCCCGAAGCATCTTCGCAAAACTGGCTTACGGCCTTCCCCGACAAGGCTTCCGGGGCCATATACGGGTAACAGGCCTCCATCTGCAGCGTGGAGGAATTGAGGTAATTGATTCCGCCGAAGTAAGTGCCTATCCATATCCCGCCTTCCCGGTCTTTTTGCATCGAGTAGACGTTCTGGTCGCTCATGCTGTAAGGCAGCAGCGGTATGTCCAGGCGGCGGGAAGACATATTGTCGAGGTCGAAAAGATACAGCCCGTCGTCCGACCCTGCCAGCAGGGAGCGTTCGCCGTAAGGGAGCAGGCAGCGTATGTGGGTAACGTAGGGCGAGGCGTTTTGCCCGTTCAGGTGGGGGATGCAGGCGTTGTCTTGCTTATTGTATTGCTTTAGGCCTTCCGACCAGGTTCCGAGCCAGAAGTTTCCTTTCGGGTCTTCCCATATAGAGAGGATTTCGTACTCATAGTTTCCCGACATATAATACATGTTCTCCACGGCTTCAAGCTCTTCCGTTTCTTCCCTGTAACGGAGCAGCCCCATGCGCGTGCCTACCCAGAGGGAGCCGGCCATATCTTCGTAAATAACCCATGCGGGGTTTACCGCCTTGCCGTCTTTCACCTTGACGGGCCTTAATTCTTTCCTTTCGGGCAGGTAGCGGAAGAGTCCCTGCGTCATGGTGGCTATCCATATAGCGCTGTCTTTGCCGATATAAAGCGCGTTTACGGGCGAAGTAATCGCGTTGCCTCCGGGGGTACGGGCCGTTACTCTGGCAAAGGTTTCTTGCTGCGTATCCATGATGTCAAGCCCGGCGTCTGTCCCGATGTAGATAAAGCCGTCTTTTCCTTCTACCATGCTGCGGATAAAATTATTCCCGATAGACCGGTTGTTCTGCGTACTGTTGCGGAAGATGCGGAAGTTACTCCCGTCGTAGCGGTTAAGCCCGTCTTTCGTGCCAAACCATACGAAGCCTTTCCTGTCTTGCAGAATACAGTAAACGGCATTTTCCGACAAGCCCTCGTCTACCTGTATCTTGCGGAAATGGAACTCTGAGTTTTCCTGCCCGAAAAGGGGAAAAGCAATACACAGAGACAGCAACGCCAGGCGTAATGTACTTTTTACCATGATAAATCTGTTTTAAGCTATAAAAAACCGGCTTTTTTCCTGACAAACAGGGCTTTTTTCCGTGCGGAGACAGCTTTTTTCCATGCGGAATTGATTCGTTTCCGTGCGGAACAGGCTCGTTTCCGTGCGGAAATAGCCTGTTTCCGCACGGACATTTGCCCTTTCCGAACCGAAAATCATCCATGAAACCATATCGTTTGTCTTTTTATACCGTCTCCGGCACCGTATCGCCCGGCAATCAAATATATGCGAAATTTCTTACACGTCCGCAGGCCGACGATACGGCGGCTCCCCAAAATAAGCGTATTTTATGGTCAATCAATGAAACTTTTCAGTCAAACATGCGTTTGTCTTTATTTTTATCCTTTTTTCATTAAAAAATAGTTT
>JAIRKZ010000026.1 GCA_031259845.1 Tannerellaceae bacterium | reverse complement strand
CCTCTCATACGGCTCTTCCTGTTCGGTCAAACTGCCTTTGCTTACGTTGCCGATTTCCCGGACTGACAGCAGGCTTGTCAGTTGTTTAATGTAATCCGCCGAAATAAGCTAACTCCTTCGCTCCATTCCCATTACAGGAACTTCATCACTGCTACGGATTAGTCTGTCCCTCTACAGAGCATCGGGACTTTTATTCTTACAGGGTCTCTGCCTGAATTTTTTCCTTAACATCTCTGTACAGGTTTCCACGTTCCCCGTAAGAGCCTCCATGTAGCTCGGCCGTCTCTATACCGGATGCCGCCAGGGCGGTAAACAGGTTTCCCCTTAGCGGTATCCCGAACCCTTTACGGCGGTTCGGTTTTTTTTTGACATCATCTCAGCGATTCCGGCGCCTCATCAACGGTTCATTTGCATTCACCTTTTACATGGTTACCTGCCTGCCTCCTGACAGACTTTTCGATAGAAAACGGGGAAGCGCTTACTGTTAGCCTCTCCGGACAATTAGATACATTGACATCTGCCGATTTTGAGAAAGAGATACGCAATATATTGCGAAGCGAATCGCCCGCCGTTGTGTTGAACGGTAAGATGCTTACCTACATAAGCAGCGCGGGCCTACGCCTGCTCCTCCATCTACACGGGATATGGTAAAAATATTACATATCAAAAATGATATTGGCCAGTTAAGCCTGTTGAAGCAATTTATAGAAGAATCCATGCAGAGGAGTACGGGCTGGAAGGCGCCGTCTGTATGAACCTGAAACTGGCGGTGGAAGAAGCCGTTGTCAATATCATTTCGTATGCCTATCCCGGAAAAGAAGAAGAAAGCATATCGGTTAGCCTTGAACACGGCATAAATCATCTGGCAGTGGTCATCACTGATACCGGTATCGCTTTCGATCCCACAGGCAAAAAAGAACCAGACCTTTCACTCCCGCTCGAAGAACGCCCCATTGGCGGACTGGGAACCTTCTTACTCAGGCAATTGATGACGAATGTATCCTATACCCGCTTGGGCAATAAAAATATATTAACCATGATAAAAGAGACAGACTAATATGCCGGACTTTAATATTAAAGACATTGAAAAATTAAGGTGGAGGCTGCAACTTGCCGAAAAGTCCTTTATTATATGCATTATCCTGGTGGTTGTAGCTTTTTATTACGACTGGGCTACGGTGAGCACATCAGGGATTCTGGCGCTTATCATTCTTCAGATATTAAAATCCTGGCTAAACAGGCAACTGAAACAGAAGGAATACCTGGCCAAAATAGTAGAAGAACGGACAATAGAACTCCGCGTACAGCGCGACCAGGTTTTGCAGGAATCCGAAAAACTGTCGAAAGCCCTCGACGCACTGGCTCAGGCACAAGACGAATTGGTAAGAAGCGAACGCTTAGCCACCGTAGGCCAACTGACGAAAGGATTGCTCGACCGGATACTCAACCCGCTGAATTACATTAATAATTTTGCAAGCCTGTCTGTAGAACTCGCAGGCGACCTTGAAAAGAACCTGCGCAACGAAGCCTCTCCTCTGGCAAAAGAAACCTACGCCGATACAATCGAAATATTGGAAATGATTACCGGGAACCTCCGGAAGATAACCGAACATGGAGCCAATACCGTACGGATTGTAAAAGCCATGGAGGAATTACTCAAAGACCAGAAAGGCAAAATGGCTTCGGCAGACATTAACAACCTCTGCAAAGTAAACATGGATGTTATAGCCAAGCTGTTTACGCATGAGATTGAAGAAAAACAAATAAAGTTATCCTTCCGGGGATTGGCTCTGTCGCTGATGGTAGACATCAACATCGAACAAATGAGCAAAGCGCTCCTGAATATCTTAAAGAATAGTATGTATGCCGTACTGCGGAAAGCAGAAAAACAAACTTTTTCGCCCGAAATATCCGTCAGGCTTCAGAAAGAAGGAAGCCACATAGCCATTACAATCTACGACAACGGCATCGGCATTGAAGAAAGTATCGAAAAAAAGATATTCGAACCCTTCTTTACCACCAAGTCTACCGCCGAAGCATCAGGCATAGGCCTGTACGTAAGCCGCGAAGTAATATTGAACCATAGAGGTTCTATTGAAGTAAAAAGCAAACAGAACCAATATACCGAGTTTACACTGAAAGTACCCATCCATCAAACTATTGAAACCAATGAACAACCTGGAAACGCAGATTGTCCGTAAAGTTGTTGAAGGATATAGAAGACGTCCTGGCAGAAGTAAATAACGCAATCCCGGAAGACCTCAGGGAAGAATTAAGCGACATCATGGACAACCTGCGGGGAAACATGAATAAAATAGAAGAAAACGGTAGCCGGGCCTCAAGCATCGTAAAGGGTATCCTTCTTTGTTCAAGAGGAAAAGACAATGAATATATACCCGCCAACCTGCAACAACTCACACACGAATATGTATGGCTCTCTTACCATGCCGTGCGTGCAAACAATAAAAGCTTTAATGTAACGATTACAGAAAAGTATGCAGACGATGTCCCTTTGCTTCGTATCATACCGCAAGATTTGAGCCGCGTAGTGGTCAATCTTATGAATAATGCCTGTTACGCCGTATTTACGAAAGCGAAAGAAGCCTCGGAAACGCCTTACGCCCCCGCCATTACGGTTGGATTAAAAAGAGCCGGCGATTCGGCAGAACTTACGATAGAAGACAACGGTTGCGGCATCCCCGATGAGGCAAAAGAACATTTATTCACCCCCTTTTTTACAACCAAACCCGTTGGAGAGGGAACCGGCCTGGGCCTTTCCATCAGTAAATCCATTATAGAAGGCAAACATAACGGAACGCTCGTAATGGAAACAAAAGCGAATGAGTTTACCCGCTTTACCGTCTCACTCCCAATTGAAAAATAAAAGAAGAAGAACCTATGCCTGTCAGAATATTAAGCGTCGACGACGAACAAGACCTGGAAATATTGCTCACACAATACTTCCGCCGGAAAATAAAAAGAGGAGAATACGAATTTTCCTTTGCCCATAATGGCGTGGAAGCCCTGCAAATGATACTCCACGGGCAGCCGCATTACGATATTATCCTGAGCGATATTAATATGCCCGAAATGGACGGCCTTACGCTGCTTTCCAAAATAAACGAACTGCGTAACCCGGCGCTCAAATGCATCATGGTATCTGCTTACGGGGATATGGAGAACATACGCACGGCAATGAACCGGGGAGCGTTCGATTTCACCACCAAGCCCATCAATCTCGAAGATATGGAACTTACCATCGAGAAGGCGGTAGAGCAAATCAAGTTCATAAAAAAGGCCCAGTTCGAACACTCCCAACTGAAATCTATCCAGTCTGACCTGAAGGTAGCGAAGGAAATACAGGAAACGATCTTACCCAAAGAGTTTCGTCCCTTCCCCGGTTGCCATACATTCGACATATATGCATCCATGAACGCTGCTGCTTATGTGGGGGGAGACTTTTACGACTTTTTCCGTATAGACAGCGACCGCCTGGGATTTGTGATAGCCGACGTATCGGGGAAAGGAATACCTGCGGCTATCTTTATGGCTATCAGCCGGACGGTTGTACGCGCTATTGCCCTTACCGAAAACTCTGCGGCGCAATGTATGCAGCGTTCCAACAAAATACTCTGCCAGGAGAGTGTAAACGATATGTTTGTAACCGTTTTCTACGGCATACTGAATGTCAACAGCGGCGTGATAACGTATTGCAACGCAGGCCATAACCCGCCTGTTTTGATTCAAAAAGACGGCGGCGCCTCTTTCGTCTCCATGACAAACGATATGGTTTTGGGCGCTGTGCCGGATATCCCCTATCACGAAAAAGAATTGATATTGCGTCCGGGAGACAACCTCTTCCTTTATACGGATGGCGTAACGGAAGCGATGAATCTCCAATGCGAACGATATGGCACAGAACGTTTGCTGGAAGATTGCAGGCGATTGGCCGCCAAAAGCCCCGAAGAATTAATAAAGGAAATAACCGTAACGGTAGAATATTTTACAACAGACGTATCACAGTCGGACGATATAACCTTATTGTCGTTAGCGTTTAGCAATTAGAGCGTGATATCCATTTTCTGTAATTCAGTTCCGGTATTGCCGGGTAGTATAGGATTCTTTTAGGGTCAAGCTCTGATTTATCTGTTTTAATGCCTGTTTCATATCTGTTGAGGTTTAATCTGACCACAACGGTCAGTCCTGTGCCAGTTGCGGTTTGTCCGATGGA
>JAIRKZ010000193.1 GCA_031259845.1 Tannerellaceae bacterium | reverse complement strand
ACCATCGCATCCAGGCTAACAAAGGAAATAGAACAAGATTGCTCACTCTCAATCCTTAAATAACGCAAAGCCATTACCGGTAATATTATTTCCTGCATGCTACCCTCCAAAGTAAAACCCGCTATTGGGCGCTGTTCAAAATCTTTCAGGTTATCATTCAGTACTTCTTCAATACTTTCACCAACGAAAAAAGACAAATTGCCCGCCCCTGTCGCACGTAACTTAACATGTCCAATCTCCAAATGACGGAAATCAACAATAATCCGTGCATTTTTACCGAGTTCCAGCTTTCCGTTTTTGTTGGATGCATTCCGTAGCAAAATATAATTATCTGGCAATATGCGGATTGTTATTTCCGATTCACTGTCAGGAAAGAACGAAGGTTTGTTGTATCGTGGATCCGTTTCCGGTGTGTTCCAAGTCTTATTATCCAAACTCACTTGCCAACCTTTCAGGTCCGACACACCATCACCTTTAACAATCAGGCAAGGTAAGCGATCGGCGGATAAAACATCAAAAACAAGTATATGCGTTCCCGCCTCCAACACATGATTACGAATATTTTCATCGGACTTTTGTCCATCCACGGTACAAATAATTGTTCCCTGCCCGCTCCACTCCAACTCTGTCTTTTGTTGAAGCTTTACCGTTTTCCGGAAAGAAGAGGCATAAAACGACCGGAACATACAAGTACACCTGCGAATACTACCTGATGAAACATACCAGCCATTATGTATTACCGGGCGCCCGCACGATTTCCCTCTCTGTAAAACCTCAGTCATTCAATACAATTGTGCTAAAATAACCGCTGGACAGTGATTTGTTTGTATTCCGCCAGTTTCACAAAATAGCCGGCTGTTGCTTCGGTGTATTGGTCGCTGGATTGTTGCAGGAGGTTTTGGGCTTCGAGCAGGTCGGACAGGGTGATTAGGCCGGCATTAAAATTGTCGCGGCTGATTTTCAGGTTTTCTTCGGCTGAAGAGATGGATTTTTCAGCAAGCAGGATTTGTTGGTATGCCTCGTTCAATTCATTGTAGACTTGCTGCATTTGCAATTGCAATAAATCCGATTTTTCGCGTTTGGTGTTTTCGGCTTGCAGCCATTCGAGTTTTTTACGCTTGATGGCGTGCGAGCCGCCCCACCAGTCCGAAATCGGCACAGAAACGGTGACAAGTGCCAGCCCGAAGTTTTTTGTCTGTTCGGTTTGTTGGCTTAAATCCATTTTTATCCAGTTATAACCTGCGCCGATGGCGATTGACGGCAGGCGTTTGCCTGTCTCCATCTTGTGTTGCAGGCGCGCTGCGCCTGCCGCTTTTTCCAGTAATTGATATTCAGGGCGGTGTTGAGCCTCACCCGCGCCCTCTTCAAAAGGAGAGGATAGGGGCGAGGTTTCAGGTTGCCGAATATCAAAGGCGTCGTTATCCAAACCGATGTGCTGTGCAAATGCTTTTTTCAGCATTTGCAGTCCGTTTTCGGCTTTGAGTTTGTTGCTTGCCAGCCGGTTTTGCTCCAGCTCTACGCGCAGCAGGTCGTTGCGGGTGGTAAGCCCCGCGTCAACCGCCGCCTTCACATCCGATGAAATGCGGCTGAGTAAAGTTTCCGAGTTTTCAATCGTTTTCATTTTTTCTTTCAATGACACGAGTTGCCAAAAGTAGCGTTCGGTAGTGAGTAACACTTCGTTTTCGGCCATCTGCTTTTGCAGCCGGCTGATTTCTACGCCTGTCTTCGCAAGCCGGTTGCCATTGATAATTTGCCCGCCTGCAAAAACCGGCTGCATGGCCGCAACGCCAACCATGAGGGTGTTTTTTATTAAATCGACTTGTACCTTATCGTTAGGCGCGGGATAGCCGGTTGCTACCTCAGTTGTCATCAGCGGTTTGCTGAAAGCAACGCCGGCTGCCATGCTGCTCACAGACGGAAAATATTTTGTAAAGGCCTCTTTTTTCTGCCGTTCTGCTATTTCGATTGCCAATTCGGCATTCTTCGCCTGCGCATTATTTTTCAAGGCCAATTCCTTACATCTTTCCAAAGTCAGACTTTCTTGCGAAAATGCAGGGAAAACGATTATCCCGCAAAGGATGGATAGGATTATTCTTTTCATCGTAATTTGTTGTTTAAATATCATCTTGCTTTCTGTAAATCAACCAGTACACCACCGGCAATACGGTGACGATCAGCGTCATCGAAATCAATGTCCCGAAAAAGATAATTGCCGCCATACCCGACCACATCGGGCTTGCGCTGATAATCATCGGCAGCACGCCCATAGAGGCGCAGGCAGAAGTAAGGAATATCGGTCGCATTCTGCGTTTTCCGGCGTCAAAAGCGGCCTGGCGGACAGTCTTGCCGCGTGTAAACCGCAGAAATTCGATGAAATCGAACATGATTATCCCGTTACGGATGATGATGCCTACCAGCCCGATGATGCCTAAAATGGCAAAGGCGCTGAAATCAATGTTCAACACCCACACGCCGAATGCCGCCCCAAAGATACTTAACGAAGCCGACAGCATGATGATGACTGCCATTTTGATTTTGCGGAAATGGAAAACAAGAATGAAGAACATCATGACAAACGAAATAACCATTCCCTGATACATCGGCGACATCGTTTCGTCTTCAAACTCGGACAGGCCACCGTATTCATAAGCCACGCCGGCGGGCAGTTGCGGCGCTATTTCGTTCTCTACGTAACGGCTCATTTTGGCAAAAACCTCATTGGCGTATGCGCCGCGCTTTATGTCGGCCAGAACGCTCAAGGTTCTTAACCCGTTGCGGTGCGTGATGCAGCCTTCTTCCCATTCGGGCGTAATATGGGCAATCTGTCGCAGGGGAACACTCGCTCCAAGCAAGCCGGAAATCTGTACGTTTAGCAAGTCGGCTACTGTATTGTCGGCTTTTTCAGGCTCAACGCACACAGGCACAGCATAGTTTCCTTCCCACAAATCACTGATTTTCATACCTGTCAATCCCGATGAAATACCCAGCGAAACCAATGCCTTATTAATTCCCAAACGCGAGGTTTCGTCGAGGTCAAGTTCTATTGTCGCTCCCTGAACGGGGGTGTCGAAGCTTGTGCGTACCCACGAACATTCGTCGAGCGATTGCAGGTAATTACTTATTTTCTCCGCCTGCGTTTTCAGGCTTTCAATCGTTTCGCCGATAAGCCGGATTTCTACAGGCGCATCGACAGCCTGAAAATCGAGCTGCTTAAATCTGACGTAAGCTTCGGGGAAATAACAGGCATAGCTATTGGCGTAATCGTCCAGCATTTCTTCGGTCGCCTTGTTTGAAATGGTATTGACGATGAACTGCCCGTAGGCTTTCGACGGCATATTGGGCGCATAGACCACATGGAAGCGCGGCGAACTTTCACCAACGAATGCCGTGACGGATTTTACGCGCGCGTCTGCCCGTAAGATGTTTTCCAGACTGTCGCATACGGCGGCGGTTTTTTCGAGCGGGCTACCCTGCGGCAAATAAATTTCAACAGCAAACTGGTTGCGCTCGGCGATGGGCATCATTCTTTGCGGGATAGTTATAAAAATTAATCCGCCGGCCACAACGCTCGCCAGGGCAATGGCAAGGGTGGTTTTCGGATAGGTGAAAACGGTGGCAAGCAGGCGCTCGTAAGTTAATTGAACATAGTCGAGAATGGTTTTTTTATTCTCTGTCCCGTTTGGCGCTTGGGCGAGGCCTTTTTTTATCAGGAAATATTGAATAATCGGGATAACGAGCAGCGCCACAAGGAGCGAAATAGTGAGCGTAATGCCGATAGCCCAGGGAAAATGTATCAGGAAATCGTGAATAGTGCCTGTGGTAACAAACAGCAGCGGGAAAAAGGTGATGCTGATGGCAAGCGTTGCCGACAAAACAGACTTGAAGTATTCCTGTGCGCTGCGGATAGCCGATTCCCAACGGCCTTTGCCGCTGTCAATCTTGTCGATATAACTGTCTACCACCACGATGGAGTTGTCTACAATCATGCCCAGCACCACAATTAATCCTGCCAGCGTAATCATATTCAGCGGAATGCCTGCCATAAACATAACTGCCAGCGTAATGCCGATGGTGATGGGGATAGACGTTGCCGCCACCGCCGCCACGCGGAAAGGCAGTAAAATCATCGTTACAAGTACAACGGCAAGAATGGCAATCAGCAATTCTATCAAAAAATGATTAATAGACGCGCCGACTATTTCCGGCTGGTCTACAATCCGGTTGATATTCACGCTTTCGGGCAGTTCGGCTTTGAATGTATCCAATACGTCGCCTACTTCTCTCCCGAAGGCGATAATGTTTGCCGAAGGATTGACTTCTACCGACAGCAGCACACATTTCCGCCCATTGTGCGTAATGTAGCTGTCGGCTTTGGAATACTCGCGCACCACCCGCCCTACATCTTTTACGCGCACCACATCACCCCCGGGCGAAGAGAAAATAAGCTGGCCGGCAATTTCCTGTTCGCTACGGAAACTTTCGGCAATATGAACCGGCATAATGTTCCGGCTGTTTTCCAGCGTACCGCTCGTAGTGGTAAAGCCCTGCGCAAAGAGGCTTGTCATCAGCATTTTGGCGCCGATGCCGTAAGCAGACAGTTTCTCGTTGTCTACATAAATGGTGATTTGTTCCTTTTGCGAACCGAAACGCCGTACGTTGGCAACTGCCGGCACGCAGCGCAGGCGGTCTTCCAGCCCGTCGGCGTAATTGTCGAGTTCGCGGTAGGTTTTGTCATCCGATTCCAGGGTGATGAGCAGCGAAGACACATCGCCGAAGTTATCATTTGCAATTACCGCCAGAACGCCCGTGGGCAGCGAGGCTTTAAACTGTGCCAGGCCGTGTTTGATTTTACTCCAGACGATGTTTTTATCTTTCACATCGTCGGCCAATTCTACAAAGATGTAGCAAATGCCTTCTTCCGATTTGGAAGTGGTCTTGGCGCGTTTCACTTCGGGGTACGTAAAGAGGTAGCGTTCGAGCGGTTTGGTCAGTTGCTCTTCCACCACCTGCGAACCGGCGCCCGGATACACGCCTGCTACAACGCCCTGGCGAATGGTATATTCGGGCATTTCCTGTTTGGGCATCACCATCAGCGAGTAAATTCCCGCAACAAACAGCGCAGTAATCAGCAAAAGGATGATTTGCCGGTTTTGCATGGCCCATTCAATGAGTCTGTTGTTTTTTTGCATCGCTTTTACCGTTAATTCGTGATTGAGATTTTCATTCCTTCGCTTATTTTCTGAAATCCTTCTACAATGATTCGGGCGCCTGCCGGAAGCCCTTCGGTAACGACAATCCCGTCGTTGGCCAAACCGCCTGTTTTAACGAAGCAGCGGCGTGCGGTATTGCCTTCCGCCAGCCAGACGAAGCATTTGCCGTCGGGCGAAATCCGGATGGCATGGTTAGGCACTACAAAGGTTGCCACGTTGCTTTGGCCCGCCAGGGAAACTTTGCAAACCATTCCCGGCAGCAGAACACCGTTCAAGGGCATGTTATTGTCAATCCCGATTCTCGCTTCGTAGGTGTGCGACAGCGCATTGGCGGCAACGCCTTTCATCTCTATTTTGCCGGTAAAGACGGCGTAGTTGAGCGCGGGGACGGTTACGGCGGCTGTTTGTCCGGTCTGAATGTTGCCTATCTCGTTTTCCGGCACGGAGATTCTTACGTTTACCTTGTCTACCGATACGAGTTTGAACACCGGCATACCGGGC
Organism: Tannerellaceae bacterium; assembly: GCA_031259845.1. Taxonomy (GTDB): domain Bacteria; phylum Bacteroidota; class Bacteroidia; order Bacteroidales; family Tannerellaceae; genus DFXE01. The sequence continues at coordinate 6,395 of JAIRKZ010000193.1, read as the reverse complement.
GCCACACTTTCGCCGGCTTCCATGTGGCGGATAGCTATCACGCCGTTGCGCGGGGCATACATCTTACAGTCGTCCAGCGTTTTTTTGCTTACGGCAGCCATTGCTTTCGCCTGCTGTAAGCCTGTTTCTATTTCTACAAATTTGATATCGGGCAAACTGCCGCCCTCATGCACCCTGGCCAGCCTGTTGTAAGCGTCTTGCGCCTGTGCGAGTTTCGCCTGCGAGACGTCGTATGCGTTCTGCGCCGTAGCGGCGTTGAGCGTGGCGAGCAACTGCCCTTTGGCCACCCGCTGTCCTTCGGACACAAGCATCTGCTCTACCGTTCCCGCGTTTGAGAACGAGAGCGAAAGGGCAACCGATTCTTCTGCCGTGCCTACATAGCTCTGTTCGTTTGCCGTTTGCGCCGCCGCAATTTCCATTACTTTTACGGGGATGATTTTCTCCTGTGCCGGCCTTTCTTCCTGTTTGGAACAGGCGGCAAAAACACACAGTGATAATGCCGCAATACTTACTCTCGAATAATGATTCATTTTATTCGTATGCGTTTTAATTTTTTCCGGGTTGTCCATTTCTTTTTACGATTAAATTCCCGGGAGCAAAAGTAGGATAGTTTTTGAGACGGTACAAGGTCAATAGCGCTTAAAAATTGTACTAAAAGATGGAAAAAAGAATTATTTCCGGGGATAAAGAATTTATAGTTGGTATAAAGAGCTGAAAAGTTGTATCTTTCAGGCCTGTTTAAAGGAAAGAAAGATGGACATGATAGACAACATGGACAACCGGAAAAGCGCAAACATCGGCAACGATGTTATCCTGTTCGATGATTTTACGAATATAAGTACGCCCATTTTTAATTATCCTTTCAAACCTGACAGGCTGTTTATGGTGTTTTGTACCAAAGGAACGGGAAGCGGTACGATTAATTTCAAGCCTTACAGTTTGTCTGCTCCTTTTATAACCATTATTCTGCCCCATCAAATCTTGCATTACGAACATATCAGCGAAGATTTTGCAGGTTATTGCCTTGTGGTATCAAACCGTTTCGCACCCGAAATGTTGCCCGGTATTGACAGGCAGTTGTCTATGGTAACTGCTATTACGGAAAAGCCATACGCACAACTCGACCCTGAAAGCCTGCCGGTTGTACGGAAATATTTCCTGATGATAAAGAAAATAATGACAATGACCGCCAATCCTTATCGTCTGGAAATGATTAAACATCTAACGCAGATGTTTTTCTATATGGCGTATACGTATTTCCCCAAGCATGTTGAAACGACGGTACAAACCCGTCAGGGCCTGTTGACAGAACAGTTTACCAGGCTGGTTCGCGAAAATTTCCGCCATGAACGCGAAACAGCCTTTTACGCCGCCAGGCTCAACCTTACGCCCAAATACCTGTCGCAAGCCATCAAGTCGGCCACAGGAAAATCAGCTTCCGCCTGGATTGAAGATTTTGTAATACTCGAAGCAAAAGCGCTGCTGAAATCAACCAATATGACCGTTCAACAAGTAGGCCACGAACTGAATTTCCCCTCACAGTCCTTTTTCGGAAAATACTTCAGGCGGAAAACGGGTATGTCGCCAAATGAGTATAAAAAGATGTAAAGGCGTTCGTAAAAGCAATCATCATACTGGTTTTTCCAATAAAAAATTCTAACTTGCGGGCAAATTATATTAATCTTTATATTTTGTAGCCGGATGAGAACGCTATTTTGCATAGTAACGACGGCCTTTTTATTCTGTACCCTCTTCTTTGCCTGCACGGAGAGCGCGGTTATGGAAAAACTCCTTCGGGCGGAAGAACAAATGGAAGCCAATCTGGATAGCGCGTTAACTATCCTGAAAGAAATGGAGGCGGAGATTGGCGACAGCCTGATGTTAAAAACACTGTCCAAAAAACAATACGCCCTGTGGTGTTTGTTCCTGACGCAGGCGCAAGATAAAAACAATATCACACAAACCTCCGATTCGCTGATACGGATAGCCGTTGATTATTTTGAAAAAAAGAATGACAAACCCCGTCTGATCAAAGCGTATTACTACAACGCCGTTATTTATCAAGACCTTGGCGATTCCCCTCATGCGCAGGAATACTATTTAAAAGCATTAGACGCCGGTAAAGAATCAGCCGACCATGCCCTGTTGGGACGTATCTATGCCAATATGGGCTTGATGTATATCTATCAAAACCTGACGGACGAAGCCAAAGCCTGCCAGAAAAAAGCGTTGGAGCATTTCTCCATTATAAAAGATACCACCGCTATCGGTATGACGCTGCGAAACATAGGGCGAATCTATTCCAAAAGCGGAGCATTAGACAGCGCTCTCGTTTATTATTCGGAAGCTATACCATACTTATCCAAACAAAGCTCCTCTTCTATCTATAATGAAATAGGAGACCTGTACGGACGTTTGGAAGAATATCCGAAGGCTTTCGAGTATATTGATTCGGCTTTAGTCTCGCTAACTGATAAGAATAATGCTTTTACCATCTACCTGAACAAAGGTGACCTTTACCGGCAGACCGGGCAATATGATTCGGCGCGTTATTATTTATCTCTTGCCGGCGCTTCTCCCAATATCTATACAAGAAGCGGTGCCAATCAAAGTCTAAGCTATCTGGAGGAAGAACGCGGGGATTATACGGCAGGTTTTAAATACATGAAGAAACATCTGCAATTACAGGATTCTATTAATAAAGCCGGGCGAAGCGAGACTTTGCAACGCATCCAAAGCTTGTATAAATATAACCGGATAGAAAAAGAACGGGTATTTCATGCGATGAAGAGCCGGCAAAAAACGATTTGGATTTATTCGTTACTTCTTTGCCTTATCCTTATCACCGGAGGCGGCTTCCTTTTCTATCAGCGGAAAAAACAAATAGCCCGGAAAAATCATGAGAGGGAGTTGCTCATCAGCAAACGGAAATATGAACAGGGGCAGCGATTCATCGAAGAAAAAGAAGAAGAACTCCGGAGGCTGCGGGAAACGCTGGAGCAGGAACCGGACAAACGCCAAAAATACAGGCTTACCGTTCAGGAACAGGTGTTGCGTATGGAAATGGTGTACGACAAACAAAAACATGATTTGCAAAAGGAGTCATACACAGAATTTAAAAAGAGCGACCTCTGCAAATTGTTTCTTTCTTACAGGGATATGCCGGAAGAAAAAGACTGGATAGAACTCGACAAGTGGAGGGAATTGATATACCCGGATATGAAACCTTTCCTGAAAAATATAAACCCACGGGTTCGTGAAGAAGATATAAGGATGTGTTTTCTCCTGAAAACAGGAATACAGGGTAAGCGGATGAGTAATTTATTTAATGTAGACGTCTCGGCCATATCCAAAAAAAAGAAACGGTTTTGTAAATTACTGACGGGCGAAAACAGCAGCGCCAAAGACCTGGATGTTTTTTTAGCTGAAATGTTTGAAGCAATCGAATAATCAATTGCCTTTCGTTGTTTTTTGTCAATTCCTGTCAATTTCTGTCAATTGTTTTCAATTTTTATCCCTGATTTTAGGATGATTGATTGATTTATCTTTCATTACTTTGCCGCCGGATATAAACTTAATTTTGTTATCAGATGAAAAATTATTATTGCTTTGCCGTATTATTTGCCTTTCTTTTTTCCGTTCATGTATATGCCGACGGAGAGAACATTCCGGTAGAAGGGAAATGGGAAGATGGGCGAGTTCGTTCTTTTGCACCGGAACGCCCGGTAGTATCTATCAATGGAAATGTATTATCCGTCTATCTGGCAGACGCCTTGAACAATCTGGCTATTATAATAGCAGACAGTAACGGTTCGATTGTTTATCAGGATTATATCTCTTCCAACGGAAGCGGCTATATTCATACGATAGACTTAAATTGTCAGCCGGGTTGCTATACAATCATGATTACACACAGCCTGGGGTGTTTAAGCGGTTCTTTTAGTATGGGCGGGATATATTGAATTGTTTTGTCTGATTTTTCATAAATTTCAAGTTGTTAATTTGCCAAAAGACCTTGTAGTGCGCAATGCAGGAGAATGGCGGATAAATAAACTTTACAAACAATCGAGCAAAAATAGATAAGGTAAGTAAAATCTCGTAAAACTTGCCAAGAGTTATAAACTTTTCCCGGAACTCAAAAAATGGAATGAAGAAGGGAAACAAAATTAAACAAAATGAAGAAATCGAATTTTTCTTTCTCTTGTGTGGCTATTACTGCTACATTTTTAACGTACATGGGTACGTCATGTTCAAACGATGTACCTGAACTTGAATCACAGAAATCTATTGATTCGGAAATCGTGTTGACAAAATCATCCAATGAAGTATTCTATTCTAAAGATGATATCAATAAAAAAGGTTTAACAAATATTTTATTGAATATTTCGAATGACAATCAATTAGTTAGCAGTGTGCATAATTATATAAAGGAGTCACTTGAATATGGTTTAGATGAAATAGTATTTGTAGATGAAATTATGAATCCCAACAAGTACACAGCACAATTCAGTTCAGGTGGTAAATTGTCCAATTATTTTAATAATATAGCACAATTATCAGGTGAAACGGCTTTACGTAAAGAAAATGATGAAAGATTATCAATAAATGAACTGGAAATTTATTGGCCATACTCTGAGGATTGGGATGGAAAAAGTGTGCCGGTTATTACTTTTATATCATCTGATCGGGAAGGTTTAGAAAAGGACAGAGAGAATATTGATAATTACACTGTAACAGCTTATAGGTTTACAAATCTTGGAAAAGGAATGTTTAAAATTGATTCTTTATTAGTAAATGAAGAATATGCAATGAAAAATCCTGTTTGGGTTATTAGAAATCAATCTGTCAAAGTAGAAGATATTATTGATTTAAAGAAAAATCATAATTTCACAAAGATTTATCCCAGGAATGAAAAGCTGATTAAGAAAAACGGAGTACAAGTTAGAGCAACGCCTTATAGGATTGCTGAAACTACCGTTACAAGTATTAAATCGGAAGAACAACATGATGATTGGTTAAATGGCGGTTCTGAATATCATATCTATTGGTTTTTCCCAACACGAACTTTTGGACTATCTACACATACGACAGGAGAAATTTATTTTTCAAGAAAGGAGATTAAAAATAAAACAACGAAAGACATTAATTTTGGAGCAAATTATGACTGGGAAAGTGGGCAATCTCATAACAGATTAAAAGTCTTAGAATATGACCCCGGGAAAGATACAAAATATGAGGTTAAATTTATGGCTTCTTATAAACCTAAAGATTCTTCAACCACATACACCGGAGAGTATTCAACTACGATAACTAAAAATAAGACAGATGATGACATAATGGACATAACCATTCCCAGAACAGCTATGATTAATACACAAACTAAAGTTAATGATAACCTGTATCAGAAATCTTTTAAAGGAAGTGGTGTTACGGTAAATGTCAAAATTACAGGAATAAATGGTTTAGAACTATAAAAACATGAAATATACGCTTTCTATAATATGTGTATTTCTCTGTTTTTCGTGTTTCACAAACGCACAGGAACAATATAAGGTGAAAAATAATATTCACCTGCAAGGAGGAACGGTGAATGGAGGATTTCATATAGCTTCCGGTATGGAGAGATTGTTTGGTAAAGACCATGTGAATGGTCTTTTTCTTACCATTAATTACCAACGTTTATCTCGTACAGATGAAGTCGTATATATGATTTTGGAGGAACAGAATGCTTTTGTCGGCATGGGATACAGAAGATATTTTCCTGTCTCAGATAAAGTGTCGCCATATATTGGGGCAAATGTGCTTGCCGGATATCAATATACAGGATATTCTGAAAATGGAATATTTGCACATCACCCCTCGAAAGATTTTTTATATGGAGCAGGAGCGCATGCCGGAATGGAATATAAATTAAGCCCTTTCTCTCTTTTTATGGAAGGGGCCTGGTTGTATGAATTTGATCATACATGGCAAGTAAGCGCAGGCGTCAAATATTATTTCTGATAAAATAGATATGGGACTGCCCGGCGGGCTTGGCGTGGATATTTATAATGTAAACATAAGCGCCGATGCTTATCATTTCCAATTGTAGGCAAAGTTTTGTAAGTGTTGAAAAATAACTTGACCATTATTCTGTATAATAGATTGATTTTAAAATGATAAAATTAATTATACGTCAACTTATTTCTGGACACTTACTTTGTGTAAAAAACAACAAAAAAGAGGGAGCCGCCTGTGGCTCCCTCTTTCTGTTGTTATACATCTATTCCCAACGATTGAGAAAGCACGCAACATTTTACACCGGTTTACCGGGATTGAACCTGTACGGTTTTGTAAATTACTGACCGGCGAAAACCGCAGCGCCAAAGACCTGGATGTCTTTTTTTGTCAATTCC
>JAIRKZ010000190.1 GCA_031259845.1 Tannerellaceae bacterium | reverse complement strand
TACGTAAACGGGGTCTTTGCCGGCTGTGAACAGGGGCATTGGGTAATCTTTATTGGCCGGATTGTCTTGCAATACGATGCCTTCCGCTTCGGCAAACGCCTTGCGGGCTTCTTCTATGCTGATGGGGCGTTCTGTCTCTATCCAGGTTGCTTCGCTATGGGCGCGCATTACGGGTACGCGTATGCACGTTGCGCTTACTTCAATATCGGAATGCATAATCTTACGTGTTTCATTATACATCTTCATCTCCTCTTTGGTGTAACCATTGTCTGTGAAAACATCCACTTGGGGAATCAGGTTGTAAGCCAACTGGTAAGCGAATTTCTCAACCGCAGGTTCTTCTCCCTTCAGGATTTGTTCGTATTGTTTGATCAGTTCGGCCATGGCGGTTGCTCCTGCGCCGCTTGCCGCCTGGTAGGTAGATACATGCACACGTTTGATATGAGACAGTTTTTCAATGGCCTTTAATGCAACGACCATCTGGATTGTTGTGCAATTGGGATTGGCGATAATGTTACGCGGACGGTTTAACGCATCTTCTGCATTTACTTCGGGCACTACCAGGGGTACATCTTCGTTCATACGGAACGCGCTTGAATTGTCTATCATCACCGTACCATGTTTTGTGATGGTTGGCGCAAAATCAACAGATGTACCGGCGCCGGCTGAAACAAAAGCTACGTCAATTCCCTTAAAATCGTCGTTGTGTTTTAATTCTTTCACGGCGTGCTGTTTGCCGCGGAAGGAATAAATGCGTCCGGCACTGCGGGATGAACCGAAAAGCACAAGCTCGTCCATCGGGAAATCTCTTTCGTCAAGTATGCGCAGGAACTCTTGTCCTACCGCTCCACTCACTCCAACAATAGCTACTTTCATTTTGAGCGCTGATTAATTTGTATTGTTAATAAGTAATTATATATTTGCACGCCATTCTGCCGGCGTGCATATTGATTGTTGCCAAAATAGTGCGCAAAGATAGATTAATTATTACAAAACTTGTTAGCTATGAAGCAAATATTATTATTTTTCGGGCTTTTACTCCCGGTTTGTTCATTTTCACAGTTCAAAGAATCTTTTTCAGGTACAGACGTTACTTCCGGCAATCCCTGGGAGGGCGATGTTGACAAGTTTGCAATAAACGCTTCGGGGCAATTGGAATTTGTTTCTCCTTCGGGCGAAGCGGGAGAGGCGTCTCTGTACATCCCCATAGGCTATAATGATGCAATGAGTTGGGAAATAGATGTGGCCTTAGGCTTTAAAGCTACAAATGCCAACAATGCACGTATCCGGGTATATACGGATGATGATGTTAGCTATTATATCCAGATAGGGAATAACACGAATCAGATATCCCTATACATGAAAGAAGGCGACAAAACCGCTAAGTTGTGTATTAAAGGAAGAGAAAGCTTACTCGCCGGAAAATTTACATCCGTCCGTTTAACATTAGACGGCGGAGAACGGTGGAGATTATATACCCGTACAGGCAACGAATCGTCTTATCATGAAGAAGGAAGTTATACTATGAAATATATACCGGTACAACCCTGCGCGCAAATGCAGATTCTCTGCCGGTATATTAAAAGCCGGGTAAGTACCTTTTATTTTGATAATATCGAAGTGTCGGAAAATACAACAGACCCTTCGCCGGGAGAATCTCCCGGAGCGGAACTTGTAGACGTGAGGCAGCTTAGTTCGTATGAATTACAGTTTGTGTTCAGTTCGCCGGTTGATATTTCTAACGCTTCCTGCACCATTGACGGTTTGGGAGAGGCTGTCCGCATAGCTTATGGAGAAAGTCAGTCTCTTGTAAATGTAAAATTCGCCGGCCGCCTGGAAATTGAAACGGACTATTATCTGGCATGGGATAATCTTTTTGACCTGACGAATGGGGCGCTCATTGATTTGGCGCTGGAACTCTATTTCGACGATGAGGCAGAGAATCCTGAAAAACCGGAAGAGCCTGCCGTACAGGCTGTTGAACCCGGCGAACTGATTTTTAATGAGCTGCTACCCAATCCCTATACCGGGGGAAGCGAGTATATGGAGTTGTATAATCGTTCCCGGCGCCGCCTCTCCTTAAATGGATTAGCTATCGCTATCCGTAAACCGGATGGTTCTTTAAATACCCATTATCCTTTATCCGGCGTGGATGCGGCTATGGAAGAAGGCGGTTATGCCTTATTGTCAAAGGATATGGAAGGCGTCAAACCGTTTTACTTCATCTCTTCCCCTGGCGTATTATATGAGTTGAAATTGCCGGTGCTTGCCAATACGTCGGCCACCCTTGTGTTATTTCGTGAAACAGACGGAGTGGTAATAGACGAGGTGAGTTATTCTTCCAAATGGCATGCCGCTTCCATAAAAGACCAAAAGGGCGTTGCTTTGGAACGGATTAACCCTGACGCCGCTACGCAGGAAAAACTTAACTGGACTTCGGCCATCGCGCTTGCCGGTTATGGTACGCCGGGTTATCAAAATTCCCAATATAAAAAAGAGAATAATCCGGCAACGCATATTGAACCGCCTGTTTTAGCGCCCGACGGATTATACCACATCCGGTATCAATTGAATCGTCCGAACTATCATTGCAGAGCGTATATTTATGACCTGAATGGCCGCCGGGTTGCCGGGATAGCCAACCATCAATTAATGGGCCTGGAGGGAGAACTCGTATGGAATGGGAAAGACGCCGATGGAATACGTTTGCCGGCGGGCCTGTACATTATATATATAGAAATATACAACTATGATGATGGGCAAAATGTAAAATATAAAAAACCGTTTTTGATTCAATAATCGCCTTCCTGCTTCAATGTCGCACGGGACTATCATGGGACGCTTCCGGGATAATCTTTTGACTGTTTTATTGATAAAAAGAGAGATTTTGTCGTGTTTACTGATAAATAAATTCGATTTTATAGAAATATTATATATCTTTATGGCAAATTACCCTTATTTTTAGTATGGATACGAAAAAGATAAGACAACTTATTAGCGAAGGAGAGAATCCTTTTGTGGAATTTAGTAATTGTACAACTGAAATAGTAGATTCGGTGTTTCAGGTAATCTGTTCTTTCATGAACAAGGAAGGCGGAACGCTTATTATTGGCGTGCAGGATTTTGGGAAAATCATCGGTGTGGCAAGCCTGTACCTGGAAAACATGATGAATAAGATTCGATATACACTGGAAAATGAGTTCTCCCCGGCCGTATCATTAACCCCGGCTGTTGTAGATTTGGATGGCAAGACGGTTATCTGCCTTACCATACCTCCATGCCGGGATGTGCAACGCTACCGGGGGAAGATATATGACCGCTTCGGAACCGAAGTAAGCGACATCAGCTATAGCTATAATTTAGTTGAGAATATTTATTTGAGGAAAAGGGAAGAATCGTCTGAAAATATCGTTTGCCCTTTCCTGCGGATGCATGATTTTGATGAGGCTGCTTTCCGGAAGATGCGCTATTATATTTCGGCGGCAAATCCGGATCATCCCTGGCTTGACCTTACGGATGAAGAACTATTGCATACAGCCGGCTTTTGGCGCAGAGACCCTTTGAACAATAATAATAAAGAAGGTTTTGTGCTGGCAGCCGTCTTGCTTTTCGGAAAAGAGGCAACAATCCAGAATTGTTGCCCGTCTACCCATCGTACAGATGCTATTTACAGGAATATAAGCTATAAAAAATACACGCAGCCGTCTTCCGATTATCCCGAAAATAAGTATGACAACAGAGACATTATCTTTTCCAACCTGATTGATTCGTATCTGCGACTGATATCCTTTGTAGAACGTAATTTGCCGGACAGAGCGCTGGAACTGGACGGTAAGATGACGGATGTACGTATGAAGATATTTAAAGAGATGGCGACAAATATGCTGGTTCACAGGGACTATACACACAAATATCCGTCGCGCTTCTTAATCTTTTCCGATAAAGTAATTACGGAAAATGGCACAAGGCCTTATCCGGCTGGAACAATAACCGTTGATGTTCCTGAACCTCATGCGAAAAATCCGCTGATAACAAACGTATTCCAGGCGATGGGCTGGATGGGGGAACCGGGTTCGGGAATGAGGGAAATCGGGAAGTATGCTCCTCTATATGATAAATCGTATGAAATAGAGGTGCAAAATGGAGAAAAGTTTGTTTTTTCCATAACCTATGGAAGGGCAGAAGGGCTTACAATCTTTGAAGGGATGGATAAACCCAGGAAAGAGGAGTTGCCCGAACCGGCTAAGGGAAAACCGGGCATGCCGAAAGAATGGCCGGTTTATTATTCAAAATTATCGGAAGCCTGCCCCGGCATTGATATATCGTATGTAGAGAAAGCGGAAAGTATTTTGGAAGCTTGTGTAAAGCCGCAGCCCATACAGGATATGATGCAAATGGTAAAACAGTCTAACCGGACTCGTTTCAGGCAGAATATTATCAGGCCTTTGCTTGAAGAAGGGCTATTAGCCATGCGTATACCTACAAAGCCTTCAAGCCCTTTGCAGAAATATTTTACTACGGAGAAAGGAAAATCTTTACTATAATAATATGGATATGAAAAAGACGATATTCCTGCTGTTCGCGCTGCTATTTACTTCTTCTTTAGCCGCTCAATCAACGAATAACGAATTAACGGATGAAGAAAAGTACCTTGACGCCATGCATCGCTATATCACTTCCGGGAAGTTGCTCGGCTATGTAAGGCAATTGTCAGACTCTTCTTTACAAGGGCGTTTGGCCGGTTCTCCCGGAATGGAAAAAGCCGTTGGGATAATAAAGGGCTATTTTGAAGAATGGAATTTAATACCGGGAGGAGCTAACGGTAGTTATTTACAGGAATATCCGCATCCTTGTGTGGAAATAAAGGCGGGTAGCGCCATGTCTGTCCTTTTTCCTACCCCGGCGGGGAAGAAAGGCGTTGCCTGGGTTACGAAAGAATATCCCTGGGCGGATGGATGGTTTGCCGGAAATAATTCGGGGAATGGGGAGGTAACGGCCGATATTGTATATGCCGGATTCGGCGTCTCTGCGCCTGAATTGGACTACGATGATTATAAAGGGATAAATGTAAAAGGAAAAATTGTCTTAATTGAAGGCGAGACGCCTAATCTTAGTGGGCATCCGGATACAATTGCGATGTGGTACAGGCATACCTTACACCAGTCTAAGTTGGCCAATGCCGCTTTGCATGGCGCTATAGGGATGTTGTATAAATGGGTTCCCGGCCCGAATGCGTTATATAATCCCGGTTTTGTCTATTGCCATATCACAGAACCGGTGATGGAAGATATTTTTCTGGGAACGGGAAGAACCTATAAGGAAACCGTCAAAGGGATATACGAAACAAAGCGTCCCGCCTCGTTTGATACCGGAAAGAAAGCGTATATAAAAATGATTTCTACTTATAACCCGGATGCGACGGGAAAAAATATTTTAGGGATTATAAAAGGGAGCGATCCGAATTTAACCGATGAATATATAATGATCTCCGCTCATTTAGACCATTTGGGGATGATCCCCTGGCATATTGAAGGGGCGAATGACAACAATGCCTCTTCCGCTGCGCTTCTTGGCGTAGCAGAGGCATTGTCTAAAGCAGTTGTCAAACCGAAGCGGAGTATTGTCTTTATGAGTGTAGACGGGGAAGAAGCCGGACTGACCGGCAGTACGTTTTATACGCAGCACCCCGTTCTGCCGAAAGAAAAAATGATTGCCATATTAAATCTTGAACAGATGGGAGCGGGAGAGATGTTAGGCGCCGGTTATGGGTATACCGTGCCGGGTTTAGCTACTTTTCTGGAAAAGGCGAACCGCTCTTATGTGCATCGCCGCTTAATTATGTATGAGGATACATACCGCACAAGGCCGCGTACGGACGGGGCTGTCTTTAAGAAAGCGGGCTATCCTTGCGCAGACCTCCGCGCTGTGGGTGGCGGTTATTACCATCATCCGAAAGATAATGTGGAGTCTATTAATCCGGAAATTCTTCAATCGGCAACGGAATGGTTGTATTGGGCTACTATTTTCATTGCGAATGAAGAATCTCCGGATTTATTTTTGCGCAAGGAATGACAGCCGTTGGGTACAGAAAATTAACAAACTCGGCCGATGTCTTATTGGCTAAGGTAGAACAGACGTATGTAACCTCTTTTCCCGAAACAGAACGGAGGAGTATACCCCTTTTCAGGGAATTGCTTGATAAAGAACCTAAATTCAACGTGTATGCCCTTCTGGCGGAGGATAAATATATCGGTTTTATTACCGAATGGATATTTGATGCGTTTGTGTACATTGAACATTTTGCTATTGACGAAACGGTTCGTAACGGAGGGTTTGGGGCTGTATCGATGAAGCAATACATAGCAAAGGCAAGGCATCCGGTCGTTTTGGAAGTAGAATTACCCACAGACGAATTAAGCAGGCGGAGAATAGCTTTCTATGAACGGTTAGGTTTTATACCGGACAGTCACGCCTATCAACAGCCGCCTTACAATAAAGGAGATTCATGGCTTCCGATGCGTTTAATGATATATGGCCGGATAGATTTGAGAGAAAGTTTTGATGATATCAAAGCCTGCCTGTATAAAGAGGTCTATAACGTGAATGATGGCGACAAATAAAAAAACCGCCCCATGATGAGGCGGTTTCCTGTTTGTGTATAGAATCAGGCTATTAGTTCACACGAGGTTGTGCCGAATAACTGATCTTTAGTGCATACGCTTCACGAAGAGCTTGTTTCACATCGGTGATAACCCCCATTTTTGTTGCTCTGTCTGCTTTAATAGATACAGTCATAAATGGTTGGTCTTCTTCTTTCATACTTGATTTTTCCTGTGCGATGTAATCCTGTATCTCATTGATTTCAGCAAGTTGGTCGTTCAACTGAATACGCGTCTCAGAACCCATCTTTGCCCTGAACTCCTGTGTTGGCTCGCCTACATAGAGGAACGTAACAAGTGATTTCTTTTCCAGCTTCTGAAGTTCCGTACCTTGCGGAGCTCTGAAAACTACTTTAAGAGTCACCTCGCGCATTGTTGTTACCATCATGATAAAGAACAGGAACGCAAATACTAAGTCGGGTAATGAAGAAGTATTTAATTCGGGCATCTCGCGGCCGCCGGATTTATTAAACTTTCCCATTATTTATTCTCTCCATAATTTTTAGGTTCTGCTTCCGATATCTTTTGAGGGTATATCAATTGCACAGCCTTTTGTTGTTCTTCATCCAAATCTGCAAACACTTTGCCGAATTTCTTTCTGGAAACATCATTTCTCAGTTCATTATAAGCTGCCGCCAATTCATTCTGAACGTTGATATAAGCCTGATATTCCGTTCCGCGGTCGTTTTGTAAGGAGATAACATGATTCTTCGTTACCATCATTTCGCCGAAAAAGGGTATGTCCGTCAGGGTTTTCTCAGGTTTATGTTCGTCATTATAAGGATTATCGATAAATTCCATCGCCTTCTCTTTCAATTGACCGATTTCGATGTATTCATTATTGCAGAGAATCTGGTTGTTTGTATTAATCAGCACAACCATAATATTTCTCTTTTTAATGTCGAGATCCAGCTTTTTCTGATCTTTAGGAACAGGAGGAGGCAACCTTCTCGGAAGCCCTTTGTCTGTATCCATGGAAGATGTCATAAGGAAGAAAAGAAGCAGCATGAAAGCGATATCCGCAGATGATGTGGCATTAATTCCAGGCGCTTTTCTTTTTTTGCTCATATTACATTTCTTTTTTTTACTACTTACTTATAATTCTTTTTACGCTACCGGCTACGATCGCAAGAATAACCAATCCGGTAAGGATATAGGTAGAATATAGCCACATGTCGGTTATTTTCAACCAAAAAGGAACGTTGTAAGCTTGTGCTTCCGAGTTTAATACGTTTACCTGCGTTGCGCTTCCGAATGTGTATGTAAGGAATAGCATGCCGAAAAATAATATCAGAACCGTTAATCCCATAATGCCGCCTTTGGGGTTATTCTTAAAAGAAGATACAAACTGCCAGGCGCCGAGTATAACGGCGGCTAATGCGGTTGCCCCGAACAGGATATATTGCCAGTAAAGCAATAAATCCACATATATCGGATTCCACATTTCGCCTTTGTAGGGTTCATTGTCTCCGCCGAAGAAGAACAATCCTAATATCACCAGGGTAATGACGCTACAAAGGATTAGAACCCAACTTGAGATTTTTCTTATTTTAGTTACAGCCATTGTCTGAGTTATTTTTTAAATTTTACGTAGTATTTAATAGCTGTATCTACTAATGTGATAGAAGCGTCTTCCATTTTGTTCAGGATGCCTTCCAATTTGTTCAATAGATAGTTATAAAATACCTGAAGGATCAATGCTACGATAAGCCCGAAGATCGTTGTAATCAAGGCCACTTTCATACCGCCGGCAACAACCGTCGGGCTGATATCGCCTACCTGTTCGATTTTGTCGAACGCCATTACCATCCCTACTACCGTTCCCAAGAACCCTAATGACGGAGCCATCGCAATAAACAAGGTTACCCATGACAGGTTTTTTTCCAGCAAACCGCTTTGCACGCCGCCATAAGAAACAATTGATTTTTCAACGATATCAACGCCTTGGTCAAGCCTCGTCAAACCTTGATAAGCGATAGAAGCAATCGGGCCTCTCGTATCGCGGGCAATCGCTTTTGCTCCTTCTACGTCGCCTTTATCTAACGCATCTTCGATACTTCTCAATAGTTTCGTAGGATCAATGTCTGCTAAGTTCAGATAGATGATTCTTTCCAAACAGAAGGCCAACCCAAGAACCAAAGCAATAGCAACCAAACTCATAAAATCGGCGCTACCTTCAATAAATTTTGTTTTCAACTCCTGGTGAAAGCCTCCACCCTCGACAACGGCTTCCTGAGCGAAGACTAAAGTAGAAGTTCCAAAGGCACATAAAATCAGAAATGCTTTTGTAAATAACTTTTTCATTGTGTGTTCAATTTTTAAGATTAATAATTCTCTTTTTTTGTTTTTTATTTTATCCATTATTAATAATTCATGATATTGAAGCGGAGAGAGCGGGATTCGAACCCGCGATACGCTTTAGGCGTATACACGCTTTCCAGGCGTGCCTCTTCAACCACTCGAGCATCTCTCCAATGAGCATCGTCTCCATATAAAACGAGCGCAAATTACGAAAAAATTTACAACTGCAAACGTTTCAGCTCACAAATCTAAAGTTTTTGCTTTATATATGCGCAATATGGACAGGATAATTTTTTTTATCATTACGTTTTTATACCATTAGAGGGCTTCGTTGCTCCGTTCATAAATAGCTCTAAGGCATTTCTCCGGGTGATTAAAGCAACCTCTTCAATAGTTGCATCATATATTGCAGCTATCTTTTCGGCTGTTTTCCAAATGAAAGCAGGTTCGTTCCGCTTTCCCCTGAAGGGAACGGGCGAGAGGTAGGGCGCATCCGTTTCCAATACGATATCGTCAATTGTCGCTTGTTGCAAGACGTCTGCCAACCCGGAGTTTTTGAATGTTACAACCCCGCTGACGCCTAATTTGAAGTTTTTCAATTGCTTAATCTTATCCAGGTCGTTTTTTGTTCCCGAAAAACTGTGAAAAACGCCTTTGAGTTTATCTGCTCCCGTTTTGTCTATACATTCAAATACTTCGGGAAAGGCGTCGCGCGTATGGATTGCAACCGGCAAACTGAGTTCGATACTCCATTGCAATTGCTTCTCTAATACTTCTTTTTGTTCGCGTAAGAATGTTTTATCCCAATAGAGGTCTATCCCTATTTCTCCAATGGCGCAATAGCTTCGTTGGGTTAACCGGTTTTCTATTTCTTTTAGTTGAGCGGGATACTCTTTGTTCACGCTTGTGGGATGCAGCCCCATCATCGGGTAAGCAAAACCGGGATGGCGGGCGCATAACTGGTGCATTGCGTCAATCGTTGTCGTATCTACATTGGGCAGAAGGATCGTATCAATGCCTGATGCAAGCGCTTCGTTAATTAAATTTTCCCTGTCGGCCTCGAATGCTTCCAGATATAAATGGCAATGTGTATCTATCAGCTTCATTTGTTAAGACTCCCGGTGTAAAAGGATATGGCTGACTTCTTTTAATACGCTCAACTTCTCTTCGGGAACGTTTAAACTTGCCAGGTGGCTTAACGCCTTATTGTAATAATCCTGTATTTTTGCTTCTGTCATTTCTTTTACTCCTGATTCATTATATATACGCCTGAATGCTTCAATCTTTTCCGCCGGGTCGAATTCCTTTTTAGCAAACCATTGGCGAAGCTTCTTTTGTTGTCCGGGCGTCGCTTTTCTTAAAGCGTTTATAAGTAAAAAGGTTTTTTTATTACATATAATATCTCCTCCTGTGTTTTTACCGAATGTACCGGGGTCTCCATAAACATCCAGTAAATCGTCTTTTAACTGAAAAGACAATCCTATATTGAGGCCATATTGATAGAGATGCGCTGCATCGTTTGCCGGTGCGCCTCCTGTGATTGCTCCCATTTTTAAACCGCAGGCAAGTAATACGGCGGTTTTAAGGCGTATCATTTCAAGATATTCCGCTTCGCTGACGTCCGGTCTTGATTCAAACTCCATGTCGTATTGTTGGCCTCCGCAAATTTCCAGGGCAGTGGCGGTAAACAGGTCTATCAGTTCTTTCAGAAATTCCGGTTTGCTGCCTGCAATTATTTTATAGGATGCTATTACCATGGCGTCTCCCGATAAGATAGCCGTGTTGGCATTCCATATTTTATGAACGGTAGGATTGTTTCTTCTTTTATCCGCCTGGTCCATTAAGTCGTCATGCAGTAGCGTGAAGTTGTGGAATACTTCGAGGCTTAGCGCCGGGGCAATCGCATCATCTATCGTATCTTTATAGATATTGCAGGCAATTAACGTAAGCGCCGGGCGAATCCGTTTTCCTCCCAATGAAAGAATGTATTTGACGGGAGCGTATAAACTATCCGGGGAACAATTAAAATGAAGGAGGGATACTTCCTGTTCTATGCGTTGGAGTATTTCGTTAAATGATAGCATGGCTGATTGAAATTAAAGCAAAAAGGCTGCCTGTTTCAGAGCAGCCTTTAAGAATACGGTGAAATGAGTTTACTGTAGTCTGAACGTAACAGGTACCGTGTATTTTACGCGAACCGGTTTACCTCTTTGTTTGCCGGGTATCCACTTCGGCATGGTGTTTATCACACGGAGCGCTTCTTTATCCAAAGAAGGGTCTACGCCGCGAAGTATTTCAGCGTCTACTACAGAACCGTCGCGATTGACAACAAAGGAACAGGTTACGCGCCCTTGAATACCATTTTCCTGCGCAATGACAGGGTATTTGATTGAACGGCCGAGAAACGACAGCAATTCGCCGTCTCCTCCGGGGAACTGGGGCATCTCTTCTACCACAGTAAAGATTTGTTGTGAAGATTCTTCTTCCTCTTCTACCACGGCGGGAGCTACATAGGTTTGAACCTGAGCTTCCATTTGGTTGTCTTCGGAGGATATAATTTCCTGTTGTTCAAGTTCAACATTGTCTTCTACAACGTTCAATACTTCCGAAGCTACCGGCGGCGGAGGGGGCGGAGGGGGAGGAGGGGTGTCTTCCGGCCTTGTAATCTCTATTTCTTCTTCGGCAATAACGTCGGCAATAGCGTCGGATGTTGCTACTACCACATCATAAGTACCCCATTCGAAACCGACGAACATAACAGCAAGGCCAAACACCATCCCCATAAGGAGGCTTAATCCTTTGCCTCCTTCCAAGTCTGCTTTTTTCGATTTTTTAATTTCCATACGTTTTATTCTGATTTTATGTGTTTCTCTATACGGCAAAAATACGATTTTTTTATATATCATTCACAAAACGGGAAAATACTTCGATTTTTTTTTTACTTTTTCTGTGCGAAAGCAAATTTTGAAGGCCCGATATACCTTTTCCCCGTTTTTTCCGTTGTCATAAAGTAAATACTTTTTTTGAATGAATGTATCTTTGAATGTTTTTTGTGAAAAATAAGATGAAGCATATACGTTATGTACTCTTCCTGCTGCTTGCCGCTCCCGTTGCAATAGCCCAGAATGGCGAAGAAGTGTTTACTTTTTTGCGGTATCCTTCTTCTGCAAGGGTTAATGCGCTGGGGGGGAATACGGTTTCCCTTGTAGAAAGAGACCCGTCGCTTGCTTTTCATAATCCGGCGTTATTGGGCGCCGAGGTGGATAAGATGGTTAACCTTACTTATATGAATTTTATTTCCGGTATTAATATGGGAAACGCCTTGTTTGCCAAAGCTGTCGGAGAAAAGGGCGCATGGGGGATGGGCGCCAGTTTTATCAGTTATGGAAATTTCAAACAAACGACGGAAGAAAATATAGTGACAGGCGATTTCTCCGTAAAAGATATAGGCGTACATGCTTTTTATTCGAGAAACCTGTCTGAGCGATGGCGGGGCGGGCTTTCGCTGAAGTTCCTGTATGCTTCGCTGGAAAGTTATACTTCATTAGGCCTGGCTGTAGACGCCGGTTTAAGCTATTATAATTCCGAAAAGGATTTCTCTTTTGGGATTGCCTTGAAAAATATCGGCGCACAATTAAAGGCGTATGATGAGAAGCGCTACAAGACGCCTTGGGATATACAGCTTGGCATGAGTAAGAAAATGGCGCACGCCCCCTTCCGTTTTTCTCTCACGGGGATGTATCTTACGGATTTTTCTTTTAAAACATTTACGAAGCATTGGGTTTTGGGTCTGGATTTTGTGCCGTCGGATAATTTTTGGGCAGGGATTGGTTTTAATCCTAAAACAACGATGGATATGAAGTTGCAAGGGGGTGGTAATGCGTTGTCCGGTTTTTCGGCCGGGGCGGGAATTTCGGTTAAAATGTTTGACGTGGGGGTTTCTGTGGCCAAATACCATCCGTCGGTCTTGTCTTTAATGGTGAGCGTGTCTGCTACTTTGGGCGATTTTAAACCATAAATAGAATATTTGTTACAGATGAAAAAAATTGTAATTGCCATAGATGGCTTTTCTTCCAGTGGAAAAAGTACGATGGCGAAGGATTTGGCGAGAGAGATTGGCTATACATATATAGATACGGGGGCCATGTATCGTGCGGTAACGCTCTACTGCATACGGCATAAATTAATTGAAGACGGCAGAATTAATGAAAAAGCATTGCGGGCAAGTCTTTCGGATATCCGGCTGGAATTTCAATTAAACAAGGATACCGGCAAGCCGGATACCTGGCTTAACGGAGTAAATGTAGAGAATGAAATCCGAAGTATGGAAGTGTCTGGCTGGGTGAGTTCCGTGGCCGCTTTAGGGTTTGTCCGGAGGGAATTGGTTGCCAAACAGCAGGAAATGGGGAAGGCGAAGGGGGTCGTTATGGACGGACGGGATATTGGGACGGTGGTTTTTCCCGGCGCGGAGTTGAAGATATTCGTTACCGCCAGCCCCGAAGTACGCGCCGAACGCCGGGTGGAAGAATTGATTGCTAAAGGCGAAGAGGCTTCTTATGAAGAGGTTCTCGAAAATGTAAAGAAACGGGACTATCTCGACTCTACCCGCGAAGAAAGCCCTTTGCGGCAAGCCGGAGATGCTTTGGCGCTGGATAATTCGTATATGAGTATTCCCGATCAGAAAAAATGGCTGTTGGAGCAATACTGCCGGGTAGTAAACGCATGATTAAAGTAGAAATAGATAGCGGGTCGGGCTTTTGTTTTGGCGTAGTAAATGCGATTCAGAGCGCCGAACGCGAGCTTAACGGTACAAATAGTTTGTATTGCCTGGGCGATATCGTACATAACAGCCTGGAAGTGGAGCGTTTGAAAGCATTAGGGCTACATACTATCGGGCATGGAGAACTGGAACGGTTGAGGGATAAAACCGTTTTGCTGCGCGCACACGGCGAGCCTCCTTCTACCTACCAAACAGCGCAGAAGAACCGGATTAAAATAGTAGACGCCACATGCCCTGTTGTACTGCGTTTGCAACAAAAAATCCATAAATGCTATCAGGAATCGAAGGAAACTAATGCGCAATTGGTCATTTATGGAAAGAAAGGACATGCCGAGGTGAATGGATTGGTCGGCCAAACGGACGGGACAGCCATTGTAATTGAAAAAATGGAGGATTTGGATAAACTTGATTTTTCGCGGGATATTATTTTATTTTCGCAAACAACCAAATCATTGGATGGCTTACGTGAAATCGAACAACTGATTCGTGAAAGAAAAGCTCCCGCCGTTCAGTTCAACTCATTCGATACCGTTTGCCGTCAGGTAGCCAACCGCCTTCCGGGGATAAAAAAGTTTGCCTCTGCGCATGATTGGGTTTATTTCGTGGCCGGCGAAAAAAGCTCGAACGGCAAAATGCTGTTTGAGGAATGTCTGAAAGCTAATCCGGATTCGGTTTTTATATCCAATGCCCGCGAAATAACACGCCCCTTGCCGCCTCACGTAAAAAACGTAGGCGTCTGCGGCGCCACCTCCACCCCCAAATGGCTGATGGAAGAAGTAGCCGTCCGCATCGGGGAAGTAAATAAATAATACAACTTTTCTACCGGTGATGGTAAGGCTCATGATGGATGATTGTGCAGGCGCGATAGAGCTGTTCGGTAAAGAGTAAGCGTACCATTTGATGGGAAAAAGTCATTTTGCTTAATGAAACCTTTTCCTGAACCGTTTGATATACGGCTTCTCCAAAACCATACGGGCCGCCTGTGATAAAAACAAGCCGCCGCACGGAATGTGTTTTTTTCTCTAAGTAAGCAGCGAACTGTACGGAGGTAAACTCTTTGCCTTTTTCATCTAAAAGGACGCAATAGTCTCCCGGCTGTAGGGTTTTCAGGATTGCCTCCCCTTCCCTGTCCTTTTGTTGTACTTCGGATAAGTTTTTTGCGTTTTTGACGTCGGGCAGCGTTATTATCTCGAAGGGGAAATAATGCGTAATCCGGCTGCAATAATCTCCCACAGCCTCTTGCAGCCAGGGATTGTCTGTTTTTCCTGTAACCAATAAAACGATCTTCATTTACCGGGCAAATTCAAATTTAACGTTGTTATGTTGCTAAAGTAGTAATTTTTGCCCACCTTTGTTAATCATTTATTAAAAAACAAGGGAGATTATGAAACGATTAGTCATTCTTCTTACGTTGGTATTCTCGTTCTTATCCGTGCGCGCTGCCGATATTGCTCCTATATCCAATGCTTTTAAATCTGGAAATGCGTCTTCGCTTACGTCCTTTATGGATAGCCAGGTAGATATGGCCGTTCCCGGTTCTTCAAAGAAATGCAACGGGGGTGAAGCTGTAGCAATGCTGAATACTTTTTTCGGAACGAATAAACCAAGCGGTTTTTCCGTAGTACATAATGCCGATAAAAAAGACACCGGTTTTTTTGTAGGCAAACTACCCACATCCAAAGGAGAGTTCCGGGTGAATGTTACGTACAGGCTCAATGGCGATAAGGTGGTTATACAATCAATAAGAATAGAATAACGAATGGATCAATTAATAAGCGAACTGATAGAACTGGCCTTTGCCGAAGATATAGGCGATGGCGACCATACAACCTTGTGCTGCATCCCTTCTACTGCCCGGGGAAAGAGCCGGTTGATTATAAAAGAAGACGGCGTTATAGCCGGCGTTGAAATGGCTAAACGTATCTTTTATCATTTTGACCCGGATTTGAAAGTAGACGTATTTATACAGGATGGTTCGGAAGTGAAGAAGGGCGATATTGTTTTTACGGTTGAAGGAAAAGTGCAATCCTTGCTGCAAACCGAACGTTTGGCGCTGAACGTGATGCAGCGGATGAGCGGTATCGCTACGGTTACGCGTAAATATGTTAAAGCCCTGGAAGGAACGCATACAAAGGTGTTAGATACCCGTAAAACAACGCCGGGAATGCGTTTGATGGAGAAAGAAGCGGTGAAGGCCGGAGGGGGAGTGAATCATCGCATCGGCTTGTTTGATATGATATTATTAAAAGACAACCACGTTGACTTTGCCGGCGGTATAGAGCAGGCAATTACCCGTGCCAGGCATTATTTAAAGGAAAAAGGAAAGAACCTCAGGATAGAAATAGAAGTCCGTAATTTTGACGAGTTAGCCCAGGCGCTCGATACAGGCGGCATAGACCGTATCATGTTAGACAATTTCAGCGTAGAAGATACGAGAGAAGCCGTCCGGCGCATCAACGGACGCTACGAAACCGAATCTTCCGGCGGAATCACCTTTGATACATTACGCGCATACGCAGAAACCGGCGTAGATTATATCTCCGTAGGCGCCCTCACCCATTCCGTAAAAAGCCTTGATATGAGCCTGAAAGCCGTTTGATCCGGTACGGGAAGTCAAAACCGGTACTGTACCCTTAGGGTGAATACGTTGTCTTTTCTGTCGGTTTCGTATCCTTTGACGAGGGAGCTTTTTTCGTTCTTGTTTATTTCGTAGCAGGCCTGCAGGCGGATGTGTTTGCTGTAGCGGTACAGGAGGCATAAACCAATGGCGCTCTGGCGCAGGTCGGTTTGGGTTGTATAGCTCCCCGGGGTTCCCGCCTCATTTCCTTTTACCTTTGTGTTGGGGTCGTACGAATCATATTTCACCACAAGGGAGAAAGGAGACTGTCCGACGTCTTGTATGATGTAGAAAAAACAACCGAAGAAAGGGCGTTTGTACAAAGCGTTGGCAGGGATGTTTTCGGGGCGGCTGCTATAATTGGGGCTTTTACTGCTGCCGGCTATACCCGGTTGTACGCCCAGTAATCCTTCCGCCCGCAAGGTGGTGGTCCCCGCGGGGCTATACAGGCTAAGTTGCCCGTCGAAGCCCAGATACTCGCGTTTCATAAAGGAGCCGGTTGTTGCTTTCTCTATCCTTACAAAACGGTTGTCGCGCATCTCATACGCTTCGGCCGTAGGATTGTATACGCTTCCATTATAATAGGAAACGCCCAAACCCCATTTCCCCCGGTCTTTAATCTCCTTTTCAGCCCCTATGCGCCCGATAAAGTCTTTCCGGTTATCTGTTTCGCGATTAATACTGTTGCCGGCGAAAACCCCGGCGTCTAAGCGAAGGAAGTTCAACGGAGCCGAAGCATCTGCCCGCAAGCTGAGCATAGCGCCCAAATCGCGTTCGTCAGGGAAAAAGTACTGTATAATAATGGCTCGTTCTACCGATTCGAGAGCCGATGAAGAATAAGAGATTTCATATCCGAAAGGGCGGTTGAACAGGCCCATCATCAACCGGCTCCGTTTGTTCCAGGGGTCTTTTATTCCTATATATAAATCGCGAAAACTAACGCCTTTATCATTCGCTTCTATCTGTACGGCGCCCGTTCCGATACCATCGTTATATTCTGCTTTTACGCGCCCACGGCGGATACCGATCCGGTTAAACCCTTTATCCGGGTTTTCATTCGTATCGCCCACTTTCAGCGAAGCGTCCGGTTGCCCATATTGATATTGTCCCTGGATATAAGACGATATGTTGAGCCCTTGCTGGGCTTGCAGACTGGAGAAAAAAGACGAAATACAGAGAATAAATACAAGTTGGAAATCTTTCATTTTGAATCGTTTTGTTTGTATGATATAATATGTATGAAAATGTTACAAAGGAACGACATCTTTGTTACACAACAATTACAATCCTGTTACGATATTGTTATGCTTTACGCGCCAGCGAATCTTCAATGCGCAAAAAAAACCTGCCGCTTTTCAGTCACATTCGCTGTAATTCACTCATATACAGACTGATAAGTGTGACCGGACAGGTGACTGAGCGTGACTGAACGGGTGATTATCACTGTTCCGAAGCAACAAAAAAATCATTGTGATGACTCCGGCAAACTATTATGATGTTTTTAGAAAACCATTATGATCTCTTTATCAAACCATTATAGTGGTTTACTGAAGACTTCCCAATGATTTTTTTCTAAACTCACCCGTATAAATTTATCGTCGCATATATAAGTTGAAGCTCCGTCACCTCCAATCACACTCCGTCACATGTTCAGTTACATCTATCTTTCTGAGTATAATAGTCTTATGCGAGATGTGACTGAAAATAAAGGGAAAAATAAAGTTTTTTTTAAACCTTACCGGGATGTGTCTTGATAAGCAACATAATGAATCCGTTCAACAAAGATTGGGTAAAATCAGTTAGTTTTGGTTATCTTTGGCGTATATACATTTACAAAGACATTCATTATGGCACATTACCTTGATCCTAAAAACGATTTGATATTTAAACGTATCTTTGGCGGGCATCCCGACCTGCTGATGAGTTTCCTCAACGCCCTGATGCCGCTGGAAGAGGGACAACTCATCGAAAGCCTGAAATACCTCCCGGCCGAACAGGTGCCAGACACTCCCGCAAAGAAAAACTCCATTGTAGACGTGCGTTGCCGCGACAACAGGGGACGGCAGTTTATCGTGGAGATGCAGATGTACTGGACCACTTCCTTCTCCAACCGCATACTCTTCAACGCTTCCAAAGCCTACGTGAATCAGTTGGAGATAAGCGAGAAATACGACCTGCTGCATCCGGTATACGCCTTGGGCATACTCAACGACATATTCGACCGCAAGACCGACGAGTTTTACCATCACTACCGTATCGTGAACTATCGCAATTCGGACGAGGTGATCAAGGGGCTGGAGTTTGTGATGATAGAGCTGCCCAAGTTTCGCGCCGAAACGTGGACGGATCGCCGTATGGCGGCGCTGTGGCTACGCTTCCTCAAGGAAGTGAAAGACGGCTTGAACGACGTTCCGCCCGACCTGAAAGAAGACGCCGAGATCAACCGTGCGCTCGACCTGTGCGAAGAAGCCGCCTACACCGACGCCGAACGCCTCGTCTACGATGCCTACTGGGATGCCGTCCGAACCGAAAAAACCGTCATTGCCGACAGCCTGGCTAAAGGCGAAGCCATAGGTGAAGCGAAAAACCGGTTCAATACCGTTGTCAATTGTGGGCGCATCGGTTTATCCATAGAGCAGATACAGGCGATTACCGGTCTTTCCGAAGAGGAAATCCGGGAAATCCTTAAAAAGTAAACAATAAAAAAAGCCCCCTTCCCGATGGGAAGGGGGCTTTTGAGTATATTAGTTAACCTTATGCGGATACTAATTATTTAACGATTGCTTTAACAGCAGCTTCGCCGTCGATAGCTACTACTACGATACCCTTAGGTAATGCAATGGTAACATTGTCGGAAGAAACAACCTGGTTGGCAACTGTCTGGCCTAAGATATTGCTGATAGCAACTTTCTTGCCGCCTGCATTCAGGATAGTAACCGTGCCTGCTCCGCCGATAACCTGTACGTCGGAAGATACAACAGCTTTTTCGTTGCCTACGGCTTTGTCGCCTATCGTGCTTTCCAGTACGTTGAAGATTTCAGCGCCGTTTTGTCTGGCATTCGTAAGTTCGATTCTCTCACTGATTACAGGAACACCGTTCTGTATCTTAACCCATCTGCCTTCCAGCGGGCCGATTTCAGTGCCGTCGTCTTGTCTTGATTCGATCAAGAACTTGCGAACCAATTTGGCGTCTACGCTCTGGTCGCTGGTTCCGTCGGGATCATACAGGCGGAACTGGAATACCATACTCTTACCGTTATGGTCGTTCGTATAAGCGCCGTTAGTTCCCCAGATAGGATTACCGTCCCGTCCCCATCTCGGCGTGTAATGCGTATTGGCGCCCAGATAATGTTTGTCGGCGCGAGGTATCGCTAACAGATAAGCAGAGTCGATGCTTGTGGTAGCAGGATTCTTGCGCAGTACGTAGAATGTATCACCCATGTGTATACCGTCTACAAATGCCAGACGGGTGGTGTATTCAGCTCCGTATGCAAACTTACCTACATAATCTTTGTTGCGTGCATTCTGGTTGTCAGGGTCGGCGGCTCCGATAGAGTCTTGCGCGTTGAATACATAGAATGCCCTGGTGAACGACGGTCTGATGCTAAACGTCGTATCGCTGGTTACATACAGAAGCGTTTTGCCGTTTGAATCCCATACGGAGTCTTTCGTAATTCTGTAAATCGTATCGCCTGTTACAAACTCAGGACGTACAGCCAACATATACTGAGGCATGGGAGTAGCATAACGAACATAAGCCGTATCTACATAGAATGTATAGTTAAACAGTTCTCCGTTTGCAGGATAGTCTTTTTCGTTATACAATCCCAGGAAGCTGATCGTAGCTTTACCTTTTGCCGTAAGCTCGTCGCGATAGTCGTTTTCTGTCGTCTTGCCGGGATCCTTGCTGCCGATACCTCTTGGAGAGTTTTCAAACAGGAATTCTGTTCCCCAGTTGTTGTGTTTTGCAAATCTCAGGTAGAGAGGAGCGTTTGAACTGTTTCCATAAGGTTCTTTAATCTTGTATTTACCATATTCGGCGCCGTCGAATCTTCTATATATAGGTTCGTTGTAAGGAGCGATAAAGAAGGTAGATGTTCTGAACTCGTTCTGGTCTTGTTCGTAAGCCCATGCGTTGGCGTCGTCGATACCTACTTTTACATCTTTATGTACGTTGTTACTATTATTCAAACCATAATAGCCGGTGTCTAATAAAGCATAGTAGTCTCTTCCGTCTTTCGTATTGTTGGTCTTCAGCAAGAATACAGAGGTATCTGCTACTGCTGCCTTGGTAACGGCATATCTGCCTTCACCATCGGCCACTACAACGGCGCCTGTCCTGTTCAAAGCATAGCCGTCTTTCACTCTCAATACATAAGAAACTTTTTCAAGTTTGGCCAAGCCCGGAACGGCAGCTGTCCAGTAGCCGTAACGTTTGGGAGTTCCCTGGGCAATCAGTTCAAACTGTGTTCTTGACTGAGTCGTTGTATTCAGGTAGATAGAAGAGTCTGTCGTATTCTTGATATATAAATACTTTTCAGCATTTAATTCGTGCAGATAATTGAAATCGTATGTGTTGAATTTCAACGAATCATTCGGCAGGTATTTGTAGCCTAAATACTTGTTTCCCTTTTCAGGAGTTGGAACTTCTTTGAAGTTGGCAGCATAAACCGTTTCGCCATATAATTGGAGGCTTGATCCGGTTGTTGTTAACTGAATCGTTTCACCTCCTATCGTACGATGGTAATCCAGGTTTACGCCATCTTCTGTGGTGTCGCCAAATTCACGGTTCGTGATACGGATTGGAGAAGAAGTCGGGAAGTCCGTACGCGTCTGTTCTACTACCCATTGGAAAGCAGGGATACGGTTCGGATTTTGCGTAGCTTCGTTTAATGTCATCCAGCGTGGAGCGCTGCGTTGGCTACCGGTAACAGTATCCGTATTGATAAGAACTACCAGGTATTGGCCTGCATTATTTTTGATAGTATACAGGTTGTTCGGAACGGAAGTTAAATTTACGGGAACTGATGCGCAGCTCTTTAAACCTAATTCTACACGGGTAGAAACTTCTTTCGTACCGATTGTAAGGATGCTTCTTTCACCGGCAATCAAGTCTTGCAGTTTTACATGAAGTGAATCACTTCCATTGTTAGTGCCCCATACGGTAGGAGCATAGTTATACCAGTAGCCTTTGTAACCTTCTTCCGGGAAGATGGCCTGCTGTACATCAATTGCCAGACTGTCGTTCAATACGTGATATCTTGCCTGGAAATAATATTGACGTTCGATAGCTGCTTTTTTAGCGTCTGCTGCAGAAGGAGCATCGCCAAACGCAAATTTCAAGAACTTCACACCGTAGTCGCCTGTGTAAGCGGTGTCTACGCGTAACCACTTCTTGTTGGCGTCTGTTGTGTTCCGAAAAAATTTCAACCAGCCGGGAGTAACGTCTTCCGCCTTAATAGCTGTTTGGAATTCGCTGGCGTCGCTTGGAGCCGGAACAAAATTCAATGTTACCCATCCGTTTGGTTCGGTATTAAGGATGGTGTTGAATTGTTCTGCAGTAAGAATTACTTCATCCGGTTTGTATAAGGAGAAAAGAACAACATTAGCGCCATAACTGCCTTCTGTAATATCAGCGGCTGTAGCAGGGTATGCTTTAACTGTGATATGACCGGCTGCATTCCGTACAAATGTCAACACATTGTCTTCATTGTAATAAAGCTTCAATGGTTTTTTGGCTTCAAGAGAATTCTTGTAAACACGTGAAAATTCAAAACGGGTTAAAGCCCCAAAACGAATGTCGATAGGATCAATGTCTTCATCGTCTTTTGATATGCCTAATTTCAGGCCTGCTCCTTTGTTTTCAAAGGTAAAAGTAGGGTTCAATCCCTGGTCTTCCCTGTCGCTTACATTTACGCACCACAAGGCATTTCCGAATTTGTAATTCCCGGCGGTATAATCAGCCGTTGTTTTCAAATACAATTTACCATCGTTGTCAACCACCAAAAAGTACTTGTCAGCGCCAACTTCTCCCACCAGATGGTAGAGATACTTTTGGGCCTGAGTCGTTAATCCACCCGTAAAGAGGTCGGTTGGATAAGAACTTTGAGCGTTAACAGTTCCCAACGATGCTACCAGCATAAAGGCGCCGGCAATCAAAGTAAAAAACTTTTTGTTCATAATTTAAAAATTTAATATTAATACTAAAAGTAAAAATTGAGATTTCTTTCTCTATATCATTGTAATTTGTTACTGTCGTCTTTACTTCAGGCCACAAACCTTCTTGCTGTGCGTGTGTGGATAAAATAAAAGAACCTTTTTTCACTCAGCAAAGGTATATATTAGTTTCATATACGCAATTGTTTTAAATGTTTTTTTAGCCGCTCTATCGCCTTTCTTATCAATCAAATATCAATTCTTGTACGAAACCTGTCTTTTTGATGACAAACCCGTTTTGCTACGACAAACAGAATAAAATATAAGTTCGATTGATTTATACAGTTGGAAGGTGAAATGCAATGCAGACCTCTCTTTCACAAGACATAAATAGCTAATACACAGATCACTTTATATCGTTATATAGTATTAATATTAAATTTTTAAATTATGAACAAAAAGTTTTTTACTTTGATTGCCAGCGCTCTTATGCTGGTTGCATCGTTAGGGACTGCTAATGCATTGGGTAGCGGAGGCAACGCCGGTAAGATGGACGCCGATGCCCAGAAAGGCATGTATCATTTGAAGGCAGTTCGTCAGGGAGCGCCCAATGATGCATTGGTGGTGTATGTCGATGCGAATGGTATCTTGCGGATACAAGATTATGATGCTTATCCTGTTAGCGGCGTAGCTAAGGCGCTTTGGTGTATTTCCGTAAAAGAACAGGAAGAAGGAGCTAACCCCAGGTTCGATTTCGTAAACAGGGCTATCGGCGGGGAATTGGCCGTTAACCTTAAAGACTATACGGATAACGGAAGGATTGATATCGCCCAAGGCGATAATAAAGGCTGGAAGTTTTCGGCTACGTATGCAGCGTCGCTCCAGACAAGCCGTCCGCTTACTACGTATTCTAAAGCAGACAAGGTGTTGGTGCTTACGTACAACGGAGGCGCTGACGGTAATGTAGGCGTAGAAGAGAGAACAGCCAGCGCTACGGGCGATTATAGCGGCGACGACGTGTTGCTGTTTACGGTTGTGAAGCCGGGAATACAGTACCTGTCTGCTTCCGATTATAATACGCGATTCCAGACAGAACCGGGTAACGATTCGATTAAGCTTGTGTTCGACCCGGACCGTAACAGCCCGCGGGTATTGAATCCATGGACCGATTATGCGTTAAAAGCCGTACGTGCCGACGCGTATACGCCTGCAAATGCGTTGAACTTCAAGAGGGCCGACGGCAAATACCTGCGTGTAGATACCGCCTGGACGAATACTACCGGAGTAAAATTCCTTGCCTTTGGCTGGGGAGATATTGCGGAAACGGCTATCGAACAACCGGTAGGAGGGCATAGCAGCATCCGCAACCAGTATAACTTCTTTGTACAGTATGATTTCACGAACGACCAGTTAGACATCCGCGTGCAGGAAGCTTATGTGAAAGACCCGGATGCGCTTGCAAGCGCAAGATGGGCTGCATCGGCCAGGGTGGTGACGGATCAGGATTCGCTGCTCGTTAAACTTCAAGACCTTGACGAAAGGCGTCTGGTTACAATAGGGCCAAAGCCAATCAATACAAAGATTTTATTCAAATTAGGTAGTTGCACGGCTTCTTCTCCTAATCTTACGTCGTTGGGCAATGATTTGTATTTAATCAGCCGTACCACCGCCGCAGGCCTCCAATACCTGGCCGTTCCCGTGTATACGTTCTACGATAACAGAGACACCGTTCCGCAGTGGATCAGCTTGCAGGATAACGTTGACCCCAAACGGATACCGGCTTATCAATGGGTAGTGGAAAAAACGCGGACAAACAATACGGGCACATCTCCCGTTAAGATTACGAACCGCGAATTTCCCCGGGTAGCTTCCAAAGCGCCGGTTCAGTTCTATACCGATAAGGGAACGACATTCAAGTTATCAGGATGTCACTATAACGGAGTGACTTTTGATGCATTGGACGTTTCTTTAAGCGTGGCTAATTTTGGTAAACCGTTGGATAAATCAATTAAAGAGAACGCTACATTAGGCTATTTCTATATTGATTCATTAACTGCGCAAACCTATACGTACGAGTTTAATTACCTGCATAAATACAAAGACGACGATTATCTGAGCGTTAAGTCGGATAGAGACTCTTCCTTAATTGTAAGTGAAGGCAAATCAATGTTCAAACTTGATTTGATTAACATTTATAATTATATTAATAATGACATTGAAGTAGGAGTTGAAAAATACGGATATACTACTGATAAAGTTGACGACCTGGCACAACTGAAAAGGGTTCGTTACGCCGTACGAATTCCTGCCGGATCAGGACTGCTTGGCTCGGCTACGGACAGTCGGTATATTGTAGTAGATAAAGAAGACAGATATGCCGTATCTTCTTATGGTCAGCGTTGGATTTCCACTCCTGGCGGCGCTGGCTACTACGATGTTTATGGCATTTTCTATCTGAAAACGAATAATACGAAGGCTGATACGGATTATTATGCTATGTTAGATATGAGAAATGGTACAAATTACCATGTAAGTGGCCAATATCCGCAATTTAATTCACGATTTGTGAAAGTCGGTATCGACGACAACAGTCTGTGGGCTTATAAACAATCGCCGGACGAAACAAGAACTTCTGCCTTTGCTATCAATAAATACTCCGAACCGTTGTACAGAAGATTTGACGGTGCAGAATATGGAAAGAAACCGGTTAAAGAACCATTTGGCGATGGGAAAAACGCGCCTGTATGGTTGAAGTTTACTAAATACAATAACCTGGGTAATGAATTCCTGTTTGAAAATTCTCCAAAAGGCGTTGGCAACAACTATCCGACAACAACGGAAAATGACTATCGCCAGGATATTAAGGACAAATCTATCAGTTTCTTAGGTTTATACAATATAAATCAATTTAAAGAAAGGGATAATGATTTCTCTTATTCATTCTATGTAGATACCGCTTATGTGCGCGGCGAAACGCCTATGCCGCAATATATGTTGGCTATTCGCCCTGAATTTGTAGAAGGTGATACGATCTTTAAAATCAGGAAAGATTCAACATGGACTTCAACGGGTGTACTTATCGAATCTAACACCAGCAAGATAGATACAATCGTAAGGCCATCCTTTACGAGGGCTTTCTGGGTATTCAACGCACAGGATTCTATCGGAATTGGAGGCGCTAATTATACTCCGCACAATGCCGACTATCAGGGTAAATTTGCTTATGGAGCCGAAAAAACAACGCGTTTAGCCTTTGTAGACGGTATTCACTATGGGGATACATTCTATGTAGTACGCGGGCAGGTAGAAACTTCTGATATTGACTCTGCCTTCTTCTGGAATATCCCGGCTAAGGATAAACATTTCTTAGGAGCTAATACGCATTATGACCCAAGATGGTATCAGGATAACTGGAACTATGACACTCAATATCCGTATACATGGAAAGCGAATGTTCCGGCCTATAATTTAGACAGGAACGGCAAGAGCATGGTATTCCAGTTCCGCTTGGTTGATCCGGCTAACGACAGGCGTTTCCTGATTGAATCACAGCGTGAAATATATTATTATCAAGATGGAACGACTTCTGCACAACCGGAAATTGCTCCTACATGGGGTAAATGGTTGAAGATTCAGAATGGCGTGCCTGTAATAAGCGACTACATCAACATTATTGAAGCCAGACAGAATGGCGCCGAAATCTTCGATGTAACGAAAGGCGAAGAAAAGAGCGCTGTAGCTAACGAAAAGAAACCGGCCGTTTCTTCTTCCGTACAGGTTATCGGCGGAACAGGCACGGTTACTATCCTGAATGCAGGCGGTAAGAAAGTTGTTATCAGCAACATCTTAGGCCAGACAGTTGCCAACCAGGCTGTTTCTTCCGACAATGTTACCATTGCATTACCTAAGGGTATCATAGTAGTAGCTATCGACGGCGAAGCTGCTGTTAAAGCTATCGTTAAGTAAACGACCCGATAGCTTTAACCAGATTACAAATAAAAGAGGACCCTCTCCGGATAAGCCGGAGGGGGTTTTTAT
This sequence comes from Tannerellaceae bacterium, assembly GCA_031259845.1. GTDB lineage: Bacteria > Bacteroidota > Bacteroidia > Bacteroidales > Tannerellaceae > DFXE01. The sequence continues at coordinate 37,846 of JAIRKZ010000190.1, read as the reverse complement.
TTGAACAGACTGTATTACATTTGCGGCGATTACACAAACTTAAACTATTAATACGATGATTTATGCCTATATCCGGGTGAGTTCGGATAAACAAACAGTCGAGAATCAGCGATATGAGATTGAGCTATACTGCAAATCCCATGCTGTTGTGATTAACAAATGGATAGAAGAAACCATATCCGGCAGTAAAGAAGTTGAAGAAAGAAAACTTGGTAAATTACTGAAAAAACTAAGGAAAGGCGATACGCTGATCTGTTCCGAATTATCAAGGTTAGGGAGGAATTTATTAATGATCATGTCTGTTTTGAACCATTGTATGCAGAACGATATACAAGTGTGTACAATAAAAGACAATTACCAACTGGGGAATGACATTAATTCCAAAGTGCTGGCATTTGCCTTTGGCCTGTCTGCCGAAATAGAACGGAAATTGATTTCCCAGCGAACCAAAGACGCCCTGGCGCGAAAAAAAGCCGAAGGAATCGTCTTAGGCCGTCCCAAAGGACGCAAATCGTCTAAAAAGAAACTAACGGGAAAAGAGGCACAAATAAAACTCTTACTGGAAAAAAACGCCTCCTATTCGGCCATGGCCCGCATACTAAACGTAAGCCGGCTGACGGTAATGAACTTCATAAAAGAAAACAACTGGCGAACGTAGCCGCCGGTTTCCTTGGAGAGGCAAGATGAATGGCACACAGATTATAGCCAAAGAGTTTCAACCGTTATGATTGGGTAAAAAATGATATATGGCAAAAAAGAAACCTTTGCAAATCCGCAACAGTACCGCCGAATTTTTAGTGTTTACTTCCCAAACGGGAGAAAATACCATTGAAGTCCGTGTGCAGGATGATACAGTTTGGTTGACGCAAAACCTAATTGGAGAACTGTTCCAAACAACGAAGCAAAATGTCAGCCTTCATTTTGAAGAATATTTTTCAAGACGGCGAACTGAATAAAAATTTAGTTGTCAAGGATTTCTTGACAACTGCTTCCAACGGTAAAAATTACAGAACGAAATTCTATAACCTTGATGCCATAATCTCAATAGGTTACCGTGTTAACTCGCAAAGATCAACACAGTTCATTTGCCGAAAGCGAGTTTGAGAAATACCGCATCGTACAAGACCGCTTATTTGAATCCGACTTTGATAAGGAAATACAGCGTAAAACGCAGAAATAGGAGCGGTTGCATTTTTTTCTTTTTCAGGAAGAAGTGTAAAAAAGAGGTGAAGAAACAAACCTTTTATTGTTCGTCTTGGTTTTTTATATACTTTTGTTTTTAAAATCGATGTGTAATGATGAAAGTTAAGATTGTTAACGCTTCCCGGCATCCGTTGCCGGCTTATGCTACGGCTATGTCGGCGGGGATGGATATCCGGGCAAACCTGTCCGAACCGGTTGTGCTGAAGCCGTTAGAACGGAAATTGATTCCTACAGGGCTTTATATTGCGCTGCCGGAAGGATATGAGGCGCAGATGCGGCCGAGGAGCGGATTGGCTTTGAAGTATGGTATTACTTTACTTAATACGCCGGGAACGATTGATGCTGATTACAGGGGTGAAATAGGCGTTATACTGGTGAATCTTTCGTCCTGCCCGTTTACGGTTGGCGATGGCGAACGTATTTGCCAGATGGTGATAACGGCGCATAGCCGGGCGGAATGGCAGCCGGTAGAGGCGCTGGGCGAAACCGAACGGGGAGCCGGGGGCTTTGGACACACCGGTACGCTTTAAACCTTTTGTTATAATTACTCTCTAATTATCAATCAATAAGATTAATTTATGGTAAGGCAACTGCTTGGCGGAGTTTTTTTAGGGGGAGTATTGTTGATGAATGTGGCCGTTATGAAAGCCGGCGGTATGAGAGACGGGCGAAAGTTTGATTATTTCTTTTATGAAGGCTTGAACCTTAAGAACGCAGAAAAATACGATGCGGCTTTTGAGGCTTTCAACCATTGCCTGCTAATTGATTCTACATCGGCTCCCGTACTTTATGAGTTGTCTTCTTTCTATATGCAGATGAACCGGCAAGACAAGGCTGTGGAGATGTTGGAACGCGCCGCGGCAAACAGTCCCGGAAACTTTACGTATAAAATGGCGCTGGCCACCCTTTTGCGCAGCAGGGGAATGTTTGGCCAGGCGGTGGAAGTGTATGAAGAATTGGTAAAAGCCTATCCCAGGAAAACAGAGCTTAATTATTACCTGGCCGACGCGCTTACGCAACAGGGCGAAATCGGCAAGGCGATAGAAACGTACGACACATTGGAGTCTGTTATGGGGATGAACGAGGCCTTTTCAATGCAGAAATACAGGCTGTATATAATGCTTGAACAGCCGGGCAAGGCTTTTGGCGAAGTGGAAAAACTTGCCGCTAAATACCCCATGGATTCCCGTTATCCGATTATGCTGGGCGATTTATACCTCGAAAGGGGCGATAAGGATAAAGCATACGAAGCCTATCAGAAAGCGCATGGGATAGACCCGGCCAATCCTTATTATTTTGTGTCGATGGCCAATTATTACGAGGCGATAAATAATAAAGCGGCAGCCGAGACGCAGATACGCGACGCGCTTGTGAATGAGAAATTGGATGTAGAAACGAAAGTAAGCATCCTTTCGCGCTATATTATGCGTTTGCAGCAAACGCAGCAAGACACCGAAAACGCTAATTCGTTGTTTGAGACGCTGATGGAACAACATCCTGAAGAAACGGAACTAAAGCTTATGTATGGTTCGCTGCTGCTGCTTCAGGGAAAAACGGATGAGGCCAAATTTCAATTCCAGTTGGTGACGGAAACGGAACCGGGGAACGAAGCGGCCTGGGGGAGGCTTTTAGAACTCTCTTTGCAAACCCAGGATATTCCCGGGGTGATACGTATCTGTAATAAATGTATAGAGTTATTCCCGGGGGCTCCCCAATATTATTTTTATCTGGGGGTGGCCCATTATCAGGAAAGACGCTATCAGGAAGCGTTAGACGCCTACGGAAAAGGGCTTACCGTCATCCCCCCGGAAAACGCCCCTTTAAAATCCGATTTTTATGGACAGATAGGCGATATTTATTATCAGACAGGGCAATTGGATAAAACGTTTGAAGCATACGACGAAGCGTTGAAGTATAACGAAAACAATGTGGTGGTGTTAAACAATTACGCCTATTTTTTGTCATTATCGAATAAAGACCTGGAAAAAGCCGAACGGATGAGCGCCATCACTATCAGGCAGGAACCTGATAATTCCACCTATCTGGATACCTATGCCTGGATATTTTTTAAACAGGGCAATTACACCTTAGCCAAATTCTACATAGAAAGCGCTTTGGAAAAAGATAAAACAAAAAGCCCTGAATTGACAGACCATTATGGCGATATACTTTATATGTCGGGCGAAAAAGAAAAAGCCGTGGAGCAATGGAAGAAAGCAAAAGAAATGGGCAAAGAAGACGATGCGCTAAACCGGAAGATACAGGAAGAAAAATATATAGGAGAGTGATAAAGGAAATGGTAAAAGAAACGATAAGGACGATAGGGACGATTGTCCTTATCGTCTTTCTCCTGGCAGGCTGTAAAACGCCTGCCAGAGTAGGGACTGTAGACGTTGTGGAAGCTAAGGCGCATGCTGATTTTTTTGACTCTATGCAGAAACAGGCTTTCCGGTATGAAACGTTTTTCGCCCGGGCGAATGTGGATTTGGATGCGCCGGGTAAATCGTTCAGTTCGCGGGTGGATATAAAGATGGTGCGCGATAGCGCTTTGCAGCTTTCGGTACAGCCTCTTTTGGGAATTGAACTTTTCAGGGCTGAGTTTACCGGCGAGGGCCTTACAATCGTAGACCGGATGAATAAACGTTATGTATCCGAAAGCTATGCCGCGTTGAAGGGCGAATTGCCTGTCGCTTTTAATTATTACAATTTACAGGCTTTGTTTTCGAATCATCTTTTTATACCCGGCCAGCAGGGAATAGACCGTAAGCAATATAACCGTTTTAAATTAAAACAGGAAGGCTCTGCTGCCGAGATTCAGGTAAAGGATGCGATGCAACTGCTGTATACCTTTATGGCGGATGGCGAAGAAAAACTTCTTTCAACCTGTGTGACGGATCAATCGGAACGATACGCTTTACAGTGGCTTTATACCGATTTCCGTATGGAAGACGGGCAACCCTTCCCGATGCTGATGGATGTTCAATTGCTTGATAAAGGCGCGTCTGCCGGGCAAATGAAAATTTATTTTTCGAAAATCCAAACAAATATTCCGGTGAAAATAGATACCTCTATCCCTGACAAGTATAAACGCGTAACCTTTGCACAAATCGTTAAAGGTTTAACAGATAGCAAGAAGTGAGCCTATGAGATATGTCTGGATTGTCATAATAAACCTGTTTTTAACCGTAGCCGTCTTTGGACAAAAATCAGCTAAAGTCCGCGAACTGGAAAACCAGCGAAAGGCAGCTCTTGCCGAAATAAAAATGACAAACCAATTATTAGCCGAGACGAAAAAGTCGGCGCAAAATTCCCTGACCCGTTTAAATCTCCTTTCCCAACAAATACTTCAACGCAAAAAGGTGATTGGCTTGTTGAACCAGGAAATATCCTCTATTGACAAAGATATAGTGGAATTGCGGAAAGAACTGATTGCCTTGCAGGGAAAATTAGGTAGTAAACGGGAAAATTACGGGAAATCAATGCAAAATATCCAACGCAGGAATACATCTCAAGACAAGTTGTTGTTTATCCTCTCTGCGGGTAATTTCTCCCAGTCGCTACGCCGCATGCGTTACTTGCGCGAATATGCTGATTGGCAGAAACAACAGGCCAATGAAATTATGGAGAAACAACGGGAGGCAGGGGAGAAACGCGAAGAGTTGGAGAAAACAAGGGCGGAAAAACAAACCCTGCTGAAAAGCCGCGAAGAAGAGAACCTTAACCTGCAAGCAGAAGAAGCCGCACAGCGTAAAGAGGTGGAGGAACTGAATAAAAGGCAAAGGCAGTTGCAAGTTGATTTAAAAAAGAAACAACGACAGGCGGATGCCTTGAGCCGCCAGATTGAAAAGCAAATAGCCGAAGAAGTGGCGCGTGCGGAAGCCGAAACACGCGCCGCTCGCGAACGCGAACAAAGCGAGCGGGAAAAGGCGCTGGCCGCAGGAAAGAAGGTGCCCGAACCAAACGCAGACATACGCCAGGCGGCTGTTAAAGGCGGATATGCCATGAATAGAGAGGAGAGAAGACTTTCTGACGATTTCGTGAAAAACAAAGGGCGTTTGCCTTATCCTGTTTCCGGACAATTTTCGGTGGTAAGCTTTTTTGGCGTACAAAAACATCCTGAATTAAAATATGTTGAGACCGAAAATAATGGGATTGACATACAAACAACCGCCGGCTCGGAAGCCCGTTCGGTATTTAACGGCGTGGTCACGGCCGTGTTTGCTGTGGCCGGTTATAATAATTCGGTGATTGTGCGCCATGGAAACTATTTGACGGTCTATTCCAATTTGATAGAAGTTTACGTAAAGAAAGACGAGAAGGTGGCTACCAATCAGCCGCTTGGCAAAATATATACGGATGTGGAAAACGGCAACACAACGATCCTTCATTTTGAACTGCGGAAAGAACGGGATAAACAAAACCCGTTATCCTGGTTGTCGAGGTAAGATACAGGCGCGGATGTATTCCCAATCCGCCCGGTTCGGTAAAAAGCTGCGTAAGGAACTGCCCGTCTGTTTAATAAAGACAGTTAGCGAAAATAGCAACATCGCCGTAAATGCAATGCTTGTACTGACAACCGAGCCGGTTACTCCATACCGGGGAATCAGCCAATAGCCTGCCGTCAATAAGGTAAGCAAGCCGGTGCACGAAGCGGCGGCGCTGTATTTTATCTTGCCGCTGCCAATGAAATAATGGCTCAATATCGTATTACAGCCTAAAGCGATAATTCCTGAAGATAAGGCGGCTATAACCCCTCGTATACCCTTAAACTCTTCACTGAACAGGTAATCCGTATAAATCCATTCGGGAACCAGCAGGATACAAAACAGAACAAACGTGATGGCTAAAAAGGCGAACTTAAACAGCCGGAGCGTAATGTTCGTTTGTTCGGTTATGTCGTTCGTTTTGGCAATCCGGTTGTACTCAATATACGCTATACTGCGGCTGATATTCCAAACGCTTTCCGATATTTTTGTCCCGGCGTCTATCAATCCTACGCTTCCAATCCCGGCAAATCGTTGGACAAGGAAATAATTAAGCCGGGCGGTACAGGTCTCCGCAATATTATCGGCGCTTCCCCAAAGGCCATATACGAGCATTTCTTTTAAAAGGGAAAGCCATTTCTTTTGCGGCGGAAGGTTCGCCCCGGCGCCTTTCTTTACCACATACGGGGTCAGTATAAACAGGCTTGCCAGGAGGGCAATCGTATTGGTAAGGTATAACCCGTCAATATAAGCGCTTACGTCTTTCCGCCCGGTTACGTAATAGAAATAGAGGAGTATAAAAAACAGCAATCCTCCCTGTAACATATTGGTAAGGTTAAAACCCTTGACATGGTCTTTCCCCAACAGAAAGCGCGAATTGGCAATAACGAATGAATACAGTATGGTTATCAGATAGATATCCGCCAGGTATCCGCCGGGTAGCAACTTTAGCAGATACATGACCCCACACCCTATTCCCGTACCGGCAAATACCCATATATAAACAATGGGAAGAATCATACGGATTGTATATTTATTGATGAAATAAACGATTGTGCTACCCCCAAGTATCCCATTCACCATGGCGATTATATTGATAGACGCCCAAATCAGCCCGATAAGCCCCATGCCTTCCAGTCCCAGCGCTTTTGCGTTTATGAAAATGAGTATCAGGTTGAGGAAGGCGATAAGGTAACGCGAGCCAATGGTGGCCAGTATATCTTTTAACATAGAGGCGATTCGTTAATCACTAAATTATCTAACAGGCGGATATAGGTATCAATGGCTTCCCGTATTTCTGCCGGTTTAATAGATTCGTCGGCGCTGTGCGAGCGGGAAGAATGTCCGGGACCAATCTTGACGGAAGGGAAATGCATCAATGCCTGGTCGCTGAGCGTTGGCGAACCAAAGGGCTTTTTGCCCAGCAGGATGGCTCTTTGCACAAAGGGATGTTGCAAGCCGGTCTGTGTGGAGTTTAGCCGGAAACTGCGCGCTTTTACTTCGCATTGTACCTGTTCGCGGATCAGCTCAAAGAGCGTTTCATTAGGATAAAATTCATTACTCCGTATGTCTACGGTAAATTCGCAACGGTCGGGTATCACATTATGCTGGGTTCCTCCATGAATAAGGGTAACGCTCATTTTTACCGGACCGAGAAAATCACTCTTTTGGGGGAACTGATACGTGTTGAACCATTCAATATCTTTTATGGCTAACGCAATTGCATTCACTCCTTCGTCGCGGGCTGCATGTCCGGCTTTCCCGATAACCGTGCAATCAAGTACCATTAATCCTTTTTCGGCTACGGCGGGTTGCATATCCGTGGGTTCGCCTACGATAGCGAACGATATGGGAGGGAGTTCCCGTAAAGCGCTTTCAATACCGTTTTTCCCGGATATTTCTTCTTCGCAGGAAGCCAGAAACAGCAGGTTGTAAGGTTGCTCCTTCTGCGACAACGCCTGATAGGCGGCATATAATGATACAACGCTTGCCCCCGCATCATTGCTGCCTAAGCCATATAACCATTCTTCATCCTCTTCCGGCGTAAAAGGGTCTTTTGTCCAACCTTCCGCGGGCTTAACGGTATCTATATGGGAGTTGAGTAATAAAGTAGGTTTGCGAATATCGAAACCCGGCGCAATGATCCAGAGGTTATTCCCTTTGCGGTAAACAGGGCGCCCATCCCGCCTCCAAACGTCTTGCAGGTAATCGGCCACCTCTTTTTCATCCCTGCTGAACGACGGGCGGGCAATCATTCCTTTTAATATGTCGATAGCCTCATAAAACATGATATGCCTCATTAGCCGTTAATCGTTCGTTGACGGTTTGCCTGTCTTTTTCCAACTGTATCTTTAGTTCTTCCAATGTATTGAAGCGGATGTTGCCTCTGATAAAGCAGATAAACGACACGGTTATTACATTATTATATATATCGCCTGAAAAATCCAGGATATTTACTTCCAGTGTAATTGTATCTCCATTATTTAAGGTAGGGCGGTTTCCGATATAGAGCATCCCCTTATAGCGCTTATCCTGAAGTTGTACCCAGACGGCATAAACGCCTATGCCGGGCGCTATTTTGAAAGGTTCGTCTATCCTGATATTGGCGGTAGGAAAACCCAATGTCCTTCCTACCTTATGGCCGCTGATGATGCTCCCTTTGATTTGATAAGGATACGTGAGCAGTTTTGCGGCTTCTTCTACCTTCCCTTCCAATAATAACTTTCTGGTTTCGGACGAACTGACGGTTATTTCATTTTCAATAAAACGGGCTATTTTCAATACTTCCATGCCACAGGCCGCTCCATATCCGGCATATTCGCGAAAGCCGTCTGTACGGCCACGACCAAAACGGTGGTCGTAGCCGATTAATAATGTTTTAACATGCAGCTTTTGAGACAGAACGGCGTGGATAAACTCGTTAGCCGGATAGTTCGCCAGTTCCGGAGTGAAAGGAAGAACAATACAATAGTCGACGCCTGTTGTTTCGAGACGGGCTAATTTCTCTTCGAAAGAATTAAGCAGTTGAGGTTGGTAATCGCTCTGCAACACCTTACGGGGATGTTCAGGGAATGTGATAACGGCGGAAAGGAGGTTTCGCTCTCTGGCTATTTTAATCATGTTATTAATTAAAAACCGGTGCCCAAGGTGTACTCCGTCGAAGAAACCAATGGTTGCTACGAATCCTTCTACCGTAACATCATTTATACCCTTGATGATATTCATGCGCGTACGCGAGTGTTAAATTTATCAGAATTTAATGCTGTTATATGTAATTTCACCTCAGTTGACATTTTTTTTCTATGTAGATATGTTGCATTAACATAGATTATATGTAAAGCTATTGACGGTTCCTTTTAACATATTACCTTTGCATTGTGGTTTTTTCATAATAGTATTAGATTTAAGGTTAACAAAGTTGGTTAGGGGATGTCGTGAGACAGCCCTTAATTTTTTTACTTATATCTCATCATACCAAATCACTTTATCTATTTTCAGTTTGAATATCAGGGTGGAATAAGGCGGAATTATTTTACCATTGTCCCATTCCGTTCCATAAGCCATTTCTTGCGGAATCCAAACTACGCCTTCCTCTCCTTCGGTCATGAGTTGCAATATCTCAGTCCATCCTTTAATAACGCTCGAACTATAACCTGTTAGCGTAGTGCTGCTATAATTGGCAACGGCGGAACTTATCGCAACCTTGAAGGGTATATGTTCCGTAGAATCCCGCTTGTCGAATACCGTTCCATCAATCAAAGAACCTTCATAGTAAACATCCGCCCGGCTGTTATAGAAAATCCGTTTCCCGTTTCCCGGCGTAATTTGTTTGTAGTACAAAACGCCGCTGTTGCTTAACGACGTATAGCGGGTAAACGTTGCATCGAAGGCTTTGTCGGCAAAGGCTTGTTCGTTTTGCTGTTTCCATACTTCATCCGCTTCATTGCCGTTATCATCGTCGCTGCCGCAGGAAGGAAGGGCGGCGAGGCATATCATCATGCATAAACACAAATACTTCTTCATTTGATTATTCTGTTATCTTTTTTAATAGATTCTTCATACTTACTTTTCCGGCGATTATATCGTTTAGTTTGTCGATACGGACCCGTTCCTGTTCCATAGTGTCGCGGAAACGAATCGTTACACAGTTGTCTTCTAACGTATCATGGTCTACGGTAATACAATAAGGCGTACCGATAGCGTCCTGGCGGCGATACCGTTTTCCGATAGAATCCTTTTCATCATACTGGCAACGGAAGTCGAACCGCAGCATATCAATAATTTCTCCGGCTTTCTCGGGCAGCCCGTCTTTCTTCACAAGCGGAAGAACCGCCAACTTGACGGGCGCCAAAGCCGGGGGTAATTTCAATACGACGCGGCTTTCGCCGTTATCCAGCGTTTCTTCGCAATACGAACCGGATATAATACTGAGGAACACACGGTCTACGCCAATAGAAGTTTCTATCACATAAGGCGTATAACTTTTATTCAGTTCCGGGTCGAAATACTGTATCTTCTTGCCCGAATACTTTTCGTGCTGGCTAAGGTCGAAATCCGTACGGCTATGGATACCTTCCACTTCTTTAAATCCAAAAGGCATTTCAAATTCAATATCGGTAGCGGCATTGGCATAATGCGCCAGCTTATCGTGGTCGTGAAAACGATATTTCCCATCGCCTAACCCCATGGATTTATGCCATCTCATCCGGGTTTCTTTCCACCGGTTGAACCATTCCATCTCTTCTCCCGGGCGAATGAAGAACTGCATTTCCATTTGTTCAAACTCTCTCATGCGGAAGATAAACTGGCGGGCCACGATTTCATTCCGGAACGCTTTCCCTATTTGTGCAATGCCGAAAGGAATTTTCATGCGCCCCGTTTTCTGCACATTGAGGAAGTTTACAAATATCCCTTGCGCCGTTTCCGGGCGGAGATACACCTTCATAGCGCCTTCGGAAGTAGAACCCATATCGGTAGAGAACATCAGGTTAAACTGTCGCACTTCCGTCCAGTTACGGCTGCCGGATATCGGGCAAACAATCTCCGCATCAATGATTATCTGTCGCAGTTCTTCCAGATTGGAATCATTCAGCGCTTTTGCAAAGCGGGCATGCGTCTCGTCTCGTTTTTGTTGATACTCCAGTACGCGTGGATTGGTGCTGCGGAATTGCGTTTCATCGAAAGCGTCGCCGAACCGTTTGGCTGCTTTGGCTACTTCTTTATCTGTCTTTTCGTCTATCCGGGCCAGGTAATCTTCAATTAAGACGTCTGCCCGGTAACGTTTTTTTGAGTCTTTATTATCAATCAACGGATCGTTGAATGCATCCACGTGCCCGGAAGCTTTCCATATCGTAGGATGCATGAAAATGGCGGAGTCGATGCCCGCTACGTTTTCATGGAGTAGCGTCATACTGTCCCACCAATATTTTTTTATATTGTTTTTCAGTTCCACACCGTATTGGCCGTAATCGTATACTGCGCCTAATCCATCGTAGATTTCCGACGACGGGAATACAAAACCATATTCTTTACAATGTGAAACAATTTTCTTAAAACTATCTTCTTGTGCCATAATTATATCGTATATTTATCTTTCCAACCTTAGAGCTTGCAAAGTAAATGATTTTTTGTCAAAGTTTTAAGCGTTCGCTCAATTGTTTTACTCCCTCCGAGGCTCCGGCTTTGATGAAATGGATATCGCGCCTGTATGTATTTACTTCTTTCGGGTCGATCAGGTATACCGTTTGGCCCTTCCGGGCGTAGTTGAGCAGCCCTGCGGCGGGATATACATTGAGCGAGGTGCCGATAACTACCAGTATGTCGGATTGCTCCACAAGCCGGATAGCCGGTTCTATCATGGGAACCGCTTCTCCGAACCAAACGATGAACGGACGGAGTTGATTGCCGCCGGCGTCGGTATCGCCCCAATTGATGTCGGGATTATCCGGGGAAATGGTATATGTTTTATTTACATTATTTACAGGGCAGGCTTTCATCAGTTCGCCATGCAGGTGAAGAACTTTTGTGCTTCCTGCCCGCTCATGCAAATCGTCTACATTTTGTGTGATGATGTCTACATCGAAATCTTTTTCCAGGGCTGCCAATCCATAATGCCCTTCATTAGGCTTACATTCCAATAATTGCCGCCTTCGTTGGTTATAGAAATTAAGTACCACTTCCGGCATCCGCTCAAAACCTTCGGGCGTAGCCACATCTTCTATTCTGTGTTTTTCCCAAAGTCCTCCGGAATCCCTGAAAGTAGAGATACCGCTTTCGGCGCTCATCCCCGCGCCGCTGAGTACGACTAACTTTTTCATATTATTATCATATAATTATAACCCTGCAATTGTAACAGTCTTTCCGCCGACAGCTTTTCGCTCCATATATCCCTCTCTGATTCTAATTTATGCAAATTTAGTTTATTTTCCGGTAAAGATAGCGACTAAGGGGTGTACGACAAAATTCCTAATCAGCTTTCTTTTATATCACAGCAATTGCGAAGCAAAAAAAAATCATTACAATGACTCCGGCAAACTATTATGATGCTTTTAGAAAACCATTATAATCTCTTTATCAAACCATTATAATGGTTTACTGAAGACATTATAATGATTTTTTTTCCAAACTCACCCGTATAAATGTATCTTCGCATATATAAGTTGAAGCTCAGTCACGTCTAATCACGCTCCGTCACACTCCGTCACCTGTTCAGTCACACCTATCTATTGGAATATAAGAGCCTTATGTGAAATGTGACTGAAAATAACGAAAAAAATAAAGTTTTTGTATGCTCTATACACCCGATATTAAGCGTTTTTTTGACTTGTGTTCTGCCGGGGTTATTCCATACCTTGCCTTGAAGCAACGGGCGTTAAAGCGTTTGACTTTATGAAGAATCATTCTGATATGCCGGAAGACCTGATTCCTTATTGGGATATGGATGCGCCTGAAATTCCAAACGAATTACGGGATGCTTCCGCTGCGGCTTGTCTCGCGTCTGCGCTCTATGAATTAAGTACGATGGATGTAGATAGCGCGGCTTCTTATAAAACATACGCCGACAAGATAATGACTTCATTGGCTTCGCCTGCTTATCGCGCTGAATTGGGAGAGAACGGACATTTCCTTTTGAAACATTCCGTAGGCAGTATTCCTCACAATGCAGAAATAGACGTTCCCCTGAACTATGCCGATTATTATTTCATGGAAGCTCTTAAAAGAAAAAGAGATATTGAAGATTGTTATTTTGATACGGTTGAACTAAAAAAGAATAAATAATTTAGGTGTTATATCAGTAAAAACATTACTTTTGTGCCTCATAAATAGGTGAGAAAGAAAAAGGAATGGATAAGGTAAGTTATGCGTTAGGGTTAAGTATTGGGAATAATTTTCAGAACTCAGGCATTAAAGGTATTCAGGTGGGAGATTTCATCAAAGGCATGACAGATGTCCTGGATGGTAAAGAACCGGATATTCGTTATGAAGAAGCAAAACAGGTTATCAATGATTATTTTGCAAAACTTCAGAAAGAAAAACTGGAATTAAATAAGAAAGCAGGGGAAGAGTTTCTGTTGATCAATAAAAAGAAAGCAGGCGTGGTGGAATTGCCGAGCGGACTGCAATATGAAACGCTGAGGAAAGGAACCGGAGCGAAACCGAAGGCTTCCGATAAAGTAAAATGCCACTATCACGGAACGTTGATCAACGGAACCGTATTCGACAGTTCCATACAGCGGGGCGAACCTGCCGTATTTGGCGTTTCGCAGGTGATACCCGGTTGGGTAGAGGCGTTACAATTGATGGAAACGGGCGCTAAATGGAGACTGTTCATTCCTTCCGGCCTGGCGTATGGCGAAAAAGGAGCCGGAGAGAGTATTGAACCTAACAGCTCGTTGATTTTTGATGTGGAGTTATTGGATATAGTAAAATAATTAATGAATAAAAGAACGATGAAAAGAATTAGTGTATTTGTTGCCGCTGCTATCGTAGCAGTAGGCGTTTCTGCAACATCTTGTGATTCTAAAAGAAGTGTAAGCCTAAAGACAGCGGTAGATAGCGCCAGCTATGCATTAGGTTTGGCTAATGGAGAAGGATTTGCCGCCAATCTGAAAACGGTTCCGGGGAAACCGATTAATATCGACCTGTTATTGGCCGGCATGGAACAAGGCCTGAAGAGCGATACCGGTAGTTATAAAATGGCAATTGCCGAAGCGCAGAACTTTATACAGTCTTATTTTATGCGTGCACAGGCAGAGGAGTTAAGCAGCGTTAAAGCCGAAGGAGAAAAGTTTCTCGAAGAGAATAAAACGAAAGCCGGCGTTATTACCACCGAAAGCGGTTTGCAATATCAGGTAATTGCCGAAGGCGCCGGGGAAAAGCCTACAGCAGAAGACCGTGTGAAAGTACATTATACCGGAACATTCCTTGACGGAACAGAATTTGACAGCTCATACAGCCGCGGCGAACCTGCCGAATTTGGCTTGAATGGCGTTATCAGAGGTTGGACGGAAGGTATTCAGATTATGCCGGTAGGCTCGAAATATACTTTCTGGATTCCCTCGGATCTTGCTTATGGCGACAGAGGCAACCAGAATATTAAACCGGGCAGCACATTAAAATTTGAAGTAGAACTGCTGGAGATCGTTAAGTAAACGATAAACTTGCAAAAAGTTATATAAAGTGAAGAAGATATGCTAAAAAGCATATACTTCCTCACTTTTTTTATTTATTATAGACTTTTTTCTTTCAATATGATACGTGATTTAAAATTAATACATACTTTTGATAATTCAATAAATATGACATAAAAACAATACTACTGCAATAATGGAAAAAATAGACAAATTAGACAGGCAGATTTTAAATATTATCTCTAAAAATGCACGTATTCCTTTCAAAGACGTTGCTGAAGAGTGTGGCGTATCACGTGCAGCGATTCATCAACGGGTACAGCGGATGATGGATATGACTGCTATTACCGGATCGGGATACCATATCAATCCGAAATGCCTGGGATTTAATACCTGTACGTATATCGGAGTGAAATTGGAAAGAGGTTCTATGTATAAAGACGTAGTGCCTGAGTTTGAGAAAATCCCGGAAGTAGTGGAATGCCACTTTACTACAGGCCCTTATACGATGCTGATTAAATTGTATGCAAGAGACAATGAACATTTAATGGAATTGCTAAATTCACGTATCCAGGAAATACCGGGCGTAACGGCTACCGAAACATTGATTTCGTTACGTCAGAGCGTGAAACGTGAGATTCCTGTTTTCGATACAATGGAATAACCTGTAAATATGTTATATATACGCTTATGTTTGTTATTTGTTTGTTTTGTCTTTTCTTTTGAAGCGTTGTGTGGGGAAAGCTATGGTTTTCGCGTTTATTTAAAAGATAAAGGAAATTCGGGTTATACCGTTGATCAACCGGAATCCTTTTTGTCCGAAGCCGCTATCGACCGGCGTTTGAGGGAAGGGAAATGGGTAGATGAATCAGACCTCCCTATTGCATCTTCTTATCTGGATGTATTAGCGTCTACGGGGGGAGAACCGGTTGTGCAAAGCCGTTGGTTCTCAACGGTTGTTGTAATGGCGGAAGACAGCGCTGTTGTAGAGCAATTACAGGAGTTGCCCATGGTTGATTCCGTAAAATGGGTATGGAGAGGCAGGAGAAACCCTGCAATAGAGGATGTACGTGATACGTCCCGTTTATATCCTTCAGACGCCGCTTTAGAATCGCGATACGGATATGCGGAGAAACAACTAGAAATGCTCAACGGAGTAAAACTGCATGAAGAGGGATACCGGGGAAAAGGTATGCAGGTGGCCGTTATTGACGCCGGTTTTATGAATGTAGACAGGATGTCTGTATTTGAATCGGTAGATATCATAGGAACCCGTAATATAGTAGCGCCAGGCGAAAGCGTTTATAATGATGAGACGCATGGAACCAAAGCTTTTTCATGCCTTGCTGCGAATATGCCGGGAATTATGGTGGGTACGGCCCCGGAAGCTTCTTATTGGTTGATAAAAAGTGAAGACGGACATTCCGAATATCCCATTGAAGAAGATTATTGGGCTGCCGCAGTAGAATTTGCCGATAGCGTGGGCGTAAAAGTGGTTTCTTCGTCATTGGGCTATTTTATGTTTGATGACGAAGCGTTGAATTACAACCAGTCGTCACTCGATGGGAAGACGGCATTTATTACCCGTGCGGCGGAAATGGCAGCGGAAAAAGGAATCCTGTTATTTATCAGCGCCGGAAATGAAGGAACCGGGAATTGGGAGAAGATAACGTTTCCTTCCGATGCGGAAAATGTATTTACCGTAGGAGCTGCCACAAGTGAAAAAAAGAAAAGCCCCTTTAGTTCTACCGGATTTACGGCCGACGGGCGTGTTAAACCGGATGCGGTTGCCCTGGGAACCAGCGTAACCGTTATGGATTGTAGCGGAAATGTCCGTTTCGGCAACGGTACATCGTTCGCAACGCCTGTACTGGCAGGTTTGGGCGTTTGTCTTTGGCAAGCGCTCCCGTGGCTTAGTAATAAAGAAGTAATCAGATTAATACAACGTGTATCTTCCCAATATAAGCAACCTGATATTGAAGTGGGATATGGTATCCCGGATATGTATAAAGCATTAAATACGGAAAGGCGGAATGTTCGGAATGAATAATGATTCTGGCGGCAGGGAAGAAATCTCCCTGCTTGAACTGAATGGACGGATAAAAGAGAAAATAAACCAATCATTTGCCGGTTCCTGGTGGGTAAAAGCGGAGATGAGCGATGTGCGGGTGAACGTTTCGGGACATTGCTACCTGGAATTTATAGAAAAAAGCCCCGTTACCGGACAGATGGTTGCCAAGGCGAGGGGCGCTATCTGGGCAAAAACATTCCGGATGGTGAAACCGTATTTTGAACAGGAAACCGGACAATCTTTTGCTTCCGGGCTGAAAGTGTTAGTGAAAGTAACCGTCGAGTTCCATGAACTTTACGGGTATAGCCTCAATGTGTGCGATATTGACCCGGCTTATACGGTAGGCGATATGCTTCGCAGGCGGATGGAAATTATCCGCCGCTTACAACAGGAGGGCGTTTTTGATTTGAATAAAGAACTGGAGTTGCCGGTTCTTCCTGTGCGTATTGCCGTGGTTACTTCGCCAACGGCGGCAGGGTATGAAGATTTTGTCAACCAGTTGACAGGAAATAAAAAGGCTTATCCGTTCTATCTCAAATTATTTCCGGCTATTATGCAAGGCGAAAAAACGGAGGCGTCGGTTATCGCTTCATTAGACCGGATTTACCGGCATAGCGATTGTTTTGATGCCGTAGTTATTATACGTGGAGGAGGAGCTACATCCGATTTAGCCAGTTTTGATTCTTATTTGCTGGCGGCTAATTGTGCGCAATTTCCCCTTCCGGTTATAACGGGAATCGGGCACGACAGAGACGATACGGTACTCGATTTAGTGGCTTATACACGTATGAAGACGCCTACGGCTGTCGCCGAGTTTCTTATTGGGCGGATGGATTTGGCGGCGGGGGAAGTAAGCCGGTTGCAACAGGCGGTTGTATCCTTTTCGTTAAACCGGATGGAGCGCAGCCGTTCACAACTGCATATATTAGTGGGTAAGCTGCCTGTAACGGCCGTCAATTTAATCAGCAGACATAACGCGCTGTTGGCGGATACTAAGAACCGGTTGCAACGAGCCGTTACCGGTAAAGTGATGGATACCAATCGGTACATGCAACTGACAGAACAATATATAACAATGGTATCGCCCGAATATATAATGAAGCGGGGATACAGTTTAACGCTTAAAGAGGGCAAGATAATGAAACGGGCTGCCTCGTTTGCAACAGGCGATGAACTGACTACCCGTTTTACGGATGGTGAAATAAAAAGTAAAGCGCTATAATATGCCGGATAATAAGGAAACATATAAAGAAGCCGTAGAAAATCTTCGTAAAATTGTAACGGATATTGAAAATGGCGAATTAGACGTAGATATTCTTTCCGATAAGGTAAAAGAAGCTACCCGTTTGATAAAGCTTTGTAAAGAGAAGCTGTATAAAGTGGATGAGGACGTAAAGAAAGTATTGGAAGAGCTCGACTGATGAAACGGTATGTGTTGATAGTAGCCGGCGGCAAAGGGGCAAGAATGGGTAATGAATTGCCCAAACAGTTTATTCCTTTGAAGGGGCGCCCTGTGTTAATGCATACATTGGAACGTTTTTACCGGTGGGATGTGTCAGCGGAGATTGTGCTGGTTTTACCAGAGATACATCAACCTTATTGGACTATGTTGTGCAAAGAGTTGGATTGCCGGATACCTCACAAACTTGTAAATGGAGGGGAAACCCGTTTCCATTCGGTGCAGAACGGATTGTCATTGATAGACGGGCCGGGATTAATTGCCGTGCATGACGGCGTTCGCCCTTTTGTATCGGCGGAGGTGATAGGGAATTGTTTTGCCGGTGCGGAAAGAAGCGGCGCCGCTATTCCGGTTGTTCCCCTTGTGGATTCTATACGGGAGAGGTGTGAACCGGGCCTGTCACGCCCGGTAGACAGAGGGCGCCTGGTGGCTGTGCAAACGCCTCAGGCGTTTAGAAGCGATTGGTTGTTTGAAGCATACCGGCAAGATTACAGGCCTGATTTTACAGACGATGCTTCCGTAGTTGAGGCAAAGGGATATGCTGTTGCCTTACTGCCGGGCAACCGGGAGAATATCAAACTGACCACTCCTTTCGATCTATTGATAGCAGAAGCGTATCTCCGAAACCAAACCGAATGACTTATGTTAAACCTCGGTAAACGATCAATAACATACCTTACCGGAGTAGGCCCTAAAAAGGCGGAAGTATTGGGGAAGGAGGCTGATATTTTTTCCTTTGAAGACCTGCTGAATTACTTCCCTTATAAATATATAGACAGAAGCCGCTTCTATAAAGTGGCCGAGATAAACGGCAATATGCCCTATATTCAGTTGAAAGGGCGTATCTTATCCTTTGAAACGGCGGGCGAGGGGCGTGCAAAAAGATTGATTGCCCGTTTTACCGACGGCACGGGAGTGATTGAACTTGTTTGGTTTAAGGGTATCGGTTATGTGAAGGAGAAATTCAATACCGGTAAAGAATATATTATATTCGGCAAGCCAACGGAGTTCGGACGTACCTGTAATATCGTCCACCCGGATATAGACCCGATAGAACAGGCCGGGCAGATAGCCGGCGGATTAACGCCTTATTACAACACAACGGAAAAGATGAAAAAATCTTTTCTCAATTCGCGCGCCATTCAAAACCTTCAATATGCTTTATTGAACCTGTTGGAATGGGAACTCCCCGAAACGCTTTCTTCCGATGTGTTGGAGAAAACAAAACTTATCTCCCGTACCGAAGCAATAAAGAATATTCATTTCCCCGAATCGGCGGATACACTGAAAAAGGCGCAACTTCGTTTGAAGTTCGAAGAGCTTTTCTTTATCCAACTCAATATTTTACAGACGGCAAGTTATCGCAGGCAAAAACTGAAAGGATTAGTGTTTTCCACCGTAGGCGACGCTTTTAATACCTTTTATAAAGAGTATCTTCCCTTTGAACTAACCGATGCGCAAAAACGGGTGATGCGTGAAATACGCGCCGATATGGGTAGCGGGCGGCAGATGAACCGTTTATTACAGGGTGATGTGGGAAGCGGTAAAACGTTGGTGGCTCTGCTGTCTATGCTCTTGGCCATTGACAATAACTACCAGGCTTGTATGATGGCGCCAACCGAGATTCTGGCCAATCAACATTACGTAACGGTGATGAACTTCCTGGGTGATATGAATGTAAGGGTGGCGCTTCTTACCGGATCGACAAAGAAAAAAGAACGTAACAAATTATTACCGGCTATTGCCGCCGGTGAAATAGACCTCGTCATCGGGACGCATGCCTTGATAGAAGATACCGTTCTCTTTTCGTCGCTCGGATTAGCGATTATCGACGAACAGCATCGTTTCGGAGTGGAACAGCGCGCCCAACTGTGGAAGAAGAACGCAACGCTCCCCCATGTGCTGGTGATGACGGCTACTCCTATACCGCGTACGCTGGCCATGACCTTATATGGCGATTTGGATGTGTCTGTTATCGACCGGCTCCCTCCCGGAAGAAAACCCGTACTTACACTTCACCGGTACGATAATAAGAAAAAAGAGCTTTATGCGTTTTTGAGAAAGGAGATACATTTGGGCCGCCAGGTTTATGTTGTTTATCCATTGATTGAAGGAAGCGAAAAGCTCGATTATAAAAATCTGGAAGACGGATTTGATACGTTTAAAGACGTTTTTTCCGAATATGCGGTAGGTATGGTGCATGGACGGATGAAAGCGGCGGAAAAAGAAGAGGAAATGCGGAGGTTTATTTCCGGTGAAACGCAGATATTAATGGCTACTACGGTTATAGAAGTAGGCGTAAATGTGCCGAATGCCTCCGTTATGGTTATTGAAAGCGCCGAACGGTTCGGTTTGTCTCAGCTTCACCAGCTCCGGGGGCGCGTGGGGAGGGGGGCGGAACAATCGTATTGCATACTTGTGTCATCCTTTAAATTGAGCGACGAAACGCGTAAACGCCTTGAAATTATGGTTCAGACAAATAATGGTTTTGAAATAGCGGAAGCAGACCTTCGCTTACGCGGGCATGGCGACATTGACGGAACCCGGCAAAGCGGAATGGGGATTGATTTGAAAATAGCCAACCTGGCCTCGGACGGGCAGATTCTTCAATATGCCCGTGATATTGCGCAACAGCTGTTAGACGAAGACCCAACCCTCTCTTCACCATTGCATCAAGCGTTAAAAGAGCATATCCAACAACTGTTTTCCCGAAAGATAAATTGGGGAATGATTAGCTAAAAGCTAATTTATTTAAAAATTGGATTGTTTTTTTGGGTTCTTACGCGATTTTTGTGATATTTGGCGGACATTTAAAACTCTCCGGTATATGATGGATCGTTTTTTTACCGGGAAACGCACAGAGTGGGTGTTGATAAAATGACAAAATGAATATACGATTAATATTTTTAGCAGGCTTTACCACATTATTTTTTTCGGCAACCGTTGCCGGACAGGATGATCAAAGGAATACAGACAGAACAACATTGATGGATAAGCGGGTTTCGGAATTAATGGCCGACCGGGTTATAAAAACAGATATTTCCACAGAGAAAATAGCTACATTGGAAGAACTGCTCCTCGAAGAGCAGGAAGAGTTGCTTTTCCCTGCGGATGAATTGTATGGCTCTAACTGGGATACCCGCTGGGTAGACCCTTTCAAGACGGATAATAGCGATGTTGCTTTCCCTGATTCTTGCGAAATAGACTGTTCGTCTTTTGTCCTTCCCGTTACCAGTGAGTTACGGGTGACGTCCAAGTATGGGCCTCGCCGGCGCCGCATGCACCGGGGTATTGATTTGAAAATACAGGTAGGGGATACCATTCGCGCCGCCTTTTCGGGGAAAGTACGTATCCGTAATTTTGAACGCCGCGGATATGGCAATTACCTGGTTATTCGCCATCCGAACGGGCTGGAGACTGTCTATGGACATTTATCCGGTTTTCTGGTCGGCGTAAATGATGTTGTCCGTGCCGGCGACCCGATTGCATTCGGAGGCAATACGGGGCGTTCTACGGGTTCCCATTTGCATTTTGAAACACGTTTCTTAGGGCAGGCGATTGACCCGGCTGAGATTATTGATTTTGAAAACGGAGCGCCGCATAAAGACTTATATGTTTTTCGTAATGTGAAAATCAATGGGCGGAATACGAATATCTATACCTCTTCAACGAATCAAATGGTTTACCACCGGGTGAAATCAGGCGATACGCTTGGCGCAATAGCGCGTAAATACGGCTCTACCGTAAGCGAACTATGCCGTTTGAACGGCTTAAAGTCTACTTCTACATTGCGTATAGGCCAGTCAATCCGTTTTTTTTAAAACGCTCTCTTGAATGAAAGCAACGGCATGAATGGTATGAGTAAAAAGGCTTTATAGCGCCCATCCCTTCCACTATAAACAGAATATGGATTTATGTGCCCTGTTGCGTTCAGTAATGAGAATTGCCAGGTATTACTGCCTCCCTTTTTCAGTTTTTTCTCCATTGTGAAATTTATATCTACTCTAAAATAATCGGGTAATCTTGTATTAGGGCTTTTGGGGATATAATTTAAAGAAGAAATGCCTTTATAAACATACCCGTTTTCGTAAGAAGGCATACCTATACCGGGAAGATTTACCGAAGGAATATAGTATGGGATAC
The DNA here is from genome assembly GCA_031259845.1 of Tannerellaceae bacterium. Lineage (GTDB taxonomy): Bacteria > Bacteroidota > Bacteroidia > Bacteroidales > Tannerellaceae > DFXE01. Next base: position 15,856 of record JAIRKZ010000190.1, on the reverse strand, counting down.
CTGTACGGTACTGCATATTAAATGACAGTGTATTCGTCCGGTCATTTTTTTATGTACGTCGTAACTCACAAATGCGGAAACGTCATTAGGGGAATCATATTTGAACGGCTGTTTGCCGCTATCAAAAGTACGCGTAGATTTAGACAATGTATAAGATAGCCATGTGGAAAACTTTTTATAACCATATTGCGCCATAAACTCAAGCCCGTAAGAACGGCCTTTCCCGATAGTATAGCTATCGTGATAATCAATATAGTATCCCAGATTATCAATACGGAGAAGGTTTTCCATTTCTTTCCAATATGCCTCCAATGATATTGTAAGATTTGAAGTCGCGTAGTTTTTCCAACCGATTGAATATTGTTGCGCAACAGGGAGTTTGTTTTCCTGAAAAGGAACCCAAAAGTCGCATTGCACGGTGTAAGTCGTTTCATGTAAAGAATGCATCGGTTGAGCAGTATAATCATACGCTAACATTAGTTTATTTTTATCACCTAACAGTTTGCTGGCTTTTATACGAGGCTCTACTGTAAAGAGTGTTTTATTTCCATTACTATAAGCCGAGCTGCGTAAACCTGCTCCCAACATCCAATCAGCTATAGCCAGTTCATCAAAAACAAACACCCCAATTGTTTTTAAACTTAATCTTCCGGTCTCATATATCATGCTGTTTTTATCTACTGTTTTCTCCATATACTCCGGCTTAAAATATTGCCGGGATAAATCTATACCATAGAATAATGTATTGTCGTTATTAAGTTTATGTTCCATTTTAGACTTTAATCCAAATTCTTCCAAATTTGAAAAAATATTGTTTTTCAAATTCATATTGTCATTTGAAGATGTGTATTTTTGCTGTAAATACTTGAAATTATTCAGATTGGTATAATATAAATTAGATGACAAATACATATTGGAAGATAACGAAGAGGTTAAACGCAAAGAGGTCATCATACTTTTCCATCCGAAACCAAATTTATCACTATACTTACTGCCATCGTCGGAAGTATAGTCTTTGTCTTCATAATCGAATGAGCCGGTATTGACTGTTTGGCGAGAGGCTTCCGGAAACATGGCGGACTCTTCAGGAAAGGATTACGATGACTTTGCAAAAGCATTTCGATGTCTTTACAAAAGCATCGAAATGACTTGGTGGAGACATCCCAATGAAAAAACGGAAGGCCCGGAAACGCCCGGAAAAGTGGCTTCCGGAGGCCCGGAACGGCGCTGGAACGACTGTTTTTACCTGCTGTTTTTAGTGAGCAAACAGATAGTAAACGGCTGCTTTTTGCTTTGTTTTATATCTGTACAGGATTAATTGACGCACATATAGTCAATACTTCCTTTCTTTTTGTGTTATTTTATCAAAAGGCAAGTATCAAATGCAGCGTGTTTTCAGGAGTTATCCCTGATTGGCGTGCAAATAAGCAAGACAGGGAGGGGATGAAATAACAAAATGATAAAATAGCAAAATGACAGGAGCGGGCTGGTTTTACTTATCTTCTTTTAGCAGAGGTATTGGAACGCACACAATGCGGCGATGGGGATATGACCGTCAGCGTTTGATGCTGAACAAACTGTTGGACGGATTTGAAGGCAAACCGACTTCTTTATCCGTACAGATACTGTATTATTTTTGTTTTTCAGAGGAGATTATCCTGTCGTAAATAAAGAGTGATGCCACGGCAAAGAGGCCTATGCCTAATAATACCGCCCATATACCGGAAGGGCTGTACGTATCCCATAGCAGGTTTGTTAATCCTTGCGGAGTGAGGTTTACCTGGCGGGCTATTTCTTCAAAAGAGGCATTGGTGGATAAATCTTTTGGTATATGTAATCCATTCTCCGTGGCAAAACGATAAGCGATATCTACTTTGTCGGACATCCGTTGATACACAACCCCCGAAACAATCCCGGCCAGTACATTGCCGATAAATACGGGGATAAAGGAATACCCCATATATAGCGCTTTCTTGCCGTCGGGCGCCAACCGGCCGATATATTCGGATATTTTGGGCGAACCTGCCATTTCGCCCAATCCGAAAATCAGGATGGCTACCATTGTGAATAATACGTTCTGCGAAACAAACGTGAGCGCCATGCCGACAGAGCATACCAGAAAACCGGTCATCATGGCGTGAAGAGGTTTCAGACGCATCACCAAACCGGATATAAGCACCTGGAACAGGATAATAAAAAAAGCATCCATGTTGGTAACAAATTCCGCATCCATTACGCCGGGCGCCGGACTGTAATTCTCACTGATAAAGGGTATATGGGCATGAAAAAAGTGATAGAGCGCACTTGTATCCACCCATTGGGCCACAAAGACGGGAAGCGTAAAGAACAGTTGATTATACATCGTCCAGAAACCGGCAACAATCAGCAGGAACAGGATAAACTTGCCATCCTTAAAGATACCCGCCATGTTCAGGAATATGCTCCTGAATGTTTCTCCTAATGATTGCCCAGGTTGTTTGCTCCCATCCCGCCCGGGTTCTTTGTAAAAAGGCAGAATCAGCAGGTTAAGGCCTGCCATTGCAGCGGAAACATAAAAGACAAGATGGGAAGAGCCTTTAAACAGGAGCGTCACTACCGGGCCAAAGAAAGCGCCCACATTTACCATCATATAGAAAATGCCGAAGCCGATGGAAGAGGTTGCTTCGGTCGTTGTTTTAGCTATTGTGGCCTGTATAACAGGCTTGAACAGGGCGGCCCCTATGGCCAGGTAAATATACATCAGGAAAACGCCGGTGAAGGAGGAAAACAGGGGGAGTAATATAAAAGCGGAAATATATACGGCGAAAGCAAGAAGCAAAACGCGCTTATAGCCGTAACGGTCGGCGATGGCGCCGGTTAATACGGGAAGGAAATAAAGGATTCCGGTGCCTACGCCCATGATTGTGCCTTTCTGGCTTTGCGAAAATTCCAGCCCTCCCAAATCGGACGAGCCGGTTAAATAGTTTGCAAACAACATAAAGAAGCCATACCAGGCCCATCGCTCAAACAGTTCAATCGTATTAGCCACCCAAAAGGTGCGGGGAAAATTGCTGAAAGTATTCATTTTAGGTAAAAGCTGATAAAGTTTGCCCGTAAAGATAGCGGAATACCTGTAAAACACAAGTAGTCTTTTAATAAAAAATGTACCTTTGCGGGCAAAATACAAACAGGATCAATTAGATATATACGTTATGGGTATCGAACAGCAAATTACCGGATCAATTATAGCAGCCATACAATCGCTTTATGGAGCGGAAGTAGCTGCGGAACAAATTCAATTGCAGAAAACAAAAAAAGAATTTAAAGGGCATCTCACACTGGTGGTAGCCCCGTTTCTCCGTATATCTAAAAAGTCGCCCGACGCTACGGCCCGCGAAATAGGCGATTATTTAAAAGAGAACGAACCGGCCATAGCAGCCTGTAATGTGATCAATGTCTTTTTAAATCTTACGATTGCCCCTTCCTGCTGGATTACGATACTGAATGACATTCACCGGCAACCCGCGTATGGAATAAAGGAGGCTACTGAAAAATCTCCCCTGGTGATGATAGAATATTCTTCGCCCAACACCAATAAACCATTGCATTTAGGACATATACGTAATAATTTGCTGGGATACAGCTTGTCTGAAATAATGAAAGCCAATGGATATAAGGTGGTAAAAACCAATATCGTAAACGACAGAGGCATTCATATTTGTAAATCCATGCTTGCCTGGGAAAAGTGGGGAAACGGCGAAACGCCGGAGTCGTCGGGCAAGAAAGGCGATCATTTAATTGGCGATTATTATGTATTGTTCGACAGGAAATACAAGGAAGAACTAAAGGAACTGGCAGCAAAAGGGCTTACGAAAGAAGAAGCCGAAGCGCAATCCGCCTTGATGGCCGAGGCGCGGGAAATGCTTCGCCAATGGGAAGCCGGCGACGAATCTGTCCGCTCCTTATGGAATAAGATGAACGGGTGGGTATATGCAGGATTCGATGAAACCTATAAAAAAATGGGAGTGGATTTCGACAAAATCTATTATGAATCGGAAACCTACCTTGAAGGAAAAAACGAAGTGTTGCGCGGCGTAAAAGAAGGCGTGTTCTATGAACGCAGCGATACGTCGGTATGGGCCGATTTGACAAAAGACGGCCTGGATGAAAAGCTGTTGCTTCGCGCCGACGGAACGTCCGTTTATATGACGCAGGATATAGGGACGGCCAAGCTGCGGTTTGACGATTATCCGATTGACAAGATGATTTATGTGGTGGGGAATGAACAAAACTATCACTTCCAGGTTCTGTCGATACTTCTGGATAAATTAGGATTCGCTTTCGGGAAAGGATTGGTGCATTTCTCATACGGTATGGTGGAACTTCCGGAAGGAAAAATGAAGAGCCGCGAGGGTACGGTAGTAGACGCCGACGAACTGATGGAAGAAATGATCCGGACAGCCTATGAAATATCGCAGGAATTAGGAAAAATAGACGAGATGACTCCCGAAGAATCCGGGAATATCGCCCGTATCGTGGGACTTGGTTCGTTGAAATACTTTATACTGAAAGTAGACCCGCGGAAAAATATGACGTTCAATCCGAAAGAATCCATTGATTTCAACGGAAATACCGGCCCGTTTATTCAATATACCTATGCCCGTATCTGCTCCGTATTAAGAAAGGCGGACGCACAGGGAATCGTCTTACCCGGCGCATTGCCGCCGTCTACTCCTCTCTCTGAAAAGGAAGAAACCCTGGTGCAATTAATCGCAGCGTTTGCTTCGATAGTAGAAGAGGCCGGCGCAGCCTGTAGCCCGGCTTTGATTTGTAATTATACGTACGACCTGGTAAAGGAATACAACCAGTTCTATCACGACTATTCTATCCTGCGCGAAGAAAATGCCGGTATAAAAACATTCCGCCTCGTACTCTCCGCTAATGTAGCCAAAGTTGTGAGGTCTGCCATGTCGCTGCTGGGCATTGAAGCGCCGGAAAGGATGTGATCCGTCAGCTTTTCTTCCGGGCCCCCCGTTTCTTTGGCGCCGGCTTTTCGACGGCTTCGTTTACGATTTTCATCGCTTCTTCCAGCGTAATCTCTTTGGGGTCTTTTATCGTTTTGGGGATTTTGTAGTTGCTTCCTTTGTAGGCGATGTAAGGGCCGAAACGGCCGTTGAGGATTTCCATACCGGGTTCTTCGTCAAACTTCTTGAAGCTGCGTTGCGCTTCTTTGATTCGTTTTTCATCGATTAACTCTCCGGCTTCTTCCAGGGTTATTGTCAGCGGGTCTTTATCCTTGGGAATAGAGATGAATTTGCTGTCGTGGCGGACAAACGGGCCGAAACGGCCAATACCGGCAACCACCGTCTTTCCTTCATATTCGCCTACCGTACGGGGTAAGTCAAATAGTTTAAGGGCTTCCTTCAGCGTTAGCTTTTCAATGGACTGGCCTTTCAGCAGAGAGGCGAATTGTGGTTTGGGAGCGCTCTTGTCTTCGGGATTCGCCGCCCCTAACTGAACTACCGGGCCGAAACGGCCGATCTTTACGAAAACCGGCTTACCCGATACAGGGTCAATACCTAATTCGCGTTCGCCTACTTTATGTTCTGTTTTAACGGCAGCCGTTTTCTCTACAATCGGATGGAATACTTTGTAGAATTTGTCTATAGCTTCCGTCCATTCCATCCGTCCTTCGGCAATCGTGTCAAATTCTTTTTCCACATTCGCTGTAAAGTTGTAATCCAATACATCGGGGAAATATTCCATCAGAAAGTCGTTCACCACTATGCCGATGTCGGTTGGTAACAGTTTGTTGCGGTCGGCGCCGGTGATTTCCCGTTTCTCCGTTTCCGAGATTTTATTGGCCGCCAGGGAGATGACCGTATACCGGCGTTCCGTGCCTTCCCTGTCTCCTTTTTCCACATATTCGCGATTCTGTATGGTATGGATGGTGGGCGCGTATGTGGAAGGGCGGCCGATGCCCAACTCTTCCAGGCGGCGCACCAGGCTGGCTTCCGTATGTCTGGGGGGGCGTTGGGTGAAACGTTCGGTAGCTACAATCCCTTTCAGTTTGAGTGAGTCGTTGATACTTACCGGAGGCAGAAGCCCGTTTTCCTGTTCTTTTTCATTCTCGTCGTCCGTATCCTCGCGGTATACTTGCAGGAAACCGTCAAATACCAATACTTCGCCTACCGCTGCGAATTTCTCTTTTGCGCCGGAAATGCTTATCGAGATTGTTGTACGTTCAAGTTCGGCGTCGGCCATTTGCGAGGCGATTGTACGTTTGCGTATCAATTCGTACAATCGCTTTTCCTGCACTGTCCCGTTTATTTCTTCGTTGTTGATGTAAGTGGGGCGAATCGCTTCGTGCGCTTCCTGTGCGCCTTTTGTCTTTGTGTTGTATTGGCGGAATTTATAGTACTTGTCGCCATAGTTTTTTACGATGGTTTCTTTGGCCGTGCCTAAGGCTAAATCACTCAGGTTTACGGAGTCGGTACGCATATAGGTGATTAGTCCCGACTCGTATAACCGCTGGGCAAGCATCATGGTTTGCGAAACCGAATAGCCGAGTTTGCGCGCTGCTTCCTGTTGCAACGTAGAGGTTGTAAACGGGGGCGCGGGCGACTTCTTGAGCGGTTTGGTTGAAATATCGTCAATAGAGAAAGCAGCCTTTTGGCAAATCGTAAGAAGCGCCAGTACTTCTTCTTTTGTCTTGAGCCGTTTATAAAGTTCCGCTTTCAGCAGCGTAGCGCCATCCGGCAATATAAATTCTGCGATAACCCGGAAGGACGCTTCCGGCATGAAAGCGCCTATTTCGCGTTCGCGTTCTACAATTAACCTTACGGCAACCGATTGTACGCGGCCGGCGGATAAGGCCGGTTTCACTTTTCTCCATAAGATAGGCGAAAGCTGGAATCCTACAATGCGGTCTAACACCCTGCGGGCTTGTTGTGCATTCACCAGGTTTATGTCTATGGTACGCGGCGTTTCAACGGCATGTAATATGGCATTCTTCGTAATTTCATGGAAAACGATGCGTTTGGTGCTTTCAAGGTCGAGCTTCAGCACTTCTGATAAATGCCATGAAATGGCTTCTCCTTCGCGGTCTTCATCGGAAGCCAGCCAAACCGTTCCGGCTTTTTTCGCTTCTGCTTTCAGTTCGGCAACTAATTTCTTTTTGTCGTCAGGGATAACGTATTCAGGCTTGTAGTTATTCTCGATATCAATACTGAATTCTTTTGTTTTCAAATCGCGGATATGGCCATAGCTTGACATCACTTTGAAATCTTTACCCAAGAACTTTTCCAGTGTCTTTGCCTTTGCCGGCGATTCCACGATTACGAGATTTTTTTGCATATTTTTAATGTTTCTGTTGGAAAACGAGTGCAAACTTACATAAATATTTATATTGACAAAAAGTTGTGGGAGAAAACTTTTTAAACTCTTGTAAGACAAGTTGGAAAAGTGTATCTTCGCGAAATTCGGAATACGTAGTGTAAGAGTACGATAGTGTTATAAATAATAAATGAAATCTAATCATGGAAAATCAAATGTCACGGCGAAGCTTTCTGGCTGCTTCAGGGGCCATTGCAGGAACAACATTGTTAAATCCGCCGGGCGGGGCAAAGGCGGAAGCCGTATCTTCACAGGCCAGGACGCCGGAGAAGATAAGAACCGCTTTGGTAGGCACAGGTTCGAGAGGTTGCAGTATGTGGGGAAGCAGCCTCGCGAACGATTATTCCGCTTATATTGAATTTGTAGGGCTTTGCGATAAAAACCAGGGACGTGTGGAGACGGGAAAGCGTTTGATAGGCGCCTCTTGCCCAACGTATACGGATTTTGAGAAAATGATGAGCGAAACGAAGCCCGCCCTTCTTATCGTTACTACCATGGACGCTACCCATCATGAATTTATTATCCGTGGATTGGAATTGGGCGCAGACGTCATTACGGAGAAACCCCTTACGACGGACGAAAAGAAAGTGCAGGCCATTCTGGATGCTGAAAAAAGAACAGGAAGAAATTGCCGCATAACGTTTAATTACCGGTATTCGCCCCACCGGGCAAAGATATGGGAATTGTTAAAAGCAGGTGAAATAGGGGAGCTTACTTCCGTAGACTTTCACTGGTATCTGGATACGTCGCATGGCGCGGATTATTTCAGGCGCTGGCATCGTTTGACGGAATGCAGCGGTTCGCTGTGGGTACACAAGGCGAGCCATCATTTTGATTTGTTGAACTGGTGGACAGACAGCGACCCGGAATCTGTTTATGCTTTGGGCGACTTGAACTTCTATGGTAAAAACGGAAAATACAGGGCGGAGAATTGCCGTTCGTGCCGGCATACGGGCGAGTGCAAGTTCTATTTTGATATTATGAAAGACAGTTACTATAAACAACTGTATGTAGACAATGAGAAATACGACGGTTACCTGAGAGACGGCTGCGTGTTCAGGAACGATATAAATATCTTCGATAAAATGGCGGCTACCATCCGTTACAAGAATGGCGTACAGGTGTCGTATTCGTTAACGGCTTATTCACCGTATGAAGGATACCGTATCGCTTTTAACGGAACGAAGGGGCGGATTGATGCCTGGATACAGGAGTCGCATCCGGTAAGCGATGTGAATTATGATGAAATCGTGGTGGCCCGGAATTTTTCCCGGCGGGAATATATCCACATACCTTTCGGCACATCCGGCCATGGGGGAGGAGACAAGCTGCTGAAAGACCAGATATTCGTTCCCGGCACGCCCGACCCGTTTAAGCAATGCGCCGGCACGAGAGACGGAGCCTTTGCCTGCCTGGTAGGGATAGCGGCCCGGGGCAGTATTGCTACCGGCAAGCCGGTAGACATTGCAAGCCTTACTACCTTACAGCCCCAGGCAGTAAAAGAATACAGGCGTATTTAATGCAGTGCGGAAAAGAAAGATTATTGCACAATTAATTTGTAACCGATGCTTCTTATGTTTAGAATCTTAACCCGGCTATCCATGGATAGCCGTTTTCTTAGCTTATAGATAAATACATGTAAACTGTTCCTGTTATAGCAGCTATCGTCGTTCCATAGATTATACAGTATGTCTTTGATTTCAACCACCTGGTTTTGGTTGATGCACAAATGTTTGAGTATTTCGTTTTCCATATACGACAATTCCTGGCTTTGTTTTTCGTGAATCAGCGTTTGCGTGGTAGTATTCAATTGATATTCTCCTATCCGGAATACCTCGCCGCCTGTGTTTGCCGGCACGATTCTATTGGTTAGCGCTTTAATCCTCATCACTAATTCCAGCATCTTGAAAGGCTTTTTCAGATAATCGTTTGCGCCCAGATTAAACCCATGCACCAGGTCGTCCAGCGTAGAACGCGCCGTGAGGAATAATACGGGCGTTGCTTTGTCAACCGTTCTTATTTTTTTTACCATTTCAAAGCCATCCATTCCCGGCATCATCACATCGGCTATTACTATATCCGGTTTTTGAGACAGGAAACAGTCATATCCTTTAAGCCCGTCGGGCGCGTGCGTCAATTCAAATCCTTCGTCTTCCAATGTATCTCTGATAATCATCGAAAGAGTTGTTTCGTCTTCCACCAGGAGTACTTTCTTCTTCTTGTTATCTCTCATCGCAGGGGTAATTTTACTGTAAAAACAGAACCTTTGTTCAGGTGGCTCTTTACGGAGACGCTTCCGTTATGCTGTTCCACTATTTGCCTTACATAGAACAGTCCCAGTCCGTATCCCTTCACATTATGCAGGTTTCCGGCAGGAACCCTGTAGAATTTATCGAAAACGTGTTCTATATTACCGGGCGCTATTCCTATTCCCCGGTCTGTAACCTTCAGCACGCTGTATGCCTTTTCGCGGCAGGCCGTTATCGTTATGGTTGGCTTGCCTGCGGAATATTTTATGGCATTGTCGAGCAGGTTGCTGAGGATATTGTTCAGGTGTACGCCGTCGGCATATACGGTAAGGTCTTCCGGCGTTATATCAACATGGAAGACAACCTCCTTGTCCGATTTAATCCTGTGCAGGGTTATTAATTGATTGATAACGGTTCTGATTTCAATATAATCCGGGTTGAGGGCGATAGACTTGCGCCTTTCCATGCTTAACGACAGAATCTGTTCTACCAGCCCGCTTAAATGCGAAAGCTGGTCTACGCACACCTGGAGGTACTTCTGCCGTTTTTCCCGGCTATCCCCCTGCCGGAAATTCAAGAGGGTGTCGGCGGCGGAATAAGCTGCTGCGATGGGCGTTTTCAGTTCATGCGTCATATTGTTTGTGAAATCGTCTTTCATTTCTTCCAGCGTTTTTTGTTGCATAACGGTATGGATAAGATACCGGAAGGCGATGCCCAGCATGACGATTATCAGGAAGGTAGACGTAAGGATGCCGGACATTTGCCTGAATACCACGCCGGACGGCGAAGCCATATATATTTTATAGGCATGCCTGTTTTCATTGTCGTACGTGTATACGTAAGAATAATCGCCGGCTGGCGCGCGGGGGTCTTTACGTGAGCTTGCCAGGGAGGTTCCTGTTTGCTGATTGATTATTTCCGTATAGTATATTTCCCGGTAAATGCCTTTGTCTTTCAGTTCGGCAGCCAGCAGGCTGTCTAATGTCTGTAAGTTGACGGGCAATATGGCATCTACATTCCGGTGGATGGCCGTTCTGATTTCGTCCGGGAATTGCCCTATGACGGAGGGGGCGGGACTGGCTTCTTCCGGGCGGCTTTCCGTTTCCGCCCCGTTATTGCTTCCGCCAGGGCGGGCGCTTGCCGGCAGCGTATCTGCCGGCGATACGGAAACGGCGTGAAAGGATTTCGTTATCGAAATAGAATGGGAGTCGCTTAGCGAATCAGACAGGCTGTTCATGCGGATTTGCATCTCCTTATTGTCTGCTTCTTCTATGCATGAAGAGATTACCCGCTCCGTCTCTGCTTCTATGGAGCGAAACAGCCCCGCCAGGCAGATTAGATTGAATACAAAAAGTACGCATATCCCCGCGATAATAATCTGTATCACATTCTTAAACTTCCGCATATACCTTATTCAGTAATAAACAGGGGCAAAGATACAACCTTTATCATTTGCCGCTTTGCGTGATAAGACTAAATAAGATTATATAAGTGTTTGATAATGATAGCATGCGTCGTTTTCGTTCACCTTTGCATAAAAATAGATGGATATGAAAAGAATGATGCTTTGTTTTTTATCGTTTATAACGGCCTGGGGGGCAGACGCCCAGCTTGTGAAAGGGAAAGTTACCGGCCGGGAGTGGTTGCCCGTAGACAATGCGGCTGTCGTTATGCAGGATGCGGATTCGGCGTATGTTGGCGCCGCGGTGACGGATTCGTTGGGTTTTTTCAGTATCAGGGCGGATGTAACGTCTTTCAGGCTGATTGTGCATCACCTGCTTTACGAAACGTATGAACGCCTTTATACCGGGGAGGATGAGGTATGTATCGAACTGGAGGAAAAAGAGCATACGCTTGGGGAAGTTGTAGCAAGGGGGGAACGTCTGCTGGCGAGGCTTGCAGACGGCAAGATTACGTACGACATGCCCCGTTTGCTGGAGGGAAAGGTGGTGAGCAATGCGTATGAATCGCTGCTCCGGTTGCCCGGCGTAAGGGAGCAGGGCGGGGCGCTTACCCTGGCCGGTTCTACCGGGGTAACCATCCTGGTTAACGGGCAGATGACGTCTATGCCTGCCGCCAGCCTGCTTGCCGCCTTGAAGATGTTGCCATACGACCGGGTGCAGTCGGCCGAAATCATGTACAGCACGCCTCCCCAATACCATATACGAGGGGCTGCCATTAACATCGTGCTGAAAGATGGCGCTTCGGGCGAGGGGCTTTCAGGGCAGGTAAATACCGGCTATGAGCAGAAGTATTATGCCAATTACGCCGCAGGCCTGTCGCTGCGGTATTCCACCCCGAAGCTGTCGACGGACCTGGACTATTCTTTCAACCGTGTCCAAACCTGTAACGGGGTAGACATATACTCCAATCACCTGCTGAACGGCGAAGTTTACGGGATAGAACAGTTTAACAGGGGAAACCGGAAATCGGGCGTGCATGCCATACGGCTGAATACGGACTATAAATTACCGGGCGGGGATAAGCTGGGCGTAACGTATACGTCGCAAATTACGGGCGGATTAGACAACAATGAAAATTCTACCGGGACTTTCTCCCTCTCTACAAACCATAAGGAAGCCGACAGGCCGGTACAGATGCACAACGCCCTGCTGAGCTATACCTCCGGCTTCGGACTGAAGGCGGGCGTAGAATATACCGGCTACAGGGAGGCCGCCTCCCAGCATTTTGTGGAAAAGAAAGAAAATAAGGAGAATGATTTCGAGGCCTGGTCTGCGCAAACGATTAACCGCTACAGGGTATTTGCCGATCAAAGCCATACGGCAGGCGCGTGGAAGCTTACGTACGGGGCGCAGTATCTTTATGCCGCCGACCATAGCTCGCAGCGCTACCATTCCCTCGCGGGGCAGGATATGTCGGCCTCCGGTATGGATAGCAGGCTGAAGGAATATACCGGCAACCTTTACGCCGGCTTTGAGAGAACGGTTGGCGACAACCTGTCGTTATCCGCCTCGCTTACCGGGGAGTATTACAAACTGGCCGGTTTTGCCGGGTGGACAGCCTTTCCCGCCCTGGAAGCAAACTATTCCGTTTCGCCCGGCAGTATGCTGCTGCTTTCCTTCTCGTCAGACAAGGTGTATCCCGCCTACTGGGCGCTGCACGGGGGAACCGGCTACCTGAACGGCTATGCCGAATTGCATGGCAATCCCCTGCTGAGGCCTTACAGGGAGTATTCCGGCCAGCTAAGTTATATCCTGAAAAGTAAATACATCCTGACGGCCTACTGCAATTACCTGAAAGATTATTCCGACCAGTTGCCTTACCAGTCGCCCACCCGCCTGGCATTGATTTACCAATCCCTGAATTATGATTACAGGCAGGCGGCGGGGTTAAACCTGATTGTTCCCTTTACCGCCGCGAAGGCAATAGACTCCCGGCTTACGCTCAACGGATTCTATGATAAGGTAAAAAGCTCCGCCTTCCACGAGCTGTCTTTCGAGAACGATAATTTCGTCTTTTATTCGCGCCTGGACAATACCGTTACCCTTTCGTCTCGCCCCGCTATAAAGTTAGAATTTGCCGCCGCCTGTATAAGCCGGAATATCCAGGGCCCCGCCACGCTGTCCGCCCTTTGGAACGTAGAAGCCGGCCTCAAATGGTCGTTCTGGCATGATATGGCCGAACTCAGGCTGAAAGGCGCCGACCTGTTTAACAGCTGGACGCCGGATATGACGATGAAGTATGCTTCGCAGGATGTAAGGATGAACCTCGTCCCCGATTCGCGCACCGTCTCTGTATCCTTTACCCTCAGGCTGGGGGATTTCAATCCTTCAGACAGGGAAGTAGACGTATCCAGGTTCGGAACAAAGTAAAGGCGCCCGTCTTTCCGCCATTGCGCGCCGGCCTGTGCGCGCAGGCCGGCGCATCGCCCGTCTTGCCCGGGAGAAACGCCTTCATTCCGTCTCTACCCCGGCAAAGACAGCGAATTCAGGGCAAAATTCCGTGCGGAATTAGCTCCTTTCTGCGCGGAACTTGCCTGTTTCCGTGGAGAATTAGCCCGTTTCCGTGGAGAATTAGCCCGTTTCCATGCGGAAATTCACCCGTTTCCGCGCGGAATTTGTCCATTTCTGCGCGGAATTTGCTCGTTTCCGTGGGGAAATTGCCCCTTTCTGCGCGGAATTAGCCTGTTTCCGTGGGGAAATTGCTCCTTTCTGCGCGGAATTAGCTCGTTTTCGTGGGGAATTTGTCCCTTTGTGCGCGGCATTAGCCCCTTTCCGTGGGGCGCTTGTCCGTTTTTGTGCGGAAAATGGGCCTCTCCGAAGGGCATTTCTCCGGGACAGGCCGCGTTTTTGCTTGCTTTTTCAGCGTATTTTTCTTTTCCAGACGATAAAGGCGGCAAGGGTTGCCAGGCTGACAGCCAGTCCTGACAGCTGCGAGATACGCGGCGGCAGGGCTAAGCCTTCCGGCGCTATAAACAGATAGGTGGAGCATACGGCTGTCATAAATAAGGCGGGCGCCAGGGTCAGGATGTACAGTTTTTTGTTTACCGCCAGGTAAACGGTGAGCGCCCAGAGGGTGAAGACGGCAAGCGTCTGGTTTACCCAGGCAAAATAGCGCCAGATAATGGAGAAGTCTATTTGCAGGATAAGGAAACCCGCCACAAACAGGGGGATGGAGATAAGTAACCGTTTGCCCATGGGCTTCTGGTCTATCTTCAGGAAATCCGCTACTATCAGGCGGGCCGAGCGGAAAGCGGTGTCGCCGGAAGTAATCGGGGCGGCAATAACGCCCAGCATGGCCAGGAAGCCTCCGGCTACGCCCAGCCATTCTTTCGTAATGCTGTCTACTATTATTGCGGCATTATCATTGCCCGAACCGGCGGTAAAAAGGGCGGCGCCTTCCCCTGTGTGGAAGAAGTAAGCAGCAGCCGCCGCCCAAATCAGGGCAACGACGCCTTCGGCTATCATCGCCCCGTAAAAAACGGGCCTCCCGTTCTTTTCGTTTTTCAGGCAACGGGCCATCAGCGGGCTTTGCGTGGCATGAAAGCCCGATATGGCGCCGCAGGCGATAGACACAAACATCATGGGGAACAGAGGGAGCCCTTCGGGATGCGTATTCTGCAAACCGCCGGTCAGCTCGGGAAGCGCCGGGTAGCGGTAAACGAGCATTACGAGTATCCCCGCAGCCATGAAAAGCAGGGCCGCGGCAAAAACGGGATATATCCGCCCTATTATTTTATCTACCGGAAGCAGCGTGGCTATAACGTAATAGGCGAATACGATAACAGCCCAAAAGGTTATGTTGAGGCTGGCCGGCGTAAGTTTGGCCAGCAGCCCGGCCGGGCCTGCCACGAATACGGCGCCTACCAGTACCATCAGCAGCAGGGTGAACCCGCGCATCAGTTGCCTTACGTTCTTCCCCAGGTAGCGCCCCGTGAGTTCCGGCAGGCTTTCCCCTCCGTTGCGCAGCGACAGCATCCCCGACAGGTAATCGTGCACAGCTCCGGCAAAAATACTGCCCAATACTATCCAGATAAATGAAGAAACGCCGAATTTGGCGCCCATTATCGCTCCGAAAATGGGGCCTAACCCGGCAATATTAAGAAATTGAATCATAAATATTTTCCACGTGGGCATGGGGATATAGTCTACTCCGTCTCGCATGGAAAAAGCGGGCGTTTCCCCGGTGGGGGAGATAACGAACGCGCGCTCTATAAACTTGCCATAAATGAAATACCCGCCCACAAGGCAGGCCAGGCAGCAAAGGAATGTAACCATTTAGCCGAGCAGTTTTTTTACCGTGGCAGATATCATGCGCCCTTCGGCTTTGCCGGCCAGCGCTTTGGTAGCCTCGCCCATTACTTTCCCCATATCTTTGGGCCCCTGGGCGCCTGTTTGGGCAATGATTTCTTTCAGGATGGCTTCCAGTTCTTCCTCCGTCAGTTGTTTGGGCAGGTAGGCTTCAATGGCGGCCACTTCCGCCAGTTCGTCCACGGCTAATTCTTCACGGCCCTGAGACTTGAATATCTCTGCGCTCTCTTTCCGTTGCTTCACCATCTTCTGCAAAATCCTGACGGCTGCTTCGTCTGTCAACTCGCCGGTTCCCCCTTTGGCCGTCTTGGCTTCCAGGAACTCTTTCTTTATACCGCGTAAAGCCTGCAGGCGTATTTTATCCTTTGCCAGCATAGCCGCTTTAATGTCGTTACTTACCTCGTCAAATAAATTCATATCGTTTGTTTTTTATCTGTATGATTGGTTATTAAAAATAAATTA
>JAIRKZ010000184.1 GCA_031259845.1 Tannerellaceae bacterium | reverse complement strand
CAAATATAATTTCTATTTTGCTCATTTGTAAAGAGTTACGAATGAGATGAGAAATGGTATAATAATCTGATAAACAACAAAATGCGCCCAAATTACTTGACTGAAAAGCATAAGCAGTTATTGTAAAATACTATTTCGGTACCTTTTACTGTTTTTTAGCCATATCTTCTGAATAGTTAGTTGTGATAATTACAGCGAAGACGTAGCCGCTCATGCTCCACCTCTTACAATTGATTCAATATCTCCATTGTATCCGAAGCAATCATAAATTCTTCGTCGGTAGGGACTACCATAATCGTTACCCGGCTGTCAGGGGCGCTGATCACCATTTCTTCTCCGCGCATACCATCGTTTTTTGCCGCATCTAATTTCATACCCATATATTCCATACCGGTACATACGGCTTTACGGGTACTCCATTGATTTTCGCCTACGCCTCCTGTAAATACAAGGATGTCGACGCCGCCTAATGCAGCGGCATAAGCGCCGATATATTTTTTAATGCGGTAATTATAAACGCTAAGGGCTAAGATGGCGCGCTTATCGCCTTCGGCAACGGCCGCTTCTATTTCGCGCATATCTGATGAGATACCCGAAAGCCCCCATACGCCGCTTCGATTATTAATCAGTTCGGATATTCCTTTGGCGTCTAAGCTTTCCTTATCCATCAGATAGGTAAGGGCGCCTGCGTCTATATCTCCGCAACGGGTACCCATCAGTAATCCTTCTACCGGCGTCAGTCCCATAGAGGTATCTACGGATTTTCCGTTTTTGATGGCTGCGATAGAGCCTCCGTTTCCGATATGGGCTGTAATGATACGTTGCTCTTCATACGGTACGCCCAATATTTCACATGCACGGGCCGATACATACCGGTGGCTGGTTCCGTGGAAACCATACCGGCGGACGCCATGTTTCTTATACATGGAATAGGGCAAACCATACATATAGGCATAATCCGGCATCGTTTGATGGAAAGCGGTATCGAATACGCCTGCCTGCGGAATGCCGGGCATTAAGGTTTGCATGGCGCGAATGCCTTTCAGGTTCGGCGGATTGTGCAAGGGGGCCAAATCGATACATTCTACCATTTGCCCGATTACTTCCGGAGTGATAAGGACGCTGCTGCTAAACTTCTCGGCGCCGTGAACTACCCGGTGACCCACGGCGTCTATTTCTTTTAATGACTTGATACACCCATATTCATTCCCGGTCAGGATACGGAGTATAGATTCAATGGCTGCATTATGCTCCGGTAAATCCTGTTCCAACACCACTTTGCGCCTGTCCGGCAAGGTGAATTTCAGGAACGATCCCGGCAATCCTAATTTTTCTACGCCGCCTTGCGCCATCACATCGCCGTTGTCCATATTGAACAACTTGTATTTCACGGATGAACTGCCACAGTTCAAAACTAATATCTTCATACCTGCTCCTTTTTACTTTCGTTCGTTTTTTTTGAGGGCGATAGCCTGATTTGCCGTAATAGCTACCATTTTATAAATATCTTCTGACGAGCATCCGCGTGATAAATCATTTACCGGCGCTGCCATTCCCTGAAGAATGGGGCCAACGGCCTCTGCATTTCCCAGACGTTCTACCAGTTTGTAAGCAATATTCCCTACTTCAAGCGATGGAAATATTAACACATTCGCTTTTCCGGCAATTTCGCTTCCCGGCGCTTTCTTGGCGCCAATAGAGGGAATTAATGCCGCATCAGCCTGCAATTCGCCGTCTATCTTCACATCCGGCGCCATTTCTCTGGCCAAGCGGGTTGCTTTTACTACCTTATCAATCATTTCATGCGAAGCGCTTCCTTTCGTAGAGAAGCTCAGCATGGCAACCCTTGGTTCAATATGTGCAATCGCTCTTGCCGTGCGTGCGGTAGCTACGGCTATTTCTGCTAATTCGGCGGCTGTGGGATTTGGAATTACTGCACAGTCGGCAAAAATCACCAGCCCGTTTTCGCCATACGGATTGTTTTTGGTAAACATTAAATAAGCCCCTGATACGCTGCTCATGTCAGGCTCTGTTTTAATCAGTTGCAATGCCGGGCGAAGCACATCTCCCGTTGTATTCAGCGCGCCGGCTATTTCGCCGTCTGCATCTCCTGCTTTTATCATCAGGCAGGCCAGATATAACGGGTTTTCTACTAAGAGGGATGCTTTTTCAGGCGTCATCCCTTTCTTTTGGCGCAACGAAAAGAGTAACGCAGCATAACTTTCTTTTTTCGGATGATCTATAGGATCAATGATAGTTGCTTTATGAATGTGGCTCAATCCATGTAAGCCGGCTAACGAATGGATTGCATCAGGATTCCCGATAAGAATAATGTCCGCAATCTGGCCGGCTAATAAACGGTCGGCAGCAAAAAGAGTCCGCTCTTCCGTTCCTTCGGGGAGGACGATACGCTGTCTGTTAGCTTTAGCGTGTCCGATAATTTTTTGCAGTAATTCCATTAGTGGAAGTTTTTATATTATTTATTAGTTACCGTGGGGATTTAGCTGCAAAAATAATCAAAATGCAATATCGACTTTGCAAAATGAGCGGAGAATTTACAAGCCGGCGTGTCAGTTTTAGAAGATTTAACAGTAATGTGTTGTTTATTCTTCCCCGGAGAGTATTTGTTGCAATTCCTCGGCTGTAATGTCCTGACGCAGTTTTCCCTCATGGGCTACTGATATTTTCCCTCTTTCTTCCGAAACAATGATAACCAATGCGTCTGTTTCCATCGACATTCCCAAGCCCGAACGGTGCCTTAATCCAAGTTCTTTCGGAATGATTGCGTTACGGGCAACCGGCAGGATGCAACCGGCCGCCTTAATTTTACTGTCGGCAATAATCATGGCGCCATCGTGCAGAGGGCTGTTTTTGAAAAACAGGTTCTCTATCAACCGGGCGTTTACATCGGCATTGAACATCTCGCCGGTGTGTTCATAGACAGACAAATCCATCTCTTGCCGGATTACAATCAGCGCCCCTGTCTTTTTACGGGCCATATTCATGCAGGCCAATACTACGGGGGCTACATATTTTTTTTCGTTCTCTTCTTCTGCGTTTTTCCGGGAAAACAGTTTGGTAAGGAACTTCCACCGGTTATGGGAACCTAAGGCAAGCAAAAAACGCCGGATTTCGTCTTGAAACAGGATAATCAACACAATAACGCCTACGCTGATTAATTTATCCAGTATAGCGCCCATCAAGCGCATATCTAACACCTGCGATACTAATATCCACACGGCAATAAAAGAAATAATACCGCTAAAGAGGGCCATTGTGCCCGAATTTTTCATCACTGTATATGTATAGTACAGGAAGAAAGCTACCAGCAGTATATCAATAACGTCTTTTACGCCCAAATGCATCCACATAATTATAAGGTATTATTGTATTTGGATACTATTTTTACTGCCTCTGCCGCTTCTTTCACATCATGCACCCGGAGAATATCCGCGCCGTTGAGCAAAGCGAGCGTATTTAAAATGCTTGTGCCGTTAAGGCTTTCGGAAGGGGTTGTGCCGAGATACTTATAAATCATTGCCTTACGGGAAACGCCCACTAATAAGGGAAGCCCGAAGATACTGAAATCGTTCAGGCGACGCATCAATTGGTAATTCTGCTCTATCGTTTTACTAAAACCGAAGCCCGGATCGAGGATGATATCATTCACGCCCATTTGTTCGAGCCGGTATATTTTGTCTGAGAAATATTTCCGGATGTCCACAATCAGGTCGTCGTATACGGTAAATTGTTGCATGGTTTGCGGCGTTCCCCGCAGATGCATC
This sequence comes from Tannerellaceae bacterium, assembly GCA_031259845.1. Lineage (GTDB taxonomy): Bacteria > Bacteroidota > Bacteroidia > Bacteroidales > Tannerellaceae > DFXE01. The sequence continues at coordinate 5,203 of JAIRKZ010000184.1, read as the reverse complement.
ATAATGTAAGGGACTTGCAGGGCGGCTACTGTTTGAAACATGTCGGAATCCAATTCCCCGCCGGCAATATCGTTGATGATCGCTACTCCGTACTCTTCCACGCAGCGGCGGGCAACGTCTGCACGGAACGTATCTACCGAGACGATAGCATCCGGATAATGTCTGTTTAGTATCTTAAGGGCAAAAGCCAGCCGCGCCGTTTCTTCTTCGGGAGAGACGTCGGCGGCGTCGGGGCGCGACGAATATCCTCCGATATCTATTATTTGCCCTCCTTCCTGCAGGATGGTTTCAATACGTTCCGTTATATCGGCCTCCGTTTGTTTCCGGCTGCCGGCATAGAAAGAATCCGGCGTTATATTTAAAATACCCATCACTAAAGGGGGGACTATTGAAATGAGCGCCCCTTTAATATTAATCGTTTTTTGCCTCACTTATATTTAATTTACAAACTAATCGTTACAAAAATACGGAATTAAATAATATCTGTTACATTTGTGCAAAGAAAACGCTATTGAAAGGAGCTTATGACTATTTCTGAATTATACCAAATTTATTTACGCCACCCGCAAATAACGACGGACAGCCGGAATTGCCGGAGAGGCTCTTTATTTTTTGCATTGAAAGGAGATACGTTTGACGGAAATCAATTTGCCGAACAGGCCTTAGCCGTAGGCGCCGATTATGCGGTAATTGATAATCCTGCCTGTTATAAAGGCGAACGGACGATTCTTGTTGATGATGCGTTGAAAACATTGCAACAATTAGCGCAGCGGCATCGTAAGATAGTAGGTATCCCCGTAATAGCAATTACCGGCACAAATGGGAAAACAACAACCAAAGAATTGATAGCCGCCGTCCTTTCTACAAAATTTAACCTGCTCTATACGGAAGGAAACCTGAATAACCAGATAGGCGTGCCGCTTACCCTGCTCAGGATAAACCACGACCATGAAATGGCTGTTATCGAAATGGGAGCCAGCCATTTGGGAGATATTAAGGAATTAGTGGAAATTGCCCAGCCTAACTACGGGATTATAACAAACGTAGGACAGGCCCATCTGGAAGGTTTCGGTTCGTTTGAAAATATTGTAAAAACAAAAGGGGAGTTATACGATTACATACGCCGGACAAAAGGGATGATCTTTATCAGGGAAGAAGACCCTGAACTGCAATCCATTGCCAAAGGCATTGAGCAAATTACCTATGGTTTTTCGGATGATGCTTTTACCTCGGGACATGTTGTCGGCAATACGCCGTTCCTTACTTTCGACTGGCGGCAACAAGGTAAGATTCATACCGTTGAAACGCATTTAGTAGGCGCCTATAACCTGGATAATGTGTTGGCGGCAGTAGTAGTTGGCCGCTATTTCAAGATACCCGCCGAACGCATCAGCCGTTCCATTGCCGCTTACGAGCCGGTTAATCATCGTTCGCAGTATAAGAAAACGGCAACCAACCAACTGATTATTGACGCCTACAACGCCAATCCCGCCAGCATGAAAACAGCCATACGGAATTTCGCCGCTATGGACGTATCCCCCAAAGCCCTTATCCTGGGAGATATGAAAGAATTAGGCACAGCCGGCGAAGCATTACATGCCGAAGTGATAGAAGAAATAATAGCCGGAAAATTCGATAAAGTGTATCTATGTGGAGAATGTTTCAGCAAAACAGGCAAAGCTTTCACAACCAGTCAAACAACGGACGGCTTACTAACAATTCTCAAAGCAAATCCGCTAAAGAACTACCACATCCTGATTAAAGGTTCCCGCAGCATGGCCCTGGAGAAAGCAATTGAGTTATTATAACCCAACGTCGTTTAGTTAAGGGAAAGCATTCGCCCTCTTGATGGGATTTTTACAACAAATCTGGAAAACAAAAGTTAAACGTTCCCGATAAAGTGAACTGAAACAACATAATGCTTTTTTTGAAACTTACCTGATGTCTTTTATAATTTATTTACAATAAGTATTTGTGAGTTCCTGTCCGTTTTCACTGCTCACCCTCGTGACAGGATCCGCTCACGAGGGTGAACGAGTCCTGTCACAGGGGTGAGCGACGGAAAACAAGGTAAACAAAACATGAAATCTATGGGAACCGGGCAATTAAGTTACACGCCGTCACTTTCTAATACACGGAATTAACCAATCTCCTTCCCGAAAGGCGTTAATGCCAGAGCCGCCATTTTGAAATGTTGGAGACCAAAAGGGATACCGATAATTGTAATGCAGAGGAATAATCCGAAAAACAGGTGTGTCAGGCTAATCCATATTCCGCCAATCAATATCCAGATAATATTCATGGCAACAGACAAACATCCCCCGGAGTTCCCTTTGTCTGTAACCGTGCTTCCGAAAGGCCAAAGCGCTAAACGCGCCAATTTAAGGGTTTGCAATCCAAAAGGAATACCGATAATCGTAATTATCATGACAATACTGGCTATAAGATATTCAATAGCCGTTATGATACCCCCCAAAACCAGCCAGATAATATTTCCTAAAAATTTCATTTGTGTAAATTATTATGGTTAATGTGAAAACTGTCTAATGCTGCTGAAACACGCTGATAGGCCAACATAAAACTATCCCTTAGTTCAGGCTTTACTGGTTTTCCCGGAGGAACGTCCATCGTAAGGGGATTTACCGGCTGTCCGTTTTTATGCACCCGGAAGTCGAGATGGGGGCCGGTAGATAATCCCGTAGAACCTACATAACCAATAACATCTCCCTGCTGAACCCGTTTCCCAACCTGAAGCCCTCTGGCAAATCCGCTAAGGTGCATATAGGTAGTTGTATAAACCGTGTTATGCTTTATTTTTACATAATTTCCTCCTCCTCCTTCAAATGCCTTTGCGATAACGGTTCCTTCGCCAATTGTCCTTACAGGCGTGCCTGACGGAGCGGCATAATCTACCCCATGATGCGCCCTGTACCGTTTCAGAACAGGATGAAAGCGGGAATTAGAGAAACGGGAGGTAATCCGGAGAAAGTCAAGCGGAGCTTTCAGAAAAGCTTTACGTAAACTATTCCCTTCCCGGTCGAAATATTCGGATATACTGTCTTGCGTAAAAGGAATCGCCATAAATTCTTTTCCCTGGTGTATAAACTTGACGCCTTCAATCGTTGAAATATTAAGGGGAATTGTATCGTCGATATAGACCATATCGTACATTACCTGAAAAGAATCTCCTTCTTTTACATCATAAAAATCAATTTGCCAGGCGAATATATCGGATATTTTAATAGCCAACAGAGGGTCTGCTCCATTTGATTTCAATACATTCCAGAGGGAAGAGTTTAACGTACCTTCTGCATACAGCCTTTTTAATACAATATCTTTATTGAACTCATAAGCGCAAATGGTATCCGCCGTAAAGTCTATAATAGCAAAATCGGTGAGGGACTTGGCAAATGAAATATATTTGATGCGCTGTGTGCTATCGGTAGCCGTAAACGTACAATAGTGCATCCCGGTACGTAATTTTGCAGGGTCCAACACTTGCCTGGAGGCTTTACTGATGCTATCCGCTTTTGCCGGTGAAAAACCTAAACCGGCAAAGATAGAGGCCGGATTATCTCCGCTCTTAATCGGATATTCCGTTACATCCAATGAGTCAATACAAATCCCATATAAATAAATATGCTGGAGGCTGTCTATCCAGTCGTTGCCCATACCATCGCCGGATTGTTCTGCCGTTCGTTTACATGAAAGGGTTACAATAAAAAGAAAACACAGGATATAGACAGGTAATTGTTTACTTACGGATTGTGTCATAATTCTTCTTCTATGATTTTTTCACTTTGCCGGGATTCTTATTGATAAAGTCTTTCCATCCGGAATATTTCTTTTCCGAAACAGGATTGTTCGTTTGAAAATAATGACAGACAGCGGCCGCCAACCCATCTGTCGCATCCAACTGGGGAAGCATCTGTTCGTCGGCTATATGCAGGAAACGTTGAAGCATGCCGGCTACCTGCTCTTTGGAAGCCTTCCCGTTTCCGGTAATAGACATCTTTATTTTTAAAGGGGCGTATTCAAAAATAGGCATATCACGGTTTAGAGCAGCCGACATAGCAACACCCTGCGCCCTTCCCAGCTTCAGCATACTTTGCACATTTTTTCCAAAGAAGGGGGCTTCAATCGCTAATTCGTCGGGAAGGTATTCGTCAATTAGTCCGGTAACGCGTTCATATATCTTACGCAAACGAAGGTAATAGTCTTCATACTTATCCAATTGTAAAACCCCCATTGCCATCAGCTTAGGCCTGTTACCTAAAATCTGAAGAACTCCGTATCCCATGATTATTGTACCGGGATCAATCCCCAATATGATGCGCTCTTTTATCATTTTCCCAGTCTATCTCTTCAAGCAACGTAGTAAATCCCACAACTTTATCTCCAAACCGCCCCGTCAAGGCCTGATGAATGATGTTTCCTTCTTTTTCCAGCCAATAATTCAATGTATCGATATTTTTTACATGAAATTGTACCGCATAGCTTTCTCCCGCATCCTCATTTGTATGCAATATTCTCCTTAAATAAGGTTGGCGGAGAAAACCGCCAGCGATGGCCTTAGGAATGTAAATCTTTGTCAAATAAGGCAAAACATCATCCAATATATCCTTATCAATATGGAAGGTCGTATTATAAACAATCATTATCAAACTAAATTTCTGCCGTAAAGATAATGCATATACCTTAAATCCGCAGATAATTGTATTTACATATTAGGCAAAGTGTTGAAGTAAAATAAATTACTAAACACTTTGCCATGTGCAAGATTTCACTTATTTTTATGCACTACCCAAAAAACAAGGTCTTGCGCGATGAAATTACAAAAACAATTACAAACGATCACTCCTTTTGCGGGAATTTCTTTCGTCATCGAAGAATTTAACAATTGCGGTCTCCCCGGACTAATCGACCATACTTTGGGTATAAGGAATTTGTCCGGCTATCAGTATAGTGATATAATCCGCGGCTGGTTTTCCGTTTTCTTTTCCGGCGGCGATGTGGCCGAAGACATTCATTGCCACCTGCACGGCTCGTTGGCGTGTATCCCCGGCAACTGCGTGCCAAGTGCGGATACACTCTTGCGCGGGATAAAAGAATTGGCCACCGGGAGTGAGACCGTTAAATCGACAAGCGGGAAGGAATATCAATTCAATATCAACCATGGGATGAATGATTTGAATGTGAAGTC
>JAIRKZ010000162.1 GCA_031259845.1 Tannerellaceae bacterium | reverse complement strand
GAAGTTAAGCCCGGTTACGCCGATGGTACTGCAATACATGTGGAAGAGTAGGTAGCTGCCAACTTATCTTAATGATAAAAAGCCGTTCAGGATTTTACCCGGACGGCTTTTTTGTTTATTTTTGCGCTACCTTATAAGATAAAATGTGTGCTTCATGAATAGTATATATGACTCCCGACAACGGTTAAAGTTTGTTTTTGTTTTTGTGGCTCTTTTGATTGCAATTACGTCTGTTGTCATTTCGAATGGACTAATAAAAGATTTGGCGGAAGAAGAACGCCAGAAAATGGAAGTATGGGCAGAGGCAAACAGAGTAGTGGCAAGTCAAAGCGAGGAAGCAAATACAGATATGAATCTTATTCTGAAAATAGTAGGAGGGAATACTACGATACCGGTACTCTTATGCGATGAGAATGATAATGTACAAGTTTCGCGCAATATAGCAGTGCCTGATAAGAATGCAGACGCTTTCTTAGCCAAAAAGATAAAGGAGTTTAAAAGTAAAAAACAGGTTATACCTATTGATTTGGATGACGGTACTTTTCAGTATATTTATTATGATGATTCGATTTTGCTAAAGCGCCTGTTCATTTTCCCCTATGCCCAATTATCTATTGTCTTTATTTTTATTCTGATAGCTTTTTTAGCTTTATCAAGCACAAAAAAAGCCGAACAAAATAAAGTATGGGTGGGCTTATCTAAAGAGACTGCTCATCAATTGGGGACTCCTATATCATCATTGGTAGCATGGGTGGAATACTTACGGACAAAAGAGATGGATGTCTCTTTATTGAATGAAATGGAGAAAGACGTAAAACGCTTGGAGATCATAGCCGAACGTTTTTCCAAGATAGGTTCCAACCCGGTTGCTACGCCGGTTAATATCAATCATTCCATTAAATCGACATTAGACTACATGCAAACCCGTATTTCATCGAAAGTAAAACTACATACCCTTTTGCCTGATGAAGCGGTGCTGGTATCAATAAATGATTCTCTTTTTGCCTGGGTACTTGAAAACCTGATAAAAAATGCCGTAGATGCAATGAGCGGACAGGGAGAAATAACCCTTCAGGCAGGAGTAAAAAATGAAACTGTTATAATAGATATTACCGATACGGGAAAAGGAATCTATAAATCTAAATTTAAAACAATCTTCAATCCCGGCTATACAACTAAAGCAAGAGGATGGGGATTAGGCTTATCATTAGTGAAGCGAATAATAGAATCCTACCATGATGGAAAGATATTCGTAAAGAGTTCGGAAGTAGGAAAAGGAACAACCTTCCGAATAGAATTACGCAAGTATCAAGGTTGATTTTATGTTTAACTCAAAATAAAAAAAGACAGATAGTTGCGTATGTATTTAGTTTTTTCGTACCTTTGCAACGTTTTTTATAATAGGCTGTTTTGGGAAAATTTGACGCATATAAGATCGACTTGAAGAATCTTTCCCCCGGCGTACATACGTTTGAGTATCTATTGGGGAATAAGTTTTTTATGGATATTGATGGAGATGAAGTCCAAAAAGGAAAAGTAAAAGTTCTTTTGGAAGTAAAACGTTCTTCGATAATGTTTGATATGAATTTCCAAATAGAAGGAGTAGTGCTTATCCCATGCGACAGATGTTTGGACGAAATGGAACTTCCTGTTGAAAGTAAAAACCGTTTAGTCGTAAAGTTCGGTAAAGAATATGCAGAAGAAAGCGATGAGATAGTGGTCATACCTGAAGACGAAGGAGCTATTAACTTAGCTTGGTTTTTGTATGAGTTTATAGCATTGACAATACCGATGAAGCATGTGCATCCACCGGAAAAATGTAATAAAGCAATGTCTTCCAAATTAAAAAAACATTCGGCAAAGAGTGTGGATGATGAATATGAAGGAGGAGAGAGAGATGACATGGATGATACGATTGCAGATACAACAGACCCTCGCTGGGATGCTTTGAAAGGTTTAATGGATAATGAAAATGAATAATAATTAAATAAATAAAAATGGCACATCCTAAAAGAAGACAAGGAAAATCAAGAACAGCCAAAAGACGTACGCACGACAAGGCTGTATTACCGACAATGGCGATTTGTCCGAATTGTAATGCGTGGCATATTTATCATACGGTGTGTGGTGAATGTGGTTATTATCGCGGTAAGTTGGCAATTGAAAAAGAAGTTGCCGTATAACATTTGTTCTTGCCGAATGCAAGAGACACAAAAGGTATAGCCCTAAATTTGTTTTAGGGCTTTTTTGTAACTAAACAGAGAACAGGAGTTTCAAAGGATGACGAATACAATTAATGCAATAATAACAGGTATAGGAGGCTATGTACCTGAAGATATAGTAACGAACGAAGATATATCAAAAATAGTGGATACCTCCGACGAATGGATTATATCACGTGTAGGGATTAAAGAACGCCGTATCTTAAAAGGAGAATTAGGGTTGTCTTATATGGGTACAAAAGCGGTAGAACAGTTGTTTGAAAAAACAAAAACAAATCCTGAAGATGTGGAAGCTGTTATATGTGCAACGACCACCCCTGATTATTTCTTCCCTACAGCCGCCTCTATGATTGCTTACAATACGGGGTGTAAAAATGCATTGACGTTTGACTCTCAGGCTGCTTGTACAGGTTTTCTTTATGCGTTGGAAACGGGGGCTAATTATATACGTTCGGGCCGCTATTCTAAAATAGTAGTTCTCGGCGGAGATAAAATGACGTCTATTACCGATTATACAGACCGTACCACCTGTCCCCTCTTCGGGGATGGCTGTGGGGCCGTATTGATGGAAGCGACACATGAAGAGTTAGGAATAATGGACACATTACTCCGCACAGATGGAACAGGGCTGTCTCATTTATTTATGAAAGGAGGCGGGTCTGCTTATCCTTCCACACACGAAACGGTAGATAAACGAATGCATTACGTATATCAGGACGGACAATATGTGTTTAAACATGCGGTTACGTATATGGCCGATGCTTCGATTGAAATTGTAAAGAGGAATCATCTAACCAAAGATGATATAGACTGGATTGTCCCTCACCAGGCCAATCTGCGTATCATTGAGGCAGTGGCAAAGCGCTTGGATGTAAAGGAAAAAGTAATGATCAATATCCAGAAGTACGGCAATACAAGTGCGGGTACGATTCCTTTATGTTTATGGGAATATGAAGGTAAATTGAAAAAAGGAGACACGCTTATCCTGACAGCCTTTGGAGCTGGTTTTACATGGGGAGCTATTTATTTGAAATGGGCTTATGACGGAAAAAAAGCATAAATCCGGATTTGTTAATATCGTCGGGAATCCGAATGTCGGGAAATCTACGCTGATGAACAGGTTGGTGGGAGAAAGGATATCAATCATCACTTCCAAGGCGCAGACAACCCGCCATCGCATTATAGGGATTGTAAATACCGAAGATACGCAAATCGTTTATTCCGATACTCCCGGAGTATTGCAACCGAATTATAAGTTGCAGGAATCTATGCTTAATTTCTCTGAATCCGCATTAGGCGATGCAGATATATTATTATATGTAACAGATATTGTAGAAACGATTGATAAGCATGAGGGGTTTCTACAAAAAGTACGACAGGTAGATTGCCCGGTGTTATTATTAATCAATAAAATAGACCTTACCGATCAGGCAGGATTGGAACAATTGGCGGCTGATTGGAAAGAAATACTTCCGAAAGCGGAAATCATACCGGTTTCTGCTCTTGCCAATTTCAATATTGATTATGTGAAGCAACGGGTAGAGACTTTAATACCCGAATCTCCTCCTTATTTTGAAAAAGATGCTCTGACGGATAAACCCGCTCGCTTTTTTGTGACCGAGATTATTCGCGAGAAAATTCTTTTATACTATCAGAAAGAGATACCCTATGCAGTAGAGACTGTGGTAGAACAGTTTAAAGAAGAAGAAAACCTGATTCGTATCAAAGCCTTGATCATTGTAGAACGTGATTCGCAAAAAGGAATCATTATCGGCCCTAAAGGAGCAGCGTTAAAGAAAGTAGGGACAATGGCCCGGAAAGATATAGAGCGTTTCTTCAACAAAAAAGTATTCCTGGAAATGTTTGTCAAAGTAGAAAAAGACTGGCGAAACAGGGATAATATATTGAAAGCTTTTGGATATCAAATCAATTGACAATTTTATGGGAAATATAGTTGCAATCGTTGGAAGGCCTAATGTAGGAAAATCGACGTTATTTAATCGTTTAACGCAAACGCGCCAGGCTATTGTAAATGAAGAAGCCGGCACTACGCGCGACCGCCAGTATGGCAAAGTAGAATGGACAGGAAAAGAATTTTCATTGGTTGATACCGGTGGCTGGGTGGTTAATTCGGAAGATATTTTTGAAGAAGAAATAAATAAGCAGGTACAAATCGCTATTGAAGAAGCCGACGTTATTTTATTTGTGGCCGATATATTGAATGGCATAACCGATTGGGATGGCGAAGTAGCAAGGATATTGCGCCGCTCCCAAAAGCCGATTATTGTGATAGCCAATAAGGCAGACAACTTTGAGTTACATCCCATGTCGGCAGAGTTTTATTCGTTAGGCTTGGGCGACCCTTACTGTGTTTCGGCAGTCAATGGTTCCGGCACAGGCGATTTGCTCGACAAAATCGTAACATTGCTCCCGGAAGAAAAACCGGATGATTGGGATGAAGAATTACCGCGTTTAGCGGTGGTCGGACGCCCGAACGCAGGGAAATCATCCCTGATAAATGCGTTTATCGGTGAAGAACGCCATATTGTCACCGATATTGCCGGCACTACGCGCGATTCGATCTATACAAAATACAATAAATTCGGGTTAAACTTTTATTTGGTTGATACAGCCGGTATCCGCAAGAAGGGGAAAGTGACTGAAGACCTCGAATATTATTCTGTTATCCGTTCTATCCGTGCGATAGAAAATTCGGATGTTTGTATTTTGATGATCGATGGCACGCGAGGTATTGAAAGCCAGGACTTAAATATTTTTTCGTTGATACAAAAAAACAAAAAAGGGCTTGTGGTTTGTGTGAATAAATGGGATATGGTAGAAGATAAGAGCCAACAAGCGATTTCTTATTATGCCAATACAATACGCGAGCGGTTAGCCCCTTTTAAAGATTTCCCCATCCTGTTCATTTCTGCCGTAACCAGGCAACGTATACTAAAGGCGCTTGAAATGGCGAAAGAAGTATACGACAATCGCCGCAGGCGCATCCCTACGGCTAAATTGAACGAAGTAATGCTGCCCATCATAGAGAATTATCCACCTCCGGCATGGAAAGGGAAATATATTAAGATAAAATACATTACTCAATTACCGGCAGGAGTAGTCCCCTCATTTGTATTCTTTTGCAACCTGCCCCAATGGGTAAAAGAGCCCTATCGCCGCTTTCTCGAAAATAAATTACGCGAGAACTGGACGTTTACGGGTACGCCGGTCAATATCTTTATACGCGAGAAATAAGACTTATTTACTTTCCGGTCAGTTTGATTTCTATCCAATGTGTAAAGTCAAATATGTTTAGTAAGTGGCGTTCATATTTATTATCCCGTATTTTCAGGATGTCTTTTTCCAGTTTATTCCATTGTTGTTCTCTTGCTTTCTGATATTTAGGGATAGGATACATCAATACGAATTTAAAAACAACTTTCTCTGTAAGATAAGCCTGAGCCTCCTTTTCGAGAGAGCGCTTGATTGAACGGATTTCATTTTCAAGCAGGTCATATTCGGCTCGTTCGGCGTCGATAATCAGTTTTAAAAGGCGAGCGGTTTTATAAACGGGGAATATCTGGAACGTCTTACCCTCCCTGTTTATTTTCTCTATATAGCCGTTTGCCTGTTTCAGTTCCCGGTTGTATAAATAGATAACGGCAGAACAGACATAGAGTTTCAATTGGTTTTCGGGATGGAGCGATTTTACTTTTTTATACAAGACGTATTCATAATCAAAACACACCTGTTTGGTTTCCGTAAAACGGTCGGTATGTATCAGATACTGTATCTGGGAGAAGAAGATACTCCAATGCACCTTCAGCAAAAAGTCTTGGGGGTAATCCGGCTTCCTCAGCGTTTTCAACTTTTCAATAAAGGCAGGAATTTCATCGTAAAAACCAGCCGTAAGGAGGCTGTTGATGATTCCTTCCAAAGTGGAGAAATAGTAAATGGGAGGATTTTGTTTAAAGTATTCATACTCGTCAAACAGGTTCAACAATTCTGTATAATAGCGGACAGCCGATTTATAGCTTCCGGTATTCAGGTAATAAGAGGCTTGGAAAAGCAAATGCAGCTTCATCGATTCGAACCCTTGATAGTAATTGTTGGACACAAGGCCCAGTTCGCTTAACACCAGATCGCTCATCAACTCTTTCTGTTTGCCGGAACGTATTTCAGGCAGGTAATGCAGGCGGAACTTAA
>JAIRKZ010000154.1 GCA_031259845.1 Tannerellaceae bacterium | reverse complement strand
GGGGCCGACCCCGCAGGGCGGTGGGGTGACCCCGAAGGGCGCCGGGCGGACCCCGCATGCCCGTGGGGCTGACCCCGAAGGGCGTAGGGCTGACCCCGAAGGACGGGGGGCTGACCCGGAAACACCAAGGGCTGACCCGGAAAGACGAAGGGCTGACCCGGAAGGCCGGGGGGCTGACCCCGAAGGCCCCAAGCGCTATAATAAAAGGGCTGTCCGCGCAAGGGATTGCTGCGGACAGCCCGGACGATGAGCGGAGGGGACGGACAACGACCGCCAGGGAGGGGGATGCGCCAAAGCTCCCGCCTTACCCCCGGAGCGGCCGGTTTCCCGGATAAAAACTGCTTTGAAAGGAGGCTATGCGGATTACGTTCTGTCAGGGTGTAATTTCTCTTTTAAGAACTGTCCGGTAAAGGATTCTGTGCATTTGATGATTTCTTCCGGGGCGCCTGCGCAAACTAAGTGGCCGCCTGCGTTTCCGCCTTCAGGGCCTAAATCGATTATATAATCGGCGCATTTGATTATATCCATGTTGTGTTCTATGATTACCAGGCTGTGCCCTTTTTCTATTAAGGCATGGAAAGCTTTCAATAAGGTTTTAATATCGTGGAAGTGTAGCCCGGTTGTTGGTTCGTCGAATACAAAGAGGGTGGGTTGTTGTTTGTCTTGCCCCAGGTAAGAGGCCAGTTTCACCCGCTGGTTTTCGCCGCCGGAGAGGGTAGACGAGGTTTGTCCGAGTTTGATATAGCCTAAGCCAACATCCTGCAAGGTTTTGAGGCGTTTTACTATTTTCTTCTCCTGACTGTCTTTGGATTTGCCGAAAAATTCAATTGCCTGGTTTACGGTCATATCCAATACGTTGCAGATATTGGCGCCTTTGTATTCTACTTCCAATATCTCCGGCTTGAAACGTTTTCCATGGCACACGTCGCATTCGAGGGAGATATCGGCCATAAACTGCATCTCTACCGTAATTTTCCCTTCTCCCTTACATTCTTCGCACCGCCCGCCTTCTTTATTAAAAGAGAAGTAAGCGGACGAGAATCCTAATTGCCTGGCTAAAGTTTGTTCTGCAAATAATTTCCGGATTTCGTCGTATGCGCCGATATAGGTTACGGGGTTGGAACGGGAGCTTTTGCCGATAGAGTTCTGGTCTACAAATTCAATTCCTTGTATCAAATGAAAGTCTCCTTCCAGCGTTTTGCAGTCTATGGCAGCCCGCCCATTGTCATCAAGCCTGTGTTTAACGCTTTCGTAGAAAATATCACGCACCAGCGTACTTTTACCCGAACCGCTTACGCCCGTAACTACGGTCATCACATTCAAGGGGAATTTCACATCAATTCCTTTGAGGTTGTTTTTGCGGGCGCCTTTTATTTCAATGTAATTATTCCATGGCCGGCGAAAAGGGGGAACGGCTATCCTGTCTTCGCCCGTGAGGTAACGCACGGTATGGCTGCCGGTATGGCTGCGCAGGTTTTTAATATCGCCCTGATACACTACTTCGCCGCCCAGTCTTCCGGCTTCGGGGCCTATATCGATAATATAATCGGCGGCGCGGATGATTTCTTCGTCATGCTCTACCACTACAACGGTATTGCCCAGCGCCTGTAACTGCCGTAATACGTTAATCAGCAAATCCGTGTCGCGCGAATGCAGGCCGATACTCGGTTCGTCCAGGATATAAAGCGAGCCCACGAGGCTGCTCCCCAGTGAAGTGGCCAGATTGATCCGCTGGCTTTCCCCGCCGGAAAGGGAAGAGGAAAGACGGTCTAATGTAAGATAGCCCAAGCCTACGTTGAGCAGGAACTGCAAACGGCTATTGATCTCCGCCAGCAATCGTTTGGCTATGGCTGCATCGGTATCATCCAGTTGCAGGTTGTCGAAAAAGGTTTTCAGCCCGGTAACCGGGAGGGTTACTAACCGGGCAATGTTCCGCCCGCCTACCGTTACGTATAAAGCCTGCGGTTTCAGGCGGCTTCCCTTACAGGCGGGGCATACCGTCTTTCCCCGGTAGCGGGCTTGCATCACGCGGTATTGAATCTTGTAAAGGTTTTCTTCTACAAACGTAAAAAACTGGTCGATGCCGCGAAGCCCTTTGGCTCCATGCCACAGTAGCGATTTTTCGCTTTCCGTTAAGTCATAATACGGGCGGTGTATCGGGAATTTATACTTGGCGCTTTTCATGATAAACTCATGGAGCCATTCACTCATCTTCTCGCCTTTCCAGCATACTACGGCGCCTTCGTATACAGAGAGGCTTTTGTCCGGAATCACTAAGTTTTCGTCAATCCCCAATACCTTTCCGAACCCTTCGCACGCAGGGCAAGCCCCCACCGGATTATTAAAGCTGAACATCCTGTCCGAGGGTTCTTCAAAGACAATGCCGTCGGCTTCAAACTTTTTGGAAAACTCCTTCGTTACCGTCTCCCCGGCTGTATAGATACGGATAAAGCAGGTATCGCGCCCTTCAAAGAAAGCCGTCTCCGCCGAATCGGCTAAGCGGCTCTTCAACGTTTTATCTGTTGAAACCGTCAGGCGGTCTATCAATAATTCAATCACGGGAGACGACAGCAACTCTTCCCTTTCAAGCGCTTCCTCTATCCGGTATACCTCGTCATTGATAGAAAGGCGGGTATAGCCTTCTTTCAGCAAAATCTCCAATTGCTCTTTCATGCTGCGCCCTTCGGGCAGGATAACCGGGGCGAATACGGCAAAGCGTGTTCCTTCCGGGTAAGACAGCGCCCATTGTACGATATCGCTCACCTGGTGTTTCTTCACCTCCTGTCCCGAGGCCGGAGATATCGTCTTCCCTATACGGGCATACAATAAGCGGAGGTATTCATACACCTCGGTAGATGTGCCCACGGTAGAGCGTGGATTGCGGGTATTTACCTTCTGCTCGATAGCGATAGCCGGCGGAATGCCTTTAATATAATCGGCCTCCGGTTTGCTCATCCGCCCTAAAAACTGCCGGGCGTACGAAGACAGGCTTTCCACATACCTGCGCTGCCCTTCGGCATACAGCGTATCGAAAGCCAGCGACGACTTGCCGCTTCCCGACAATCCGGTTATAACAACAAATTTGTCACGGGGAATTTCTACATCTATGTTCTTGAGATTGTTGACGCGCGCGCCCTTAATCAGAATGCTATGTTCATCTGCCATACAATACCTGTCTTTCAATAAAAAAAACGTGTAAAGATACGGAAATCATGGTTTGCACAGGTTTTAATTTCTATATATCTTTACAGCAAAATATTAAAGTACTTAAAACGCAATGAAAAATGTATTAGTAATTGGGGCAACCGGGCAGATTGGCACCGAATTAACGCTGGAACTAAGGAAACGCTACAATGGCGCCATTGTAGCAGGTTACATACCGGGCGCCGAACCTAAAGGGGAGTTGCTGGAAACAGGCCCCGCCGAAATTGTAGACATCACGAACGACAAACAGATTGCAGACGTAGTATCGAGGTATAAAATTGATACGATTTACAACCTGGCCGCCCTCCTGTCTGCCGTAGCCGAAGCAAAGCCTCAACTGGCCTGGAAAGTAGGTATGGACGGATTATTCAACGTATTGGAAGTGGCGCGCGAATATACATGCGCCGTATTCACGCCAAGTTCTATCGGCGTCTTTGGCAATAATACGCCCAAAGACCATACGCCGCAAGACACTATCCGCAACCCGCGTACGATGTATGGGGTAACCAAAGTGGGGGGCGAGTTGCTGAGCGATTACTATTTCATCCGTTTCGGGGTAGACACCCGTTCGGTACGCTTTCCGGGATTAATCTCTTATATCGCCCCTCCGGGCGGCGGCACAACAGACTACGCAGTAGATATCTATTACGAAGCCGTAAGAGGTAATCATTTTATATGCCCCATAGCCGCCGGTACTTTTATGGATATGATGTACATGCCCGATGCACTGCATGCAGCGATTCAACTGATGGAAGCCGACCCGTCTCGCCTGGTACACCGGAACGCATTTAATATTGCAGCCATGAGTTTCGACCCGGAAATTATCTTCCATAATATAAAGAAATACGTTCCGGGCTTTACGATGGAATATCAGGTAGACCCCTTGCGGCAAACAATTGCCGAGTCTTGGCCTAATTCGCTGGACGACGCCTGCGCCCGTGAAGAGTGGGGCTGGAAACCTGTATACGACCTTGATTCCATGACGCAAGACATGCTTGCCAAACTAAAAGCAAGGCTTTGAATATAAGGCATGGAGAGGCGCCTTTCTTGTGAGGTTATAAATAAAACATAAACGTGATGAGGGATAAACCGCTTATTTTAATTACAAACGATGATGGCGTACACGCCGAAGGAATAAAAGAGTTGACAGCCTGTTTACGGGAATTGGGCGATTTAGCCGTATTTGCACCCGACGGGCCCCGCTCGGGAATGTCGAGCGCTATTACGTCTCTTATCCCTGTTACTTACACATTAATGAAGGAAGAGCCGGGCCTGCGCATATATAGCTGCACCGGCACCCCTGTTGACTGTGTGAAACTGGCAGTGAATGACGTCTTAGGCAGAAAACCGGATTTAGTGGTTTCCGGTATCAATCACGGGGGGAATATGGCCATTTGCGTTCATTATTCCGGTACGATGGGAGCCGCCATCGAAGGATGTATCTTAGGCATTCCTTCGATAGGTATTTCATTAACAGACTATACGGAAGGCGCCGGATTCGGCGAGTGTTGCCTTTTCGGGCGCAAACTCGCCCGCCGTCTGTTAAAAGAAGGGCTTCCGGACGGGACGTATCTCAATCTGAATGTTCCCAATATCCCCCACATAAAAGGGCTAAAAGTATGCCGGCAGGCAGCAGGCCGTTTTATTAACGAATATATGCGCTCCGAAAACGCCTCAGGCAATCCGGTGTATTGGCTCACCGGCAGCTTTGATGAAGCAAAGCCCATCCACCCGGAGAACGATACGCTGGCGCTGGATAACGGTTACGCCTCTTTGGTTCCCTGCCGGATAGACGTAACAGACTACGATTTCATGCTAAAGCTCCACTCAATGATACAAGACGAATGAAGTATTACCTCATCGCCGGCGAAGCTTCCGGGGATTTGCATGCCTCTAATTTGATGAAAGCCCTGACGGAAGCCGACACGGAAGCCAGGTTCCGGTTTCTGGGGGGCGACTTGATGCAGTCCGCAGGCGGCGCGTTGGTTAAGCACTACCGGGAAATGGCTTATATGGGTTTTGTGCCGGTGTTACGTAATCTGCGAACCATTCTCCGGAATATGAAAGCCTGCCGCGATGATATCCGTACCTGGCAGCCGGATGTTGTTATACTGATAGATTACCCCGGGTTTAACCTGAAAATTGCCACATATGTAAAAACGCAATTACAGATACCTGTTTACTATTATATTTCGCCAAAAATATGGGCCTGGAAGAAATACCGGATCAACGCTTTCCGCCGGTATGTAGATAAGATGTTCTGCATTTTACCTTTTGAGAAAGAATTTTACCGCAAGCTGAACTATCCGGTAGATTATGTAGGAAACCCTTCTGTAGACGCTGTTGATACGTTTATCCAGCAGCAAGCTGTATGCCCCGGTACATTTTTGGCGGAAGAAGGCCTTACAGGCAAACCCATCCTGGCGCTATTGGCAGGTAGCCGCAAGCAGGAGATAAAAGATAACCTGCCCGTAATGCTGGAAGTTGCAGCGGCTTTCCCCGGCTGCCAGGCGGTTATAGCCGGCGCCCCGGGTATAGAACGCGCCTATTATACCCAATACACCAGCCGGTATCCCGTCAAAATTGTCTTTAATCAAACCTATCCCCTTTTATACCACAGTTCCGCCGCTTTGGTCACTTCCGGTACGGCCACGCTGGAAGCTTTGCTTTTCCGTGTACCGCAGGTGGTTTGTTATTACGTTAAATTAGGGAAAATCGCCGGATTTGTTTTCCGCCACTTTTTTCATACCGACTATATATCATTGGTAAACCTGATTGCCGGGCGGGAAATTGTTCAGGAACTGTTCGCCGACCGTTTTTCATACCCGGCTATTTATACGGAGCTGAAACGCATCCTTTACAACGCCTCCTACCAAAAGCAGATGCTCAACGGATACGATGAAGTAGTCCATATCCTTGGAAAAGCCGGCGCTTCTCAACGTACTGCACGCCTTATCTATAAATATTTGCACAATTAACATCTTTTGTATATCCTTTTGCAGCATATCATTGTCCATCATCATCTTCTTTATGTAAAGAAAATTATAAAGATATTTAATTTATGAAGATGTTGAAATTATTTTTTGTTATTACAGGAATGGCAGTTGCCTCTTTCACTTTTAATTCATGCTTGGATGATGATAACAGCTATTCTTTAGGCAATATGTGGGTGTCTATTGCAACGGCGAGGCCTATAAGCGACAGTTCTTTCTATCTTACATTGGACGACAGTACGACGCTATGGCCGGGAGCGCCCCTCCATATCCGTTATCAACCGGTAAAGCCCCAGCGTGTACAAATTAATTACACCAAATTAGGGGATAATTTTGAAGGCTACGACCATGTAATTAAGTTGAACGCCATTGACACCATACTCACGAAAGCAATTTCCGGCAATCTGGGCGCAAAGAACGATTCTGTTTACGGGACAGACCCGGTAGAAATCACAGCTATATGGGTAGGAGACGGATTTCTGAATATTGAATTTAAAGCGTATTTCAGCTCCAATGGCATAAAACATTTCGTTAATTTATTGCCTGCCACAGCAGATAACGAAGAACCCTACAAGCTGGAGTTCCGGCACAATGCAATGGGCGACCAGTCTTCTTATTTGCGTTACGGATTTGTAGCATTTGATTTGTCGAGCCTCCCCGGCACGGAAGGCAAAGACGTTACTTTATCAATCAAAGCAGATACATTTGAAGGAGTAAAAGAATTTGAGAAAAAATATAATTCAGGTAAAAACACGGAACAAGCTGAAAAATTCCATTCTGAAATTTTTGAAAAGGTTATGTAAAACACCTTCCCACATAACTTTTATTTTTATTATTTAGTTCAGAGAGCGAGGCATCGTGATGATGCCTTTCTTTTTTTATGCGAACACAGCCCGGTTTTACTCCCTGTAACAAACCCTTTTTACGCGTGGGGAGATAGACGTTAGTATTTCGTAGGGGATTGTTCCTAATTTGCCGGATAGTTCTTTGATGGGGAGATTTTCTCCAAAGATGATGACAGAATCGCCTTCATGGGCATCTATACCGGTAACGTCTACCATGGTGATGTCCATACAGATATTGCCGATGATGGGGCAACGGCAGCCGTTTATCAATACCTCTCCCGTCCCGTTGCCGAAGCGCCTGTCTAAGCCGTCGGCATAGCCAATGGGTATGATGCCGATACGCGAATTGCGCGAAACATAACTCATGCGGCTGTATCCAACGGAGTGGCTTGCCGGGACTTCCTGTATCTGAAGAATAGTAGTCTTCAGGGTGGCTACATTTTGCAGCTCCTCCTTGTAAGCGCTTATGCCATATAATCCGATGCCCAGCCGCACCATATCCATCTGGTATTTTGTAAACCGTTCAATACCGGCCGAATTGAGTATGTGTTTGAATATCTTATAATCCAATCCGGCTTTGAGTTCTTCCGCCGCCTGCTCGAATGTCGCCACCTGTTGCTCTGAGAACGAATCAAATTCGGGCGAATCGCTTCCCGCTAAATGGGAAAAAACGGAACGGACTGTAAGGCCGGTCTGCCGTTTGAGACGCTCGCAAAGCGCTTGCATGTCGCCCGGCTGGAAGCCCAAGCGGTGCATCCCGGTGTCTATTTTTATATGAACAGGATACGAGGTGATACCCCGGCGCGCCGTTTCCCTTATCATTGCATCCAACAGGTGAAAGCTGTAAATTTCCGGTTCAAGCTGGTTTTCCAGCAAAAGGTTGAAACTGCTGAGTTCGGGGTTCATCACGAGTATGGGGATAGAGATTCCTTCTTTACGAAGCGCAGCCCCTTCGTCGGCTACAGCCACAGCCAGGCAGTCGCACCGGTATTCCTGTAATGTTTTGGCCAGTTCATTAGGGCCTATGCCGTATCCGAATGCCTTAACCATAGCAATTATTTTTGTTTCCGGGCGAAGCATGGAACGGTAATGGTTAAAATTATAGACAATAGCGTCGAGGTTTACTTCCAGGATGGTTTCGTGCACTTTCTTTTCGAGTAATTCCGATATGCGTTCAAAATGGAAACGCCTCGATCCTTTCAATAAAATGAGTTCATCTTTGAAGTTTTTCAGGCTGGGCGACGAAAGGAAATCTTCTGTTGTCTGATAAAACTCTTTTTCCATCGTAAACAACGAGCCATATTCCATCAGGTCGCGCCCTATACCGATGATGCGCCCTATCTTTTTCCGGTTTACCAGATCGGCTACCTTTTTATACAATGACTTGGGGAGCGTGCCGGATTGCAGGATATCGGAGAGGATAAGGGTGCTCTTCATTTGTTTCTCCATCTTCCGGCTTTGTAAAAAGTCGAGCGCTATATCCAGCGAATTGATGTCCGAGTTATAGCTATCGTTTATCAGCACACAGTTATTCCTTCCCTGTTTCAAGTCCAACCGCATGGCAACAGGCTCCAGCCGCGAGAACTTGGCGGCGTCGCGGATACTTGTAGGTTTCAGGTAAAGCATCAATGCAATGCAATGGATCACATTTTCGATAGACGCATCATCGGTGAACGGGATTATATAGGCGCTACTCAGCCCCATGATTGTACATACAATCTTGGTTTCGGAAGCTTTCTTCGTTATGGATTCTACAAATAAGGGAGCCTCCGAATTTGTTTTACTCCAGGCGATTGCTTTGTGCGAAAGGAAAGCCGATTCGATGCAGTTAGAGATAAATACATTGTCGCCATCATAAATAATCGCTTCACATTCGCTGAACAGGCGGAGCTTTTCCATACACTTTTGGGTAGAAGAAAGGAAGTTCTCCTGATGGGCTTCTCCTATATTTGTAAAAATTCCAATGGTAGGGGCAATAATCGGTTTCAGCCGTTCCATTTCATCCGGCTGGGAAATGCCGGCTTCAAATATACCCAGCGTATGCTTCTCATTCATTTGCCAAACGGAGAGAGGCGCCCCTATCTGCGAATTATAGCTGCGGGGCGAACGTACGATACTAAATTCGGTGTACAAAAGCTGGTATAAGAACTCTTTTACAATCGTTTTGCCATTACTCCCCGTAATGCCGATAACAGGGATGGTAAAACGCCTCCGGTGGAAAGCGGCAAGTTTCTGCAAGGCCCGCAATGTATCTTTCACTACTAAGAAATTAGCATCCGGCATTGATTCGGCATCCGGCGGCATTTCGCTTACCACAAAATTGCGAACACGCAACTTATACAGTTCGCCGATGTATTTATGCCCGTCGTTTGTTTTCGTCTTTAGCGAGAAGAAAAGGCTTTCTTCGGGAAAGGAGAGCCGGCGGCTGTCAATAAGCAATATACAGATGGTTGTGTCGTGCAGTTTTACTGTTTTTGCGTTTATTATCTTTGCAACTTCTTTTATCGTGTAATTCATATATTCTCTGCTTTAGCCCTTAATTGTTCAATCTCTTTTACAATATCAAAGGAAGGAAATTTCCTGTTAATTTGTTCCGCCTTTAACAAAGTTTGCGAGATAAACTGCCGGTATCCCTCGCTTTGAGGCTGAAACGGTTTGTGATTCATTGCTTTTTGTATCTCCAGCCATTCTTTCATGATTACCTGCGATTCACGTACAAGGTAATGGCGGGTGAAGCATTCCCAGATATAGTCTATGGCAACGGGGGAGGGATGCAGCATATCGCCGGCATAAAAACGGTAATCGCGTAATTCGTCCATCATAATTTCATAGGCCGGAAAATAAGCGATACGTTCCGGATATTTCTTTTGCAATGCGTCTACAGCCAGCAGAAGCGTTGCCTTACTTAGTTGATTCGCATGAGCGCCATCCCGCCAATGGCGTACCGGGCTAACCGTAAACAAGACCTTTATATCCGGATTTTGTTCCCAAAGAGAGAGAAGGAGCGTATTCCATTCGGCCAGAACGGTATCCACAGAAACGATTTCGCGAAAAAACATCTTTTCCGGTAATTTATGGCAATTGGAAACAATCCGCCCATTACTTTTTAAACGGTACACAAATGCCGTCCCGAAAGTAAGGATAAGCCGGGACGCTTTACTTAAATTAACAGCCGAAACAGCCAGCCGCCGGTTTATCTTATCAGACGACTCTTCGGGAGAGGGAGCCGAAAACCGGCTGTGATGGGCAAAGCTGTGAAAAAGCCCTTCATGCTCAAACAATTCATCGGGCGAAAACGGCGCCGGATGCAGTAATGCTTTCAATGATAATGCTACGGATACAGGATTGTAGAGTATCCCGGAAGGATTAATATCCGCCGTAAATTTAGCTTCATGGAGTTTTGCCCCGATATTTTCTGCAAAACAGGAACCCATCAGCATTATTTCGTCATGATATGAGAAATCAAAGGTTGATGCGGGGATTGTAATCTGTGTCCGGAATTCCATCACATAAACGTTTTAGAACATTGATTGCACTTTAAAAACAAACTCCATCCATACCCAATAACGAACGGCTTTCCCCAGAAACATAGAGATAGCGACAATCCACACATTCGCCCGGAGAAAACCCAAGGCTACGGCTATGAAATCGCCCACGCCCGGCAAGAAAACAAAAAAAGCCGTCCACGACCCTTTGTTCTTTATCCATGATTGTACCTTATCCAGCTTTACTTTATCTAATTTTAAATAGTTTTCTATCCATTCTACCTTGCCCAGCATACCCAGCCAATAGCAAGTCATCCCCCCCAGGAAGTTGCCGGTCGTTGCCGCTATCATACACGGCCAGTAAGACGCCCCGGCCAGTAAAACGCCTGTCAATACCACTTCGCTGCTGAAAGGCAGGATTGTTGCCGCCAGAAAAGAAGCAATAAAAACGCCTATATAACCGTATTCAATAAAAAATTCCACAGGCGGATAAATGATAAAACAAGATAAACTGTAAATGACAAATAGAATCCCCGGTATCTTTTCTTCCCTTTCTTAACCGTAAAAAAATGAGTTAATAAAATGGATACAGGCATATAGGCGACACATAAAAATTCGTCGGATGACTGTTCATACAGGAAAAATAAAACAAGCGACAGGATAGCAAAAACAATCAGGAAAAACAGGTATTGCCGTGCCCGTATATTTTCATCATGTTCGTGGGTAACAATATAGAGGGAAGCAATGATTGTTAAAAAAACCAGATAGACAATAATACACCAGTCAATCAGCCCGATGCCTGTAACCTGAAGAAAATCAATATTCCCCAAGGCGGAAAAAGGAATGGTAAAAGGAGTGAAATCCCATCGAAAAAAGCACCATGACAAAAGAAACCAGTACACGGTACTTACTCCTGTCAGCGAAGCTAAGAAGGTACGTATGTTCAAGGTCTTGAAATTATACATGCCTATCCAGAATAAAGGGAGAAACCACAAGATATACACCCAGAACAGGCTTCCGGCTCCTATAAATAAAGCGGCGTTGAAAGCCTTATCGGCGGCTTGCTCATCCTGATAAGAAATAAACAATTGATACATTGCCAATACAAGGCAAAAAACACCGGCAGAAATGGATTTGAACGGGAAAAAAGCAGGATTGCTACTGACAAGCAAGACATAAATGAGAAAGGGCAGGTATGTTTTTTCCCGGATAATCACCAATACGTAATTAGCCCGGTGAATAAGAAAAGCCCCGCCGGCAGTTAATAGCAAGCCTATCAAACAAGCGACGCCCTTATTAGGCAACAGGCGGCAAACCATATTCCATAAAGGCGTGGAAGAAGCGTTTCCGTAAACGGGATAGCCCAGAGAGAAAACGTATCCTATAATCCAGAATACAAGCGAAACGGCCAACAGGAAAAAATAATTGGCGGGCGTGTCAATCGTATATTGTTTTACCTGAAATGAATACCTTCCCTTCATTGCGCTACATTATAAATCAAAGCCTATATCCGTGCGGAAATACATCTTTTCAAAATGGATAGTTCCGGCCGTTTTGTATGATTGGGTTAACGCTTCTTTCATATTGTCTCCGTAAGAGCTTACGGCCAATACGCGCCCTCCATTCGTAAGCGTTTTGCCTTCCGATTCTTTCGTGCCGGCGTGGAAAATAACGGAAGCAGGCGATAGTTGGTTTTCAAGTCCTTTAATCTCTTTGCCTTTCCCGTATGTTTCAGGATAGCCTCCGCTCACCAATACAACGGCGGCAACGGTACGTTCGTCTATTTCCAGCAGACGGTTTTTCAAGTCGCAACTGACGATGCCTTCCAATAGCTCCATCAGGTCGCTTTGAATGCGCGGAATAACCACTTCCGTTTCAGGGTCGCCCATACGGCAGTTGTACTCAATTACCATAGGTTCCCCTTTTACGTTGATGAGGCCGAAGAAAATAAAACCTTTGTAATCTATATTTTCGGCTTTCAGCCCTTCTATCGTTGGCTGGATGATACGCTCTTCTACTTTCCGCATAAAAACGTCGCCGGCAAAGGGTACGGGCGATACGGCGCCCATTCCGCCGGTATTCAGCCCGGTATTATTTTCTCCTATCCGCTTGTAGTCTTTGGCTACGGGCAATAGTTTATAGTCGGCCCCATCTGTAACAACAAAAACGGAACATTCTATACCGTCGAGGAATTCTTCAATAACAACTGTTTTGCCGGCGTCGCCGAACATCCCATGCAGCATGGCATGCAGTTCTTTTTTGGCTTCTTCCAGCGTATGGATAATCAATACGCCTTTCCCGGATGCCAGCCCATCGGCTTTCAATACATAAGGGGCCTGTAATGATTCAAGAAAACGATACCCCTCTTCTACGGTGGCGGCCGTAAAACTTTTATAACGGGCTGTAGGTATCCGGTGGCGTGCCATAAACGCTTTGGCAAAATCCTTGCTTCCTTCCAGCCGGGCGCCTTGTTTGCTTGGGCCGATAACAGGAATATTCTGCAGAAGCGGGTCGTTTTTAAAAAAGTCATAAATCCCGTTTACCAATGGGTCTTCCGGGCCTACCACTACCCGGTTTATGTTATTTGCCAGGACAACGTTTTTTATTGCCGGAAAATCAGTAGCCTGTACCGGCACATTCGTTCCCACCTGCCTTGTCCCCGCATTGCCGGGAGCGATAAATAAGTGGTTAACTTTCGGACTTTGCGCTATTTTCCATGCCAGCGCATGTTCTCTTCCTCCCGAACCGATTAGTAAGATGTTCATAGTTGTTTTTTAATTCGTTTAATCATTCGATGTATCCCGCCTTTTTTTGAGCGGCTTTTTCTCCTCCTCTTTTGCCCGGGCTGCGGCAAACCGGCGATCCGGCCGGTCTATATGGGCTGTTTTGAAATTAACGGAACGCTTTTCGCCCGGCTTTTTAGTATCCCTCTCCAGGCGTTTTTGTTCTCCGCCTTCGTTGAGCGCTTTTTTATATTCTTTGTTTTTACCTTCAAACATTTCATAACAGCGATACTCGCATTCCAGCGAACCGTTCATCAGCTTTACCTTTTCTTTGGGGCGCAGCCCTATTTGCTCAAAACACTCATCCTTATAGCTGAGTATCCATACATTATAACCGGAGAACACATGTTTCAGCCGTTCGCCTATCATTGCGTATAGCCCCATTAAGTTGCGCAGCGAAATCCGTTCGCCGTAAGGCGGGTTGGTAACCATCAGGCCGGGTTGAGGCGCTTCGGTAAACTGCTGGAAGGGCAGTTCTTTCAGTTCAATGTATTTCATAAGCCCGGCATTACGGATGTTTTTTCCGGCAACTTGTATGGCGGTGGGAGAAATATCGCTGCCGAAACATTTGAATGTAAATTCGCGTTCATTACTTTCGTCATTGTAAATGCGGTCGAATAATTCCCGGTCGAAATCAACCCATTTCTCGAAAGCAAATTCTTTGCGGTGTATACCCGGGGCAATGTTGAGGGCAATCATAGCCGCTTCTATCAGCAACGTGCCGGAACCGCACATGGGGTCTACAAAATTAGATTCTCCCTTCCAGCCTGTTTTCATAATCATGCCGGCGGCTAAAACCTCATTTAGCGGAGCCTCGGTCTGTTCGATACGATAGCCGCGTTTGTGCAGGCTTTCGCCCGAACTGTCAATAGACAGCGTACAGTCGTTGTGAGAGATATGGATATTAACGTATAGATCGGGATTATTCACCCGTACGGAAGGGCGTTTGCCGTATTTCTCCACAAAGAAATCTGCAATGGCGTCTTTCGTACGGTAAGCTACAAACTTGGAGTGATTAAAATTGTCTGAGTAAATAACCGAATCAACGGCAAATGTTTTGTCAAGTGAAATATAATGTTCCCATGCCACTTCCTTCACCTTCTGGTAAACCGTATCGGCGTCTTTTGCCTTGAAGTGGTAAACCGGTTTAAGAATACGCAACGCTGTACGGCAATGGAAGTTGGCTTTGTAAAGCAACTCTTTATCCCCTGTAAAAGAAACCATACGGCGCCCAATCTCTACATCGTTAGCCCCTAAAGCAATTAATTCGCCTGCTAATATTTCTTCCAGCCCTGAAAGGGTTTTAGCCACCATTTCAAAATTCGCTTTGTCCATTTGGTCTTTGTTTTAATGTTGCTCCCTGCGCTATATTGCCCATAATCCAGGCGCTTCCGCAAACGGTTACTCCTTTCCCTACAACGCTGGTTTCCCCGATAACGGTTCCTGTTCCGTGGCTTATGGAAAAGCGAGGCCCTATCTGAGCGCCGGGGTGTATATCAATACCCGTTTCCGAATGGGCCATTTCCGAAATCATCCGGGGAATAAAAGGAACGCCCGATTTATATAATTGATGTGCGATGCGATAATTAATCACAGCTCTCACCCCCGGATAGCAGAAAATTACCTCGCCAATGTTTTGACTTGCCGTACCATTATTGAGAGCCGCTTCCACATCCATAGCCAGCAAGTTACGTAATTCCGGGAGAAAGGCAATAAACGTTTCCGATAAGCTTTCCGCCCTTTCCCGTCTTATTTCGCTTTCCCGGCATCCGGCACATTTCTTATCCGAAAAACAAAGCCCGGCATATATCTGCCCGGACAACAAATCGTGTAACGTTCCGATATTTACGCCTGTATGGAAACGGATCATCTGTTTACCGATACGGGCATTGCCAAAATAGCCGGGGAAAAGAATAGCCCGGCAAAGTTCCACGATTTCTTTCACCGCATCACTCGAAAGCGCCGCTTCTTCCTCCCTGTGAGGATGGAATAATTGCCTGTAAGACGATTCGTCCGAAAGTTTTTCTACCGTTTCGTTTAGCGTAGTAGTATGTTTCTGCATACCTGCCGTCGGGCCCCGATTTATTTGAAAATAATAACTCTGAATACCATATCTTTCAATGGCGGGATGGCTTCAAAGTCGCTATTTGTTACCTGTATTTCAAATCCTCCCTGGTAAAAACTCAGGGAAGTCGTTACTGTCCAGTCACGTGCATCCCTGTCGTGAAAAACATAAGGTAATGCTGTATAATTACCATTGAAGTCTTCTACATATCCAATCACGATTCCGCGTTCCACAGCAAATTCATCCATTGCAGACCATTCGCGCCTGTGAAAATAGTAAAAATCAGCCGTTCCCGGAATTGCGCCTTTCTCTGTCATCCATTCATTCGGACGGACAACAAAGAAATCTTCTTCCCACGTACCGCCCGCTTCTCCTGCCGGCCCCTGTGGCCCCATGGGCCCTTCGCATGAAACAAATACGACAGCGGTAAATAATACGAACAATAATCTTTTCATACCATCTAATTAAATATATTCCAGACAAAAGTACATAAATATCCGGTAAGTAACGGTAAATACAATCTCTTTTTAAAGTATACGGCCTTTTCCCTGAACAGATTTAAGGGAAGCCGGGCCGTTTTACAATATGCTACCGTTAAGGCTCGTTCGCTGACAGATGTTAAGGAATTTGCGTTTTCAGCTAACGGGTGGTTTGGAGGGAAAGGGGGAATTAGCGGACGATTCCGGTTGTTTTCGTAATCAAATGAGGCTGGATTGGCTGTTTTGCGGGAGGATTCCGGGAAAACATGACGGACTCTTCAGGAAAGGATTATGATGCCTTTGCAAAAGCATTTCGATGTCTTTACAAAAGCATTGTAATGACCTGGCGAAGAAATCATAATGAAAAACCGGAAGGCCAGAAAGCGCCCGGGAAAGTGGCTTCCGGAGGACCGGAATGGCGCTGAAACGACTGTTTTTAGCCACTGTTTTTATTGAGCAAACAGATAGCAAACGGCCGCTTTTTACTTTGTTTTATACATATACGGGGTTGGTTGGCGCGTATATAGTCAATATCTCCTTTCTTTTTGTGTTATTTTATCAAAAGGTAAGTACCAAATGCAGCGTGTTTTCAGGGGTTGTCCCGACCCGGGGTACAAATACGCGAAACAGGGAGGGGGTAAAATGACAAAAGGGTAGCCCCGAAACCGGAGCCACCCTCGTTGTTTTTATAGTAACACTTTGCTTAATGAAGCCGGATTAATCAGCCGAGGTGCAATAATTTTTGTTTTTATCCCACCATAAGGGAGTGGCCACATTATCCGGCCCGCCCAGTAATTGAACGCCCTTGTCGTATTCCGCCTTGTTAATCAGCGCTTCCTGTTCGGGATACTGTACGCGTTTGATAAAGTTTTTCGGGTCTTTAATATCCCTGTTACTCGCATCATAGTACAGCTCATTCCTGTCGATACCTACATCCATACGAGGCAGGTTGAGACGGCGTTTGTCATTCCATGACTCAAACGAAACATCCGGGAATGCGGCGAAATACTTCTGCGTAATGATTTTCTCCAGAGCCGTATTGCCTGCGCCCGCCTGATCGTCGAAATTTGCGCTGGTTCCCGCCAGGTTTTTATCATTGGAAGCCAGGTAAGCATCCACGTCGGCAGCTACGCCCCATGTATCAAACGAAGCGCGTACGCCCTTTTCATATTCGGCCTTAGCGTCTCCGGTAATAAATCCGCGCAAGGCTGCTTCCGCTTTCAGGAAACAAACTTCTTCGTACAAGAATATGTCATACGGGCGGTTCTTATAAGGAGCCCCATTCTTGATAAGGTATCCGAACTCGGCATAGTCGTTCTTTTTATACTTTACGTCTTCATTGTATACGGAAGGACTTAAAGCATAGGGCATCCCTTTCCAGTCGCCACTGTTATATCCCGGGTCGAACATTGCGGTAGCCCGTGGGTCTGCCTTTTCCGGATGTATGGCCGACAAGGGGGTTCCTGCATCGCCGGTTAGCGCTTTTCTCTTGTTTATAAGATAGGTTGGAAATTCTTTCCCTCCGATATTCGTAAGTAATTTCTCGAACGAAGAAGTCAGGTTAATCGGTGAAGCCCAGGTTATCTGGAACATGGTATAGTTATAATCCTTCCCCCAATCCCCGTTTGCCACGGGAGCGATTGTTGCATTATCCGCTACGCCTTCAAATACGCCCGACTCTACGGCTTTCTTTGCTTCGGCGGCACAGGTGGCCGGGTCTATTTCAGACAAGCGCAGGGCAAAACGTAAGCGCAGGGAATTAGCAAACTTTCTCCATTTCGACATATCATTCCCATAAAATACATCCGATGCCGAGCTGGCAAATGCCGGAACGCTTGCTCCTTTATCGATAAGGGCAATGGCTTCGTCTAATTCTGCAAAAAATTCCATGTAGGTATCTTTCACTGATTTGTACGGAGGGTTATCTTCTACTTCCTTATACGTGGGAAAAGGTATCGGGCCAAAGAAATCCACACCCGTCATTTGTACATAGACGCGCCATATCTTAGCGAGGGCAAGGCTGTTTGAATAATCATTCCCTCCGGTATTCTCGCTCAGGTTACGAATCACAATATTCAGGGAAGCTACATTAGACTGTACACGTTTATACATACGGCGGCTCCAGTCTTCTATCATAATGTAGTTCTTAGTGGATTGTCCGCCGCCATCTCCTATTTGTGCAAAAAAGTCAATCATCAGCGATTTAACGCGTTGCTCGTCGTCTCCTTCTATAGAGAGGCCATTCCTTAATGTGGATCCCAGGCGCGGGTCCATCATATTATAATCCACATCATCTGTCGGTTCGTTTGGATTTTCATTCAGTGCGGTCAGGTCGCAGCCTGAAAGCGCTAACAAAAACAAAGAACAAGCAATATATTTCTTGATTGTTTTCATATTATTTCCTTTCTTATGGATAATGATTAAAATGTAACATTAATGTTAAACCCGATGCTCCTCATTGTAGGCATGGAAGCAAATTCGATACCTTGTACGGAACTTGCATTACTGAATCCGGATTCCGGGTCGAACTTCTCTGTTTTGTGATAGATCATGAAGAGGTTGCGGGCAACAAGGCTGGCCTTTACGCTTGCGAACGGCGTCTTTGCCAATAACGTTCGCGGCAGTGAATAGCCGATGTTCACTTCGCGCAAGCGCGCATTTGTTGCGTCATAAATAAAGGCTTCCGTAATACCGGAAATACCTGTCCAGTATTGTTGTGCGGTAACTTCTTTCGTGTTTTGATCGCCGCTTTTTGTTACGCCAGGCACTACCATGCGGTCACGCCCATCCAGCGTTAGCGCCAGATTACCCCAGCGGGTTCCCTGTTGGATAGACCCCATGTAGATATCGCCGCCATAATTCAAATCGAAAAGGAATCCGAAAGAAAGGTTCTTATAGGAGAAATTGTTCCACCAGCCCAACATCCATTCCGGTTGGTTGTTTCCTAATTTCTGCATCGCCCCGGCTTGGATAGGAAGGCCGTTGTCGCCAATTACGATTGTACCGTTGGCATCGCGTTCGTAAGCCGTGCCATACATATCGCCGTAAGTACCTCCTACTTCGGCAACGATCTGCATGAAATTCACGCCGGTTCCGTCACTTAATATCTGGCGGTCTGTGCCTTCGGTCAGTTCTATAATTTTGTTTTGATTCTTTGCCCAGTTTACAAGTGTTTCCCAGGTAAAACCGGTAGATGTTTTCACAGGAGTGGCATTCAGAGCGATTTCGAACCCTTTGTTTTCAATATTACCTGCGTTAATCAGCTTGTAGCTGTAACCGGTGCCGGCAGGAACCGAGGTCTTCAATATCTGGTTTTTTGCATTCTTCTTGTAGTAAGAAACATCTAATCCCACACGGTTCTCAAAACCTCTCAACTCAAGCCCTAACTCCCATGATTCGATTATTTCGTTCTTCAGGTTCGGGTTAGCAATCCAGTCTTTATTCGAAGCGCTAAATATACCGCCTTTGATATCATAATTAAGCGTATAGTAATCACGCAGCATATACGGGTCTGTGTCATTCCCTACCTGCGCCCATGAAACACGCAATTTGCCGAAATTCAATACCCCCATATCATATCCCGCATTACGCATCATCTGGGTAAATATCCAGCTGCCGCCTACCGACGGGTAAAAATAAGAATTATTGTCTTCAGGCAATGTAGACGACCAGTCGTTACGCCCCGTAACATCCAGGTAAAGATAGTTGTCCCATGAAAAAGAGGCCGTTGCATACAAAGAATTTATCTGCTTACGGTTTTTGGTGAATTCACCGCTGTGTACCTTCCCGTTATTGATTGAATAAAAATCCGGGATAACCAATTCTCCCGACCAATCATTGTTTTTTGAAGTAGAACGATACATGATATTACCGCCTAACGTACCTACGATGCCAAACTTGTCCCAATTACCCTGCGCTGTGAACAGGAAGTCTGTGTTAAGTTCCTTAAACCGTTCGGTCTGTACGCGATAGCTTCCGTTAGTTTCCCAATAGGGATTACCGGTTGCACGTGTCCAGTCGTACAGGAAGGTATAATTATCCATACCGGTACGCAGCTTGAGGTTCAGCCATTCGGTAAATTTAAAATCAAGGGCGGCAAAGCCAATATAACGGTCTCTCTTATCCGAGTTCAGGTTACGCTCTGTAGCCCAATAGGGATTGTTAGGCGCTGTATTGTGCACTAATTTCCACGACGCCGGCTTGCCGTCTTCCCTTTTCCAGTTATTATCCCTGTAGGCATCCCAGTCGGAGAAGCCAATACTGCGGGGCATCGTTAGGTAATCGTAGAATACGTTGTTCGGGTCGGCAGCGAGAGCTACACGGTTTTTTGATTTTGAATTAACATAATTGACTTTGATGTCGGCAGATAGCCAATCCGACAGTTTAGCTGTTGTACGAAGGTTGACAGACGTACGTTCCATCCCGCTGTTGGGAACAACCGATTTATTATCCAGGCGTGTTACGGATGCGCGGAAAGTCATGTCTTCGGTAGATTTACCCAGCTCAAGGCTATTCGTCCAACTTGTACCCGTTCCCAGGAAATCTGAGTACAAATTGTTGTCGCGGGCGGCATACGGAAAAGAACCTAACGCCATTGCCTGGGTGGAACCATCCATCTTAGGCCCCCAGCTACCCACCAGGTCATTACCAAATACATTGTTCGAGCCTTGTCCGTATACGTTTTGGAAATCCGGCGTCATCATCGGGCTTTCAAAGGTAAGGTTCGTATTCAATGAAACGCCCAATCCTTTGCCTGCCCCTCCTGTCTTGGTGGTTATCATCACCACCCCATTACCGGCGCGGCTACCATAAAGAGCGGCGGCGGCAGGGCCTTTCAATACCGACATACTTTCAATATCATCGGGAGAAATGTCGGAAATGCCGGAACCCTTGTCTATGGCGCCGTTTCCCCAATATTCATCCGTATCACTGCTGAAGTTGTCGATAGGCACGCCATCCACCACTACCAATGGCTGGTTGTTGCCGGCAATAGAGTTATTACCGCGGATCACAATACGGGTTCCCCCGCCAACGCCTGTACTGCTTTGATTGATTTGCACGCCGGCAATCTTGCCTGCCAGCGTATTGACCACGTTCGCATCACGGGCTTCTGTTAATTGATCTCCTTTTACTTCCTGCATAGCATACCCTAATGCTTTCTTCTCGCGTTTGATACCTAAAGCCGTAACAACCACTTCGTCTAATTTCTGAGTGTCTTCCGCCAACTTAACCGACAGCGTTGTTTGTCCGGTATAAACGATTTCCTGGGAAACATATCCGATATAGGATATCAAAATAATATCCCCGTTTCTCAGGCCATCCAGCGTAAACTCTCCGTTCATACCGGTAATTGTACCGTTGGTCGTTCCTTTTACAAGGATAGAAGCTCCGATTACCGGCCCGAAAGCATCTTCAATGGTGCCCGTAATTTTACCGCTTTGTTGCAGCATAGCGGCGCGCGGCTCAATCGTAATCGTCTCTGCATATATGCTCCCGGAAAAACATAAGGCTGCAATTACGATCAAGCTTACTTGTTTAAAGTTTTTCAACATAAGATTGATGATTTAGTTAATAAATAAATTGGTATAAATTATAACTTTCAACTTCATTGAAGTTGATGTTCAATAATTCTGATTCATGGGATACACCGGAAACGGAGCGCCGTCAAGCCCCCTACGTCTAAAAAAAACAATCATAGGCATTGCAATTAATTTAAGTAATATCGTTAGCAATTAATTTATTGTGCGAATATATAGATAAAAAACCATACCAAGGATGATTTTTTGACAAAAAAATAGTTTTCGTCTTAATTTTTAACTTGCAGGAGGGCTAAAACCGGTATTATAAGGAGTATTTTTGCATATTTCAATAATTACATAGTATAAGAATATTTTCAAAAATAACGGAAGGAAGCCATTAAAGGAGAGATTTTATTAGAAAATAGCCGTTGTTTTGAAGATTTCTTCAGATTATAATCCAATGTCGTTTAGTTAAGGGAAACCATTCGACCTCTTGAAGTGATTTTGATAAAATATGTTCTTTGACATTTAGGGATAGCGCCCTTAACTTGAAAAATCCGCACAAATTTCGTATTGGCTACATACTGCAAAAGCTAATTTATTGGGCTTCATGGCAAACAGCGTGTTTGCTCATCAAATGAATATCCTAAATAACAATCAGTTACGCCGTAAATAATATTTCAAGTTCAACATAAAAAAAGCTGCTATTTCTAAAATAGCAGCATAGTGGTCCCACTTGGATTCTCAACTTAAATCCAACTGGTTGATATTTAGCAAATTAAAAAACTGCATTTCGGTAAGTCCCACTGTTTTACCCACAATTTTAATTCCGGATTCTGCAACGCTTTGCACCGCGATTGAAAGGATAGGACAAAGATATGGAATGTTTTCGACATAACAAAAGTTTTGACAGGTTTTGTAAATTAAAATATTATCATTAAATTTGCACCATTATCATATATACTGATAATAATGCAAAAATAAGCGATAATAGTTTATAATGAATAAAATATCCATATTAGGAATACCAGTTGAACTTGTTCCACTACAGCGGAACAGATTGAAAGGGCTTAACGCAGATTTACTGTTGCGGTTTGCCTATTATGCTGTTGTATTCAATCATAAGGATTTGTGTATCATTCAGTCAAAGCGCAATGAAGCGATTACTCCGTTGAAATACAGGAAGATTACGGAACAAATCGAAAAGATTACCGGTATGCCGGTAGTTATTTCGATAGAATCATTGCCTTATCGAGAACGCGAACGGTTTATCAGTCAAGGCGTTTATTTTATTGTTTCGGATAAATATGCTTTTCTTCCGTCCTTGATTGCCAATGTACGGGTTAAGGAAAAAACGCATCAGCCGTCGGGATTAACGCCTGTCGCTCAATATTTGTTGTTGTATTACTTGTCGGAAAATCAAAGTGAATTTACAATCAGGCAATTGGAAGCAATCTTGCCTTATAATTATGTTGCGTTAGCGCGTGCCGTTGTCAATCTGGAAGAATTGCAACTGTGTCAAACGGAAAAGGATGATACCGGAACTAAAATCATTTGTTTTGAGCAAAATAAACGCGAACTTTGGGCAAAGGCGCAAAAATACCTGTCATCGCCGGTAAAAAGGATTGTTTATTCGGATACTTTACCGGATAATGAATTTAAGATTAGCGGAATCAATGCTTTGGCGCATTATTCTCATCTAAATCCTGAACAATCCGAAACAAATGCGATTTGGGATAAAGATTTTGCTGGTTTATCCGTTCAATTCAATGAAATTGAAGGTGTTTATAAAATTGGAATATGGAAATATCCGCCGTTTATGCCTTATTCTATTGGTAGTAAATATGTTGATAAACTTTCGCTGTATCTGTCTTTGAAAAATGAACCGGATGCCCGCGTTGAAAAGGAATTGGAAATTTTAATTGAAAATATGCAATGGTAAAAGGATTAGAGAAATTCAAGGAATATTTTGCCGGTTTTGAGGATAACTATGTGATTATCGGCGGGACTGCCTGCGATATTGCGTTGCGCGATACGGATATGCGTCCGCGTGCAACCGATGATATTTATATGATTCTGGTTATCGAAAAAATGACGCCGGAGTTCGGCAATCGTTTTTGGAATTTCATCGTTTCCAGCGAATACAAAACCCGCCAGCGGAAACTTGACAATCAATCCTCGAAAGCGGAACTATTTCGTTTTATCCACCCCAAAGACGGTTTTTCCGGTACAAATAGAATTGTTGTCGAATCATCCCGATGTTTTGGGTGAGCCGGCAGGATTTCATTTAACGCCGATTCCTGTTGGTGATGAAATATCAAGCCTTTCTGCCATATTGATGGACGAAGATTATTACAATCAAACCGTTGCAGGCAGTATTATTGAGGATGGCATCCGAATTGCCAATCCGCTATCGTTGCTTTGTTTGAAAGTAAAGGCGTTTCTGAACCTGACGGAAGAAAAGAAAAGCAATTCGGCAGTTCGCAATAGCGACATCAAAAAACACAGAGATGATGTCTTCAATTTGTTGGCAATGCGGATTGACCCGTTTACGCCGGTTGAATTATCGCCTGCCATGAAAGAAAGCATCAACAATTTTATCCGTTTGATAGAATCGTCCTTGCCCAATCAATCGCTGCAGGACAGTTTACAACGTACCGATGCGGATATTAGAGGATACTTGGATATTATGAAAGAAATATTTGGCGTGTAACAGTTATGAAAATACAATATGCTTCCGATTTACATTTAGAGTTTTCTGATAATTACAGTTACCTGAAACGCAATCCGTTAAAGCCTGCGGGTGATATTCTTGTTCTCGCAGGCGATATTGGCTATTTGAATGATGATAATTACCAGAATCATCCGTTTTGGGATTGGGCTTCCGATAATTACAGTGAAGTAATTGTTGCAGTGGGCAATCACGAACTCTACAAATATTACGATTTGGCAAAGATGCCGCAAGGATTGGTCTGTTCAATCCGGAACAATGTAAAATGTTATTACAATGCTGTTGTTC
The DNA here is from genome assembly GCA_031259845.1 of Tannerellaceae bacterium. GTDB lineage: Bacteria > Bacteroidota > Bacteroidia > Bacteroidales > Tannerellaceae > DFXE01. The sequence goes on along the minus strand of JAIRKZ010000154.1, from coordinate 1,154 downwards.
AAATGGATAATATAAACATTGTCGTTTCAACACTTTGGGCGAAAATCCGTTTGGAAGAAGCTTGGGCGACAGAACGGGGCGTTAGCGATTTTCATCGCATTTTGTATAACGGCGAAGTTCTGACTTGGGATAAATTCAACAAGGAACACGACAAATGTTTTTCTTTCATACAAGATAAAGTTAAAAACAGCCAAGCCGAACATATTGTTGTGGTTACGCATCACGTTCCGTCATTTCAGCTTTCATCGCCCGATTTTGCCAGAAGCAGGATAAATGGGGCTTTTACAGTGGAATTGGGGAAATACATTGAAACGAGCCTGATAGAATATTGGATTTACGGACATTCTCACCGGAATATTGATAAGGTGATTGGGAAAACGCAGTGTGTTACCAATCAGTTAGGATATGTTTCGCATAATGAGCATAGTACGTTTAGTTCGGGAAAGTTTATAGAATTATAATATCAAAGTGAAAAACTTATAATTGAATCAATGACAGATATTTGGAATAAGGAAAAACGGTCGGAATGTATGTCAAAAATCCGGTCAAAGGATACAAAACCCGAATTGGCATTGCGTAAAGCCCTTTTTGCACGGGGCTTCCGGTATCGTGTGAACGACAAAAAACTGCCCGGAAAGCCTGATATTATTTTGCCGAAATATAAAACGGTTCTTTTTGTACATGGCTGTTTTTGGCACAGGCACGAGGGTTGTAAATTCGCCTACACACCGAAAACAAATACTAACTTTTGGGTTGATAAAATCACTTCAAACACTGAAAGGGATAAGGTTAATTTGCAGAAACTTACGGTGTTGGGGTGGAATGTTGTAACTGTCTGGGAATGTGAAATAAGGCATACGTACAAACACGACCTTACGCCGCTAATTGACAAAGTTGCGGAGGAAATATTGGCACAAGCTCCGCAAAAAGTATCAATGAAATTCTATGAGGAATACGAAAATGAAATTTTAACCCACATTGCAGCTTATGATGAATTAAAATCCCTATACTCAGAGGGATGTTTTTTTTCGAAGATCGTTTTGTGTACTACGGATTTTTTCTTTTTGTAGGGTAAATACCGATATCCGAGTTTATCATAAATCCGTTGGGCTTTTTCTCCGGGGTAAGTACATCGACGGATTTCTATCACCTCG